>JANQFI010000627.1 GCA_028277905.1 Chromatiaceae bacterium | reverse complement strand
GCTCCTTGAAGGCGAGCGAAAATCCTGCGCCATTCGGTCTGTTTGTTTCCGGCAATCGCCTGAGGCGATTGCCGCAGAAAGCATACGAAATGTAAGGATTTGCGTCTACTTTCTAAGGATCGTCGATCGCCGTGCTGCCGACTGGGACAGACTCCGCAGAAATTCTGCCGTTGGGGATAGAAGGCTCAGGCCTTGAGCCACCCGCGCGGTTACACTCCGGCAAGCCCGAGCCGGAGCCCGCAGATGTCCGCCATCACCCCCGCATCGCCAACGCATCCGCCCGCCCCGCAATCGCCCGCGCCGACCACGCCGGCAGACCCTGCCACCGACCCGGACGACGACCGCGTCCGCCGCTTGCTCGCCGGACTCAAGCACAAGTACGCCGGGCGCATCACCGGCGAGCTGGGCATGCCTGCGCAGCCGGCGCGCTGCGCGGCGCTGCCAGAGAGGCTGAACCCTAGGCTAGGCGCGGCGCTGGCGGCTCGGGGCTTGACCCGTCTCTATGCCCACCAGCGCGCCGCCTGGGACCTGGCGCAGGCCGGCGCGCACCTGGTCGTGGCCACGCCGACCGCCTCCGGGAAGACGCTCTGCTACAACCTGCCGGTGTTGGATGCGGTGCTGAGCCGTGGCGCCAAGGCGCTGTACCTGTTTCCGACCAAGGCGCTGGCACAGGACCAGGTGGCGGAGCTCTCGGAGCTGAATCAGGCGTTGGTGGGCACGGGTGATCAGGCCGGTCTGCGATCCGGTGCCGGGGCCGAGGATCAGGCTGGGCGCGCCGGCCCGGGTGGGTCGCGCGGCGGGTCGCTCGGGATCAGGGCCTTCACCTTCGACGGCGACACGCCGGGTGACGCCCGCAAGGCGGTGCGCACCCGCGGCGATATCGTGCTGTCGAACCCGGACATGCTGCACCAGGCGATCCTGCCGCACCACACCAAGTGGGCGCAGTTCTTCGAGTCGCTGGCATACGTCGTCGTGGACGAGCTGCACGGCTACCGCGGCGTGTTCGGCAGCCACGTGGCCAACCTGTTCCGGCGGCTCGCGCGCATCTGCCGCTTCTACGGTGCGAGCCCGCGCTTCATCTTCGCGTCCGCCACCATTGCGAACCCGGCGGACCTGGCTGGCCGGCTGATCGGTGAGCGGGTCATGGCCATCACCGACAGCGGCGCACCGCGTGGCGAGCGCCATCTGCTGCTGTGGAACCCGCCCGTCATCGACCCGGACTTGGGCATCCGGGCCTCGGCCCGCTCGCAAGCCACGCGCATCGCCCGTGCGGCCATCAGGCAGGGGCTCAAGAGCATCGTCTTCGCCCGCTCGCGACTGATGGTGGAGGTTATCACCAAGTATCTGAAGGACGTCTTCGATCGCGACCCGCGCCGTCCGCCGCGGGTGCTGGCCTACCGCGGCGGCTACCTGCCGAGCGAGCGGCGTAGCGGCGAGCGGGCGCTGCGCGCGGGCCGGGTGGACTGCGTCGTCAGCACCTCGGCGCTGGAGCTGGGGGTGGATATCGGCGCCCTGGACGTGGCGGTGCTGAACGGCTATCCGGGGACCATTGCCGCCACCTGGCAGCGGCTCGGTCGGGCAGGGCGGCGCAACCGCCCGAGCCTCGGCGTGCTGGTGGCCACCAGCGATCCCTTGGACCAGTACATGGTCCGGCACCCGGAGTTCTTCCTCGGCGCCTCGCCGGAGCACGCCCGGATCCACCCGGACCAGCTCCTGATCCTGATGGACCACGTGCGCTGTGCCGCCTTCGAGCTGCCGTTTCGCGACGGCGAGGGGTTCGGCGACTGCGCGGAGGACTTGGGCGAGATGCTCGCCTACCTGCGGGACCAGGGGCTGTTACAGCGGGTGGGCGAGGCCGGGGCCGGCCAGTGGTACTGGATTGCCGACAGCTACCCGGCCAACGCCGTCTCGCTGCGCTCGGTGGCGGAGGGCAACTTCGTCGTCATCGATACCACCGGGGGCAAGCAAGCCATCATCGCCGAAGTGGACTACATGGGCGCGCCGGGCACCCTGTACCAGGGCGCCATCTACATGGTCCAGTCCCAGCCTTTTCAGGTCGAGCGGTTGGACTGGATCGGGCGCAAGGCCTATGTCACCAAGACCCGCGCCGACTACTACACAGACGCCATCGATTACACCAAGCTCAAGATCCTGGCGGAGCTTGGTCGGCGGGCCACCGCCCGCGCGCCTGCTCCATCAAGCCCGGCCGATACCGGTTCCAATGCCGGATTCGATGCCGGATTCGATGCCGGATTCGATCAGGGCGCCGCGGTGGCTCACGGCGAGGTCCATCTGGTGCGACGCTACCCCGGCTACAAGAAGATCCGCTATTACAGCCACGACAACATCGGCTACGGCAAGATCGACCTGCCGGACCAGGAGATGCACAGCACCGCGGTCTGGTGGCAGTTGCATCCGCGGGTGCTGGAACAGGCCTTGGCCGAGACCTTTGGCAGCCGCGAGCGGGCGGTGGAGGGCTTCCTCGGCGCCGCCTATGCCTTGCACCATGTGGCGGCGCTCAGGGTCATGGCCGAGATCGGCGACCTCGGGCGTGCGGTTGGGGACGGGCAGGGCAGCTGGTTCGCCGCCGTCGGCGCCGACGGGCGTGGTCAGCTGCGCGGCCCGGACAACCAGCCCTTGGACGGCCGTCAGCTGGCGGGGCGCTTCGAGCCCACGCTGTTCTTGTACGACAACTATCCGGGCGGCGTTGGCCTGTCGGCGCCGCTGTTCGATGCGGCGCCGGGGCTGCTCGCGGATGCCCGGGCCTTGGTGCGGGGCTGCGGCTGCGGCGTTGGCTGTCCGGCCTGCATTGGGCCCATCCTGCCGGGGGACGAGCAGCGCTCCCGCACGCCACGGCACTTGGCCGTGATGGTACTGGACCTGCTGGCTGACCGAGGCCCGGGGGCCGAGGGCCGCGGGGGGCGCGGGCAGACTCCCGGTGCTGTGGCCGGATCTCGGCAGGCGCACCGGCGGGGCGAGGCATGAGCGGGCTGCGTGAGCGGTTGCGGCGGGTGCGTGGCGAGGTGCCGGCGGCGCCCGATGCAGGCATCCCCGATGGGGTGGCGCCCGATGGGGAGGTGCCCGATGGCTGGGCGTCCGATATGGCGGAGCCCGATGCGGATGCGCCGGGCGTCACTGGGCCGCCGGCGCCGGCGCGGCCGAGCCTGGCGGATCGGCTGCGCCGGCTCGGCGCCGCGCGCCCCGGGGTGGGCTCGGCTGCCGGCGAGGTGCAGCAGCGGGGAACCGCGGCGCCTATGCCGCCGGCGCCGCAGGTCACGCCCGATGATGCGGCGCTGGCCACCGCGCTGGCCGCCGAACGGCTCGCGCCCGGCGTGCTGCGGCTGTGCCACAGGCTGCCGCTCGCGACGCCGCAGGGCCGGTGCTCGCTGCGGCCGGATCCGGTGGCGGTACAACTGCTGCTGCCCAAGGCCCCAGCCGACGCGGCCGGCTGGGTCGCGCTGGACACCGAGACCAGCGGCCTCGCCGGCGGCACCGGCACCTGGGTGTTCGTGGTGGGGCTCGCGCGCTGGCGACAGTGCGCGCTCGAGATCACGCAGTTCCTGCTCACGCGCCTGGACGCGGAGCAGGCCTTTCTGACCCAGCTGGCCGGGGCGCTGGCCGGTGCCGGCCTGCTCCTCAGCTACAACGGCAAGACCTTCGATCTGCCCCTGCTCGCCGCTCGGCTGCGCCTGGCGCGGCTGCCTGACCTCACCCCCGGTATCGCCCATCTCGATCTGCTGCACCCGGTGCGGCGCGCCTTCGCCACCCGCTGGCCGGACTGCCGGCTCCCCACCGTCGAGCAGCGCCTCTTGGGCCGACCGCGTAGCGGCGATCTGCCGGGGGCCGAGGCGCCGGCGGCCTGGCTCGATTGGCTGCGCCACGGTGACGGGCGGCGGCTCGGCGCTGTGCTGGCGCACAACCGGGAGGATCTCCTGTCCGTCGCCGCCCTGCCCGCCCTGTTGGCGGCGGTCCATCGCGCCCCGGGGGGATTCGGTGCCGATCCTTTGCGCATCGCCCGCTGGCGCCTGGCGGCGGGCGACGCCGAAGGCGCCCGCGGGCTGCTGGCCGCCATGGAGGCAGACGCGCTCGACGCCACCGCCCGCCACCTGCTCGCGCGCCTCTATGCCCGCGCCGGGGACTGGCCCGCCGCGCTGGCGCTGTGGGAGCGGCTCGCCGAGGCGAGCGACGGCACCGCCTGCGAGGCCCTGGCCAAGTATTTCGAGCACAGGGCCCGGGACCCGTTGCGGGCTTTGGCATACGCCGAGCGCTTGCCGCCGGGTGCCGCGGCGGCACGCAGGCGCACGCGGTTGCTGGACAAGCTCGCTGGGGGAGGTCCTGCAACCGATGAGCGCGATTGACCATCGGCTCCCGGGCGCTTGCCGGCCCCGCGGGGCCGCGTCGATGTCCGCTCAGCGTGGCACCAGCGTGCTGCGCGCCGGCATCCTGAGGCCGGGGCGCGCAGCCGACAGCCAACGGGTCAGGGCAGAGTCCCCGGGCGGCCATTGGCCCTTGAGCCGGTTGTCCGGTGCCTCGCCGGCGAAGGTCAGGTAGCTGTACTTGCCGTAGTGCGGCAGCTTGCGGGCGAGCCCGGGCAGGGCTGCCGGCGTTGCCGCGGCCACCCAGCCCAGCGGTCGATCGCCGGCGCGGACGGCCAGCGCGACGCTGACGCCGCCCAGCTCAGCGTCGAGCTCGCTCACCGGCTCGCCACCCGCCAGCGTCAGGCGCCGGGCTTGGGCGTCCAGGGCAAGATTGCCCGCCCTGGCCAGGACGTCGATGAAGGCGTTCTCCCAGCCGAACAGCCACACCGCGCCAGTCCCCGGCAGGGCCTCAAGCTCATTGTCCCAAGTGATCCGCCAGCCGGCTTGACCTTGGCGCCAGCCCTCGGCGAGCTGCTCGTAGCCGCGCCCGGTGGCGGCTGCGGCGGCCGCGGGCAGCACCAGCAGACCTGTGTCGGCACCGAACAGACTGCTGAGCGATACCGGCGACTCCTCCGGGAGCAGGCGGCGGAAGGTGTCGAATTGCGGGTCTAGGGCCACACGTGCCGGTGCCGCCGCGAGCCCCGCCTCGAAGCGCGCGGCACGCCGGTTGAAGGTCGCGAGCACGCGCCGCGGGTCACCGCGCTCGGAGTGCACCACCACTGGCACCAGCATCGGAAACGGGGGCTCCTGCTGGATCTGATAGACGCTGCCGGTGACGACATAGCCACCGCCAGAGCCCTGGCTCACCTCGATATCGCCCAGCTTCAGCTCGGCGGCGCCGGTGCGCGTGGTCCAGGCGTCGAAGAAGGCACCCAGGTCGCGGTTGCTGGCGAGCTCGAAGGCGAGTCTCAGGTCATCGAAATTTGCAGTGCGGAAGCGGTTCTGGCGGAAGAAGGTCCTGAGCCCGTTGCGGAAGTCTTCGTCGCCCAGCATCACCCGCAGCATGTGCATGGTCATCAGCATCTTGCCGTAGCCGATGGCCTGGGAGGCGCTGCCGTGGCGGCCGCGGAATGCGGTCAGCGGGAAGTCCTCATCGCCTTGCACATAGTCCGCATAGGCCTTGAGCTGGTCGCGGCGGTAGTCGGCGCCGCGTCCCGCCAGCGCCTGGCTCAGGTGGTCCGACAGGTAGGCGGTCAGCCCCTCCGCCCAGTTGCCGGCGGCGTAGTCGACATACACGCTATTGCCCCACCAATTGTGTAGAATCTCGTGGGGGTAGGAGCTGTGCAGGATGAAGGGCAGGCGCATGACCCGCGAGCCCAGCAGCGTGAAGGACGGCATGCCGTAACCGGTCTCCCAGAAGTTCTCCACCAGCGCGAACTTGGCGTAGGGGTAGTCGCCGATGAGCCGGCTGTAGCGCGCGATATAGTCGGCCGCTGCCTCCAGGTAGCGCTGCGCCAGGGCGTCGTCGGGGAGCCTGAGGTACGCCTGCGCCTCGCCGTGGGGCGTGGACCGGCGATAGAGCTTGAAGCGGGCGGCGCTGAGGTAGAGCTGGTCCTGCGGCTGCTCCTCCCGCCAGCGCACTTGGTGCTCCCTACCGTCCACCGGCTCCGGCCCCGCGCCCTGGGAGACCGCGAGCCAGCCCGTCGGCACCCGTACCCTGAGCTCCATGAGGTTCAGTGCGCCGGGGAGTTTTGGATACCAGCCGGTGTAGCCGGTGAGGAAGACGCCGTCGTCGTCGATGGTGCCGATGAGCTGCTGGCGGTCCCGCCCCATGCCCTCGCGCAGGGTCTCGAGCGCGTGGCGGATAGTCCCGCGATAGGCGAGTGTCAGGTCGCGATCATCCTTGTCGGCAACCGTCAACCGAAAGCGCTCCAAGTGGCCGTCGCGGCCGATGCGCTCCAGCACGGCGCTGCCTCCCTCGACCCGCGGCCGCAGCCCCTCGTGCAGCGCGAAGGTGACCTGTTGCAGCTCCCCCGGCAGGCTGAGCCGGTCTCTGACCTCTAGCGTGCCGGCGTCCGGGTCGATGACGGCGTCGATGCGGTGGCCCACCACCGGCTGGTCGGCCGCCCCGATTGCGGGCAGCGGCAGCAGCATCAGCAGCATCAGCAGCCCCAGCAGGCAGGGCCAGGAACAAGGCCCGCGGTGAGGCGCAGCCGCAGGCGCCGACTTGCTGTCGCGTACGGAAACCGGCGCTGGCTCTCGTGCGGGCCTGGGCTTGGATGGGAGAGGCATCGTTGCTCCCTAGTCGGTCGGTCTGAGGGTCCAGCCTGCGGGACAGTTGCTTGTCGCCCTGCAGGTCGCGCGGTCCAGACCGCGCCGTTGCTCCATAATGACGATGACTGCGGCAGAATCACAACAGTTGTCATGACCCAGCCCAGCTTCAGAGCCAACTCCGCCGCCCGTGCCGCCTTGCTCAGGGGCCTGCTCGCGAGCCAGATGCTTGGCCTCGCCATCTGGATGCCGGCCGCAGCGACCGACGTCAGCGGGTCTGCCATGCTGCCGGGCCGGGACGAGATCCTCGACACCGACACCGCGGTGGTGGAGACGGCCCATGTCGCTGGGCTCGATGCGCTACTGGCGCGGCTCGCGGACAAGCGGGTCGTGTATATCGGCGAGTCCCACGACCACTACGAGGACCACCTGAACCAGCTCGGCATCATCCGCGGGCTGCAAGAGCGCGGGCATGACCTCGCCATCGGCATGGAGCCCTTCCAGCAGCCCTTCCAGCCGGTGCTCGACGCCTTCGTCGCGGGGAAGATCGGCGAGGCGGAGCTGCTCCGACAGACCGAGTACTTCGAGCGCTGGCGCTTCGACTATCGGCTGTACCGGCCCATCCTGCGCTTCGCCCGCGAGCAGGGCATCGCGCTCGTCGCGCTGAATCTGGCCAAGGAGATCACCGATCAGGCCGGCGATGGCGGCATCGCGTCCCTGAGCGCTGAGCAGATGTCACAGATTCCGGCGGACATCGACCGCGACGATGCAGACTACCTGGAGCGCGTGAAAGCCGTGTTCGCCATCCACCCCAAGGACGAGGACGCGAGCTTCGAGCGTTTTCTCGATGTGCAGCTGCTGTGGGACGAGGGCATGGCCGAGCGCGCCGCGGCCTACCTGCGCGAGCACCCGAGCAAGACGCTGGTCGTGCTGGCGGGCAGCGGCCACGTGGCCTATGGCCAGGGCATCCCGCGGCGTGTGGCGCGGCGCATCGAGGCACCCGCAGCCACGGTGGTGAGCGGCACGAACCGGCGCTTCGATGTGGACGTAGCAGACTTCATTCTCTACCCGCGACGGGTGGCCCTCCCGGCTACCGGACTCCTGGGCGTGATGCTGGACATCGAGTCCAAGGGCGAGGGCATCGGTATACAGGGGTTCAGCGAGGACAGTGGCGCCAAGGCGGCCGGCATGAAGACGGGGGACCGCATCGTCGGCGTCGGCGACAACCCCATCCATAGCTACGCCGACATCCGCATCGCACTGATGGACAGCCGCCCCGGCGAGACGCTGCCGGTGGAGGTGCTGCGCAAGACCCTGCTGGGCGGGGCGGAGCGGCTCAGCTTCGAGGTGCAGCTGCACTGAGGCGATTGCTGTCGAAGAGCATACCGCCGGGCTCGGCTTCTGGCCCGCCTCCAGCGTCGCGGCACTGGGCGGGGGGCTCGAGGATGCGCCGACTCCCGCTGGTTGAAGGCGAGCGACAAGGCGAACGACAAGGCGAACGAGAATCTTGCGCCGTTCGGCATGTTGTTCTCCAGCAATCGCCTGAGCTTGGCCATGGGCTGCTCACCGCGGCCCCGCCTTGAGGCCTTGAGCGGACGCGATCGGCGGATGCCCTATTGGTCTCGTCGGCTCCTGCCCCTAGCCCCTGATCCTCAGGTGCTAGTCTCGACAGCGCAGATTGATGGCAGATTGATGCCACAATGGCCGTCAACTTGATCCATGCAGCCGTCGTCGCCGTGCGCGAGGTCGCCAGCCTGGTCCTGCTCGGCGGGCTATTCTTCATGCTCTTCGTGCAGCTGCCCGCCATCAGCCGCATCCGCTCCGCGCGGCTGCGGCTCGATCTGCGCAAGGCGAGCTTCGCGCGTCTGTTCCTATGGGGTTGGCTGGGGATCGGGGTGCTCTGGACCACGGCCCTGTACGAGGTCTTCACGCTGGACGGGAAGCTGCCTTCCTACTCCGGCATGGCCGCAGCCCTGGCGCTGGTCTTCACGATTGTATTCCTGTTCGCGCAGTTCGGGCTCTATATGCAGTCCGTCATCGCACTGGAGGACGGCAACGCCGGGCGTGCTGCCTGGCTCAATCACTGGCTGCGGCTCGTGCTGCGCGTTGCCTTTGCGCTGGCGCTGTCGGTGCTGCTGCTGCACCAGCTGGGTCCGGCGCTGATCCGGCCCTGAGGTCTCTCGCTCGCGCGCCCGCTGGAAGCTCTCTGACTCGGGGAACTGGCCCCCGTCTGGGCGAAACCCTTGTCAAGGCGCCGCCTGACCTGTTCAGTTATCCTGCTGACGGCTCTGTCAGGGTGTCCCTATGATGAACAAGCCTTGCGCCCTGGTGGCGCTGTGCTCCGGCGCGCTGCTGGCGGTCACGCCTTGCGGCTATCCTGGCACTGACGCCGCCGGAGCGAGCGCCGGGTCGGACACGGCCAGGGGTAATGCATCGGCGCCAGCCAAGGACCCACCCTTCAATGTCATCGAGGCCGACATCGGCAGGGTGCAGGCCGCCTTTGCCGCCGGCACCCTCACGGCCGAGGCGCTGACCCTTGCCTATCTTGGACGCATCGAGACCCTCGACCGCGGCGGACCCGAGCTGAAGAGCCTCATCGCCGTCAACGTCGATGCACCGAGGGACGCCGCCGCACTGGATGCCGAGCGTGCAGCCTCCGGGGCACGCGGGCCGCTGCACGGTATCCCGGTGATCGTCCGCGACAACCTGGAAACGCTGGATCTGCCCACCACCGGGGGCTCGGCGGCGCTGCGCGGACATGAGTCGCTGCGGGATGCGCATGTCGTCGAGCGGTTGCGCGACGCCGGGGCCGTGATCCTCGCCAAGGCCAATCTGAGCGAGCTGACCTTGGCGCTGGGGCGCTACTGCTACAGCTCCGCCGGCGGGCAGACGCGCAACGCCTACAATCGCCGCCGCACCCCCTCCAGCGCCGGCGACGGTGCCGCGGTCGCCGCGAGCCTCGGCATGCTGGCACTGGGCACAGATGTCGCGGGCGAGCTGCGCGGGCCAGCGGCGGTCAGCGCGCTCGTGGGGCTGAGGCCGACGCCCGGGCTCACCAGCCGCGCCGGTATCTTGCCCGCGGCGCTCAGCGTCGAGGTCGCCGGCGCCCTGACCCGCAGCGTGCGCGACCTGGCACTGGTGCTCGACGCCATCGCCGCTGCGGATCCGAACGACCCGCGCACCCTGGACATTGATGAGCGACCGGCCGACTTCACGGCGGGGCTCGGCGAGGTGACCCTGGAAGGGGCCAGACTCGGTGTCGTCGGCGCCTACCGCGGCGGCAACAAGGAAGTGGACCGAGCCTTCACGGCGGCCTTGGAGCTGCTGCGGCTGCAGGGCGCGGAGCTGGTAGACATCGACCTGCCCCAGGCCGTGCTCGACGGCCGCCGCCAAATCCTGGACCGGCTCCTGGAGACCGAGCTGCGCGGCCAGCTGGACGCCTACCTGCTCAACACCGAGCAGGGCATGCCACACTCGCTAGCGGAGCTCCTGCGCATGAGCGAGGCGCCGCTCATCGACGGCTCAGCGACGCCCGTGCAGCCAAGGCGGCTCGACGCCTACCGCCGCGCGCTGCAGAGTCCGGGGCTGGCGGATCTGGAGTACCTGGAGATCCTGTCCCGGCGGCTGCCGGCGGCGCGCGCCGCCGTGACCCAGTGTCTCGATGACCACGACCTCGACGCCATGGTGCTGCCCACCATGCTCTGCCCGGCGTCGTCCCTGCTGGACGACTATGACGCGAGCTACGACTGCGATGCCGACGACCCCTACCGGCCCGCCTACCTCGCCTCCATCGCCGGCCTGCCGGAGCTGAGCCTCCCCATGGGCTGGACCGAGGCAGGTCTGCCGCTCGGCCTGTCCCTCGTCGGCCGCCCCTTTGGCGAGCCGCGCCTGCTGGGCCTCGCCCGCGCCTTCGAGCTGACGGTGGCCGCGCGCCGGCCGCCGCAGTTTCTGGACAAGCCACCGGAGATGCCGCCGGAGGTGGCGGACGGCCTGTGGATGGACGGCGAGGGTTAAGGCGATTGCCGGAAGCAAACGTACCGAATGGCGCAGGATTCTCGTCCGCCTTCGCGAAGCGGCAGCGCGTGCATAGTTGGTCTATGTGCGCGTTGCCGCGACAAAGAAGGTGGGCGAGAAGGCAAGCCAGGCGGTAGGTTTGTTGACAGAAATCGCCTTAGTCCCCTTTGCGGTTCCCGCGCAGCTGTGCCTCCAGCTGCGCCAGCCGCTGCTCCAGCTCCCTCACACGGTGATCCGCCGCCGCACGCTCGCGGGCTTCGACATCGGCGCGCTCATCCGCAGCCGCACGGGCCGAGGCCTCAGAATCGGCACGCTCGCGCTCGGCCTCAGCACGCTCCCGCTCGATGACAGCGCGCTCGTGCTCGGCCTCGGCGCGCGCACGCTCGCTGGCCGCTGCGGCGGCGGCACGG
>JANQFI010000616.1 GCA_028277905.1 Chromatiaceae bacterium | reverse complement strand
GCGGCGTACGATCAACCTCGTGCGAGACCATGGGGTTGCGCTTGAGGGGGATGTCCGCGGTGCTGTGTTGCGGATCGTCTGGCAGGCTTTCACCGACAGTTGGCACTATCTGTGCCAGGGCCTCGCCCCCAGCGGGGGCGAGCAATGAGCGCCGGGTGCATCCCCGACGCGAAGACCGAGGTGTCGGCGCCGTGCGCGGGCCGGCGGCGTCTCTCGGTCTATGCCGGCCAAGTCCAGATCGGGACGTTGATCGACACGGCGGACGGCTGGTTGTCGGTCGACAGCTCCGGGGTTGACCACGGCTGCTACCGCGATCACCTCGACGCCATGAGGGCGCTGCCATGAGCGCGGCGCGGGAAGCAGCGTGGCGGAAACAGGCCGCCGCATCGACCGCGAAGGCCGTCGCCGAATGGCGCGAGCACCCATGGCGCGACAATGAGGCGATGCTCTGGGAGCACGGGTCCAGGACATCGAGGCCGGCGATCAAGGCCAAGGCCCCGACCCCTGGGCGTCTGTCCAGCCGGTTCACGCCCCGCCAGCGTCCCCGCTCCCCCGACCGCAAGGCATCGCGCGAGCGGCGCCGGATGCTGGGCGGGTCCGCTGTTATGCCGCCGCAGTTACGGTCCTGCTACACCGAGGGACAGCGCAGCGTCCTCGCTGTTATCGCTGGCGAAATCAAACACCACGGCGTCTGCGACCTTCCCATCGACAAGATCGGGGCGCTCGCCGGGGTGTGCCGGACCACGGTGCAGACCACACTGCACGAAGCGCGTCGACTTCTGCACATCGACGTGCGCGAGCGTCCGCGGCCGGGCCGGAAGCATCTGCCCAACGAAGTCAGGATCATCTCGCGGGAGTGGATCGCCTGGATCAGACGCGGGCCATCTGCACATAAGCCGATAGGGTCCAATGCGCTCACACACTCCGAAAAATCGAGCCCCACGAAGAGCATAGATTTGATAGATGCTGATGCTGTGCGCGCGGTGAGGCCGCAAGGGGCCGACCGAAAGGTGCCATGGGCAAGGTCCGGGCCAAGCTACGGCGCGCCTATGAGGCCAGGACGCCGTGGAGAAGGTAAAAGCCCCCTCATAGCCGCAGCCGACAGGCTGATCGCTAGACTGCAAGGGGGGGGGGCGGATAACGGCGGCATGACGTAGGGAGGGTTTAGCATGCGAAACGTGTCCCCGCATGTCCGCTTATGTCCTGTTATGACCCGTTCCTGAGGTGACCAGCATTCCGTATAAAATCGGAAATGCTGCAACAATTGCGAAATCTCTTCACCAGCAAGAGCTGGACACTCGCCGCACCGAGCGAGGAGTTGCGCGCGCTGTTTGGCACCACGCCGACGGCGGCTGGGATCGCCGTCACGGCCGTG
>JANQFI010000601.1 GCA_028277905.1 Chromatiaceae bacterium | reverse complement strand
TTCGCACGCGAGCGCCTCGAGCTGCTCGACGCCGAACGCGTCCTCTATCGGCTACCCGCTTGTTTAGACATTGGCCAGCGCGATGGCACCGCGGCACTGGCGCTCATGCCGCCAGTCTTGTGATCAAGCCTGCTGATCCACCATCGCGCGGCGCAGCTTGTTCAGAGATTGGCCGCCGCCCAGGCGGCACCGCCGTCGCGACCATGGCGTGCTCGCGCCCAACTCGCCCCTGCGTGCGGCCGCCACCGGGTATAGGCGTGATGCGGCTGACGACCCGAGCGCATCCGCGGAGGTCACCTCACCACCGGCTGTGCCGGCCCGAACGCTCGCTCCCCGGCGCGCTAGCTCTGGGCCATGCTGCCTTGATGGGGGCAGACCCGGCGGTTCGAGTCCCTACCGCTGGTCTGCCCGAACTGCGGAGTGGCTAAGCGCCGCATCGCCTGGGTCACCGATGCCGCTCCCATCGCGCGGATTCTCACCCACATCGGTGCGCCGCCGCGCCCACCCCTGATCGCTCCAGCCCGCCCCGGCGCTGCGCCTCAGCATCTCCTCCCAGCGCTTGGCAACGCGCGCGCCCGTGCCTGCCGCGAGGTCCGTCAGCCCCGCCGCTACCTGTTGACCAAGCATCCCGCCCCCGCTAACCTCCTGTCTCCGGCCATGCCTGGGCTCTCGGGGTCGCTTGGATTTCCTATCCGTCAGCGGCTCAGAGCGATCAACGGATTTCGCAAGAACGGTAAGCCGAAAGCAGCGGAGGCGACATCGGGAACCGAGGCTGCGCCGGAAATGGACCCGATGGATTCGAGTGCCGTTGGAGCGGCCGGGTAAGCCGCGATTGTCATTCGCCGCAGCGGCGGCCGTCGGAGCCCCCTCCTCCAACGCTCCCGCCGGGCAGGGCGTCCGGCCAAAGGTGTTCTGGACAGCAGATTTCAGCGCTTGGAACCGTTCGCCGAGACGTCTCTCTGCTGCATCTATCGCCTTGCAACTTGGGCTCCCGCGCGCCATGCTTGCAGCGCCGCGTAACGTTGCGGCAAATTCCATTCGCCACTGGAGGAGATCGCCATGCATATCGCATTGATTCCGTGTATTGTTTGCGCCGCCTTGGGTGCGGCCGCGGGCTGGGTTGTGAGAGATCGCGATTTTTACAAGTCGAAGTCTGAGGAGGGCGCTGATGCCGACCACAGGACGGCTAGCGATGCGGCCGCATAGGTAGGCGGCTAGCGCCAAGACCCAGCTCCAGCCCGGTCTTCGACCATCCTTGGTCACTGGATCCCGGTGGTCCGCGTCGGAATGGCGGTATTGGGGCTTACGAGAACCCATACTCGCGGCAAGGGCTGCCGGAACCCAGAAGCCAAGGAGGGCGCCGACAGGCTATCAGTCTGACGACGGCCACGGCTGAACCTCGGCGATAATCACCCCCCACGGAGGTCCAACCGTGACCAAGGCGACACGCGCCGTCCGAAACGCGCTCCAACCGCCGTGTCTTTCACGATCGGCGGGCAACGCCTCTCGAACCGCGCGCTGATGGATTCCATCGGCGGCGTTAATCTGCGTCTCCCTAGACGGAGCAGGTCGTCTGGAGCTCGTCCCTGCGGGCGGCCGCCCCTGCCTATGGGCGCCACGCTCCCGAGTACCCGAATCCTTGACCGGTGCCGAACCGGCGTCTAATCTGCAAGACTGTCGTGTCTTTAGAACGCTCGAGTCTCCTGCCCGTAAGATCCTCTTTAGTAAGATGACATATATAGTCTTCTATAAAGCGATTTTTTATGACACTGCGGTGATCAAACCTCTCCTGGCGACTACGTTAAAAACCGCAGCGGCCGCAACAAAGGGGGCAACTGCAAAATCTGCTCATGCTGCTCATGCTGCTCATGCCGCGAAATCGGCGGCCACCAACGCCGGCGTTCCGGCAAAAGGAGCGACCGCATCAGTGTCAGGCTCCGCTCCTAATCCTGCGGCCACCAACGCCAGCGTTCCGGCAAAAGGAGCGACCGCGTCAGCGTCAGGCTCCGCTCCTAATGCGGCGGCCACCAACGCCAGTACCCCTGCAAAAGGGGCGACCGCATCAGCGTCAGGCTCCGCTCCTAATCCGGCGGCCATAAAGACAACAGAGAACGTGAAGTTCGTAATACACGATAAGGGCACCATCTGAGTCTTCGAACGACAGCGCTTTGGTCTGCGCAATGTGTTCTATCAGCGTGCTGCCGAGCATTATCACACACTACTTCGAGCAGTTATCGTAATCATCTGATGCGCTTGCGCTCACCTCGGCATCGTCGTTGCGGATCGTTACGCCGTTATGTCCTTATCCGCAGTGGCTGCAGACATTGGCGGCGGGCCTGACCAACTCCAAACAGTGCGGGCACTGCTTTGCGCGGCCTTTGTCGATCAGTGACTGATCGGATGGGGGAATCAGCGCGGCGGCAATTAACGCGACTAGGGGAGAGAACAGGAGACCGAGCAAGAGAAACCCGAAGACTGCAAGCATGTTGTGTCCGCGTCCGTATGCGAACAAAGCGACCAGCACAGAAAGCGCCACCCAAGGCAAGAGATACGCCATCGATATTCTCCACCATGCGACATTGAAAGAAACAACGAATGGAAGCTTATCCGTTGCAGCCGCTGCTAAGCAACCATCTTCGTGTGTGCATGCAAATGGCGACTTCCCGATACAACACCTGTCAACTATGTGTGCCGGAACTGAAGTTCGTACAATAATCAGCGTCGGCAAGTGCCTGAAAAATAAACGCCAATGCTCGGTCAGTCTGCGAGTATCAGATTCCGAACACTCGCAGGCCGTTGAAAAGCCCGGCGCCTAGGCGCCGACTTTGAGATAATTCTCCGCGTCCATGGCGGTTTGGCTTCGACCCGCTCCATGAGCCTTGATCGGTGCCGAACCGGCACCTAATCAGCCAAACTGACGCGCCGTCGGGCGGTTGAGCTTCCTAAGGAAATGCTGATTAATTCGGCGTTTCCCTAATCCGTTAAGTCCAAATATTGTCCTCTTTGGGTATGATGATATACATCATTTTCTATAAAGCTGCCGTGGGCAAGCTCGGCGTAGGTAATACGGTAAAAATTGCGGGGGCCACAACAAAGGGGGCAGCCGCACATTCGGCCCTGGCTGCAAAATTGGCGACCAGCAAAGCGGGCGCTTCAGCAAAAGGCGCGACCGCAAAAACAGGTACCGCTTCCAAGTCGGCTACTACACACGCAACAGAGAGTGCAAAGAGCTCGGTTGCTGATTCATCCACCGCCGCAAGAACCGGCGCCGCCTCCAAATCGGCTACTACACATGCAGCAGAGAGTGCAAAGAGCTCGGTTGCTGATTCAGCCCCTGCCGCAAAGACGGCCGCTACAAAAGCGGGTGCCGCTGCAGATAGCGCCGTTCAAAGATCAGATGTTGCGACAATAGGAGCGAAATAGGCCCTTTGCCGGTTTCCATCCCGCCAGCTCGCTGACTCGGCATCTCCGCTCAGGTAGTCGCTCTTCGCAAGCTCAGGCAAGATGAAATGTCGGGAATAACGGCGCGCAGCCTGAGAGGCATCCCTGGATTCTTATGATTGGAAATCGGTGGCTGCGCGATTTTCAATGATCTTGTAGAACATGCTATGGAGGCTTGTGTCCCCTCGATAATAGCCTTCGCCCAATCCACCCGTCGTGCGGTTGGATTTTCTATCCCCATCCTCCAGAGGACTTGATCATGGAGCCCGTTAGTTCTTGTATCGCAGCAAAGGCTGCAATGGCCAAGATTGGCGTCGCTCATTCTGCAAAGGCAGCAAAGGCCGCGATGGCCTCATCAAAGGGCGCAAGCACCAAATCAGGTGCCGCTGCGAAAAAGGCGGTTGCCAAATCAGGAGAGTCCGCAAAGGCCGCAACCGCGAAAGCGGGTGTTGAATCAAGGGTGTCTACCAAGAAAGCGGCAGATTCCGCAAGACATGCTGCTACAAAAGCTTAGGAAGACTCTGAATTAATGCAGCGTTTTCTGCAGGCGACGGATGGCCTTGCTAAGCCGCCTTTCACCTGGTTCAGATCGTGCTTCCCACCGACAGCGATGCGCTTGCCCTTGGGGTAGGCTCGGGATAGTCCGATCGCCATTTGACTGCTGATCTGCTCGGGAACATCGGCGAGGGCTGGAAAGTACCGAGCCACTGCCTTGTCTTCAGGCTGACTGCCAACGACAGTCGGCCGACCTCGCTCCGAGCGTGTCGGCGGGGCGACGCGGACGCCCGCGAAAGGACGGGCAGCGGCTCGGCAAAGCTGCCGCGCTGGCCGGTTCGATGCAGGCGCAGGCACAGACCGACAAGGTGCAGCTCTACAGCGGCCAGCGCGAGGTCAAGGCCGCCGCATGGGTCGAAATGCTCAAGACCCTGCGCTGTCCCATGCGCGTGGTCTGGGTCTACCGCCGCCGGCAATCGGTGGCACTGATGACCACCGACTTGACGTTGTCCGTTGTGCAACTCATCGCATACTATTCTGCCCGCTGGAAGATCGCATCGGGCTTTCGCGAGATCAAGCAGGCGATCGGCAGTGCCCATACCCAAACGCGCAATCCCGACACCGTGAGTAATCATCTGCATTGCTGCAGGTTCGCCACTGCCGTCGTTTGGCTGTATGCGATTCATTTGCCGAAGGCGCCGACCCGACGCTACCGCTCCAAGCATACGACCCAATACACCTTTGCCGATGTCCGCCGCGAGCTGTCCGACTTCATCGCGGACGGGGATTTCGGTGTCGATTGCCCAGATGGGACAAGACCACCGAGAAAGCCCCTGATCAGCCTGGTCATGGGGTTGGTCGCATGAGGAAATATGAAACTTCGGTGGATAAGAGAGCGACGGCTCAATGGTCATGCTGGCGGACGGAACCGCGCACACAACGGAACCCGATGCTGACGGACCGGACCACAGGGACGTATCTGAGCCGGACGGCAGAGCGCAGGTGCCTGGGCTCGCGGTCGAACGAGCCGCCGCGGAGCACCCGCCCGCGGCCCCATGGCGGTCCGTGTGGATTGCGCGGGCCGGCAGGCCAGTCGTGCCTATCCTGCAGCGATCCCGGCAGAGATCCCAACACCACTCCCAGACATTGCCGGACATGTCGAACAGGCCCCAAGGGTTGGGTGACTTTTCAGCAACGGAGTGGGGCTCGCCGTTCGAATTGTCGCTGAAGCTCGACTATGCGTCCGCTGCCGCTCCTTGAAGGCGAGCGAAAATCCTGCGCCATTCGGTATGTTTGTTTCCGGCAATCGCCTTATCCACCCGACATTCCTTGTGCGCAAGTCTTGTGCGCAAGTCTCTTTTGCAGCGTCCCGCAGCGGCCAGTCTCCATCCGCGAACGATCTGCGCAGCGGTATGCCTCGAAGGCGCAAGCCGCAGCCGGCGCCGGCGCACGCGAGGCCACCGCCAAGATGCGAGCAGGCCTTGACCCGAGCCCAACTCATGCCCTCGATCCGCAGGCTCTGCCTCACCGCCAGCATCGTCGCTGCCTGCATTCTTGCCACCGGACTGGCCGCGGCCGGAGCGGCCTCCGCCGCCGAGGCGCAGATCGCCGTCGCTGCCAACTTCGCGGCGCCCATGAAGGCCCTGATCCGGCGCTTCGAGGCAGACACCGACCACAGCGTCAGGGCATCCTTCGGCTCGACCGGCAAGCTCTACGCCCAGATCAAGAACGGGGCACCCTTCGGGGTCCTGCTCGCGGCCGACCAGGAGCGCCCCGCGCTGCTGGAGCAGGAAGGCCTGGGCGTGCCCGGCACACGCTTCACCTATGCCGTCGGGACGCTGGTCTTGTGGTCCGCCGAGCCTGGCGTTATCGGGGACGGCGCAGCACTGCTGCGGGCCGGGGACTTCGACAAGCTCGCCATCGCGAACCCGAGGCTCGCGCCCTATGGCGAGGCGTCCGTGCAGACCATGGACGCCCTGGGCGTCAAGGCCGCCCTGGAGCCGAAGCTCGTGATGGGCGAGAGCATCGCCCAGACCTACCAATTCGTGGCCACCGGCAACGCCGAGGCGGGCTTGGTCGCGCTGTCCCAGGTCATGCGTGACGGTGAGAGCGCCAGGGGCTCAGGGTGGATCGTGCCCGGCGACCTGCATGAGCCTATTCGCCAGGATGCCCTGATCCTGGACCGCGGTAGGGACAATGCGGCGGTGAACGCGCTGTTCGAGTATCTCAAGGGGGAGAAGGCCAGGGCCGTGATTCGCGACTTCGGGTATCGGATGGATTAGGAATCTGGAGCATCGCGGTGGATACGCTGCGCTTATCCACCCGTCTTCTGCGTCGCAGTAGTTCTCGCAACGTCCATTATGGAAACGCTGGTATCGGCCGCCGACCTCGAAGCCATCATTCTGACCCTTCGCCTGGCCGCGGCCACGACCCTGATCCTGTTCGTCGTCGGCACCCCCATCGCCTGGTGGCTGTCGCGCACCCGCTCGCGCTGGAAGGCGCCGGTGGGCGCCGTGGTGGCGCTGCCGCTGGTGCTGCCGCCATCGGTGCTCGGCTTTTATCTCTTGGTATCCATGGGACCCAAGGGCCCGGTGGGCTGGCTCACGCAATCGCTGGGCCTGGGGCTTCTGCCCTTCACATTCTGGGGCCTGGTGGTAGGCTCGGTACTCTACTCCCTGCCCTTCATGGTGCAGCCGGTGCAGAACGCCTTCGAGGCCATCGGCGAGCGCCCGCTGGAGGCCGCCGCCACGCTGCGAGCCTCGCCGCTGGACCGCTTCTTCACCGTCGCACTGCCGCTGTCGCTGCCGGGCTTCGTCACCGCCGGCATCCTGACCTTCGCGCACACCGTCGGCGAGTTCGGCGTTGTGCTGATGATCGGCGGCAACATCCCGGGCGTGACCCGGGTCGCCTCGGTGCAGATCTACGATCACGTCGAGGCGCTGGAGTATGGCGACGCCCATCGCCTGGCGGCCATCCTGCTGGTGTTCTCCTTTCTGGTGCTGCTGGCGCTGTACGCCTGGCGACCGGATCGGGGCAGGCGCTGAGCTCGGTCCGAGCATCCGACGAATGCCAAATCGGAATCGGAATCGGGATCGAGGCTCGGTATTCGACAGCGATACCGATGGGATGCCGGTACCCATAAGCGATCCCGATTTGGACAACCCGCAGGAAATCCTCTCCATGGCACTCCTCGATCGGTCGTACCGATGATCTACGCCGACATCCGAGTCGAGTGGCCCGGCTTCACGCTGGACGTGAACGAGCGCCTGCCGGCCCGGGGTGTCACGGCGCTGTTCGGGCATTCCGGCTCCGGCAAGACGACGCTCTTGCGCTGCATCGCCGGACTGGAGCACGGGGCGGTGGGCCGGCTCAGCTTCAACGGCGCGATTTGGCAGGACGCCGGCACCTGGGTGCCTACCCACCGGCGGCCTATCGGCTATGTGTTCCAGGAGCCGAGCCTGTTTCCGCACCTCACGGTGCTCGGCAACCTGCGCTATGGGCAGAGGCGCAGCCGCGATCAGGACACGCGAAACGCCAGGTTCAGCCTGGAGCATGCCGTCGAGCTACTCGGGATCGGACACTTGCTCAAGCGCAAGCCGGCCGCACTCTCCGGCGGCGAGCGCCAGCGGGTCGGCGTCGCCCGCGCGCTGGCGGTGAGCCCCCGCCTATTGCTCATGGACGAGCCCCTGGCGGCGCTGGATGTCGCGCGCAAGCAGGAGATCCTGCCCTACCTCGAGCGCCTGCACGACGACTTGGAGATCCCGGTGCTCTACGTCAGCCACGCCCCGGACGAGGTGGCGCGCCTCGCCGACCACCTGATGGTGATGGACGCGGGCCGGGTGCTGGCCAGCGGGCCGCTGAGCCAGATCCTCTCGCGGCTGGACCTGCCCATCCGGTTGGGCGAGGACGCGGGCGTGGTCTTGGACGGCGAGGTGGCCGAGCGCGACGAGCGCTGGCACCTGCTGCGCGTGGCCTGCTGCAGCGCAAGCCTCTGGGTGCGCGACACCGGTGCTGCCATCGGCGACCACGCCCGGATCCGCATCCTCGCCCGCGACGTCAGCATCACCCATGCGCCAAAGACCGGCACCAGCATCCTCAACACCCTGCCCGCTCGCGTGCTGTCCCTCGGCGACGATGCCCACCCGGCGCTGTCCCTGGTGAAGCTCGACTTGGCAGGCTCACCGGTGCTCGCCCGCGTCACCCGCCGCTCCGCCGAGCAGCTGGGCCTGACGCCCGGCCTGGAGGTCTGGATTCAGATCAAGGCCGTGGCTCTACTCTGACCCCGCAGCGCCTGCGTCAGCGCGCCCCGCGCAGCACCGCTGTGGTGGCCTCGCGCCATCAACGCAGATGGCCGCGTCCTTCCTTCCGCGGCGGTTGGACGCCGAGGTGGCCACGCCGGCGGCTCGGCTCAGCCTGCAGGCGATAGGGGCCCTCTGGATGGATTCGGGATGGGTAACCGCGGCCCCGCGGGTCATAGGGCACGACGAGCGGCGCGCGGCCATCGTAGCCACCCGAGTACGCGGGATGATTGCAGTCGCCGGTGTGGCCCCAGCCGCGGGCGCGCTGCTGTACGCACTTCTGCGACCAGTACTGGCGCACCGCGGGGTCGATGTCCTCCAACAGGGTGCGGTCATCGACCGACCGTCGCACGCTCTGCCGGCGTAGCCGCTGCGCCGAAGCCGGCGCCGACGGCGCGGCGCGCGGTGCCACATGGCGCCCGGTGTCCGTGCCCGACTGCCGGCGCTCGTCCGCCTGTGCGGGTGCTAGTAGCAGACAAAGCAACAGGGCGCTGGCGTGGCTCGACTTCATTCTATGCTATCCGGTCTATGCTAGCCGGCTCGGTGGCTGTTCGCGGCGCGCACGTCCAGCGTGATCAGCGGCATCGGTGTGCCGTCGCGGATCACGGCGCGGTTCCAGGGGATCAGCGCCGCGTCCAAGGCCTCGCGGGCCCGGGCGCGGGCATAGGGGTCCAGGTTGACCTCCACCGCGTAGCGCCAGCGTCTGAGCCCGAAGCCGTCCTCGCAGCGGGAGACGACCCGGTAGCGCGCCGGCGGCAACAACCCCTCGGAAATGCAGGCCTCCAAAGCCCCGTGCAACAGCGCCTCGGCGGCGTCGGCGTTGGCCGGGCACTGGTGCCGGGAGCCCTGCCAGGCGCGGGCATGCTCCGCCAGCGCCCGCTCGGGCTGCGCCAACAGGCGCCGGCGGCGCTCGCCGATCCAGTCTCCGGCCACCAGCTGCAAGGCGACCGAGGCCACCTGCTCGGAAGAGAAGCGTCGGCCGGACAGCGAGACCACGGCAGGCGGCACATAGACGCCGAGCAGGCGCATGGCGCGCGCCTGCTCGGCGGCCGTGAGCGGCCGGCGCCGAACACCTGAGCTGGCGCTCTGCGCCATCTCGAACCAGCGCCTGGCCTCAGCCATCGCATGGGTATCGACGACGCGCACGGCGCCGTCCGGCTCCAGCACCCAGCCATCGGGCCAGAGCGCGATCCGGTAGGCCGGCAGGGCGTTGATCGCGGCGACGGCGGCGCGGCGCGTGGCACTGCTGGTCCTTAGGGACTGGGTGCGCAAGATGGATCGATTCGCCGGCATGCCGCGGTGCCTCGGGTGCTCAATGACGAGACTATACCGAAAGCCGAGCAAGGATCAGAAAACCGATGCCGTACCGGCGGCGAGCAACCCTGCGCGCGGACCAGCCGATCCCCGGGGCATGAGCCAAGGGCCATAGCTGGGCTCGGTGCAGCCGCACAGGCCGCTCGGACGGCTCCTCGATCAACATCGACCTGCACGCTCGACCGCAATAGGGCCAGTTGCCCGCGAAGCTTGCGATTCTCCCGATGAGTGGAACCCTCCAAGGCACATCCCTCCTTTGACTCGCCGACGGCGAACTGATGTAATCCTGGCCACGCACTATGTCACTACCCGGAGAGGCCCCTACCGTGAAGCACGTACACAGATTCGCCTTCAGTCTTGGCGTTCTGGCGGCCGCCGCCAGTCAGGTGGTGCTGTCGGCGCCCGAGACGCCAGCGGCATCCAGCGCGCACATCACCACAGTCACAGGCACGGCCTTGGTTTCCAAGGGCAGCGATATGGTCCCGGCGCTCGCCGGGTTGCAGCTCGAGCCGCAAAACCGCGTTTTCGTGCTGGAAGACAGCAGCGCGACGGTCGAGTTCGGCGACGGCTGCCGCCAGGAGCTGCCGGAGAACGCGATACTGACGATCGAAGACGGTGACACCTGCGCCAGCGCCGAATCCATTGAGCGTCACGCCGTCGCGCAGGGCGGGGCCTTCACGCAAGCTGGTTTGACGAACCAGACGACCGGCTTGCTGGTAATCGGTGGCATGGCGGTCGGCGGTATAATCTGGGCCGCGACCACGGATGACGACGACAAGGGCACTGCTGTCGTCGTGCCGCCGCCGGAGCCCCAGCCACCGATCAGCCCCTGAGGGCGAGGCCCCGTCGATCGACGGACCCGACAGATGACGCCAATGGAAGGGCGTTATTCGTGCGCGGCAGGACGCCCCGCTTAGGCGATTTCTGTCAACAAACATAGCCGCTTGGCTTGTCTTTTCGCCCGCTTTCTGCGTCGCGGCAACGGGCACGGAGCTCGACTATGCGCCCGCTGCCGCTCCTTGAAGGCGAGCGAAAATCCTATGCCATTCGGTATGTTTGTCTCCGGCAATCGCCTTAGCTCCACGGGGCAGGAGTCACCTAGGCCCTGAGCTTTCTGTCGACAAAGAGACCGCCCGGCTTGTCTGCTTGCCGGCCTGCTGCATCGCGGCAGCGGGCACATCGCTCGACTATGCGCCCTCTCCCGCCAGCGCTTCGAAGGCTTGGCGCGCGATTTCCAGTTCCTCGTCCGTAGGCACCACAAAGACCTGGACAAGGGTATCCTGAGCGGAGATCCGACCAACCCTGCCCAAGACGCCGTGATTCTCCTCTGCGTCAAGCAGGATGCCCAAGGATTCCAGCCCTGAGCAGGCGCAACTGCGAATCTCAGCATCGTTCTCCCCGATGCCACCAGTGAACACCAGGGCATCGACCCGTCCCAGCAAGGCCATGTAGGCACCGATATACTTCTTGAGCCGGTGGCAGACGACCCCCAGCGCCAGCTTGGCGTCCTCGTCGCCGGACTCCGCGAGGCTGTGAACCTCGCGCATGTCATTGACGCCGCATAGGCCCAGCAGGCCGCTCTGGCGGTTCAACAGATCGTCCAGGGTCTCGTTGTCGAAGCCCAGGTGCCGGCACAGGTAGAAGTGCACCGCCGGGTCGATGTCGCCGCAACGCGAGCCCATGACCAGCCCCTCCAACGGGGTCATGCCCATGGAGGTGTCCAGGCTGGCGCCGTCGCGAATGGCCGCGGCGCTGGCGCCGTTGCCGAGATGCAAGGTGATCAGGTTGCACTGCGACAGGGGCTTGCCGAGCATCCGGGCCGCTGCTTTGGCGACGTAGTGATGCGAGGTGCCGTGGAAGCCGTAGCGGCGCACGCGGTGCTCCCGATACAGATAGCCGGGGATCGCATAGCGATAGGCCGTGCGCGGCATGGTCTGGTGGAAGGCCGTGTCGAACACCGCAACCTGGGGCACCTCGGGGAACAGCTTGCGCGCCACCAAGATGCCGTCCAGGTTGGCCGGATTGTGCAAGGGCGCCAGCGGGGTCACCTGCCGGATAGCGGCGATGACGTCATCGTCGACCAGCGTCGGGGCGTGGAAGGCCTCGCCCCCGTGCACGACACGATGCCCGATGGCGCTGAGCTCCTCCGCCCCGCCGAGGGCACCGGTCTCGCGCAGTCCCGCGACGATGCGCTCCATCCCGGCATGGTGGGAGCCGATGCCGGCGGCATCCTCGCGGCCATAGACCCGACCCGCCCCATCGGTCCAGCTGAGCTTGACCTGTCCCGACGCCTCGCCGATACGCGTCACGGCACCCCTGGCGGCAACCCGCCAGCCATGGGCCCCGCTCTCGGCCCCACGCTCGGCGCCGGTTTCCGTCCTCGCAGGGGCCAGAAACAGCCGGAATTTGATGGACGAGCTGCCGGAGTTCAGCACCAGTATCTTCATGGTCGATCTCGCTTCAGTACGGGGAGCCCGCGGCATGCTCAGGCGATTGCCGGAGCACAAGATACCGAACTGCGTAGGATTTTCGTTCGCCTTCAAGGAGCGGGAGCGGGCGCACAGTCGACCTCTGTGCCCGCTGCCGAGACACAGCAGGCGCGCCAGAAGACCAGCGCGCCGGTATGAAGATTGACAGAAATCGCCTCAGTCCGGGGCTGCGGCCTGCGCCTGGATGGCGGTGATCGTCACGGTGTTGACGATGTCGATGACGGTGCAGCCGCGGCTTAGGTCGTTGACGGGCTTGTTCAGACCTTGCAGCACCGGACCTATGGCCACCGCGCCGGCGCTGCGCTGCACCGCCTTGTAGGTGTTGTTGCCGGTGTTGAGGTCCGGGAAGATGAACACGGTCGCCTGACCGGCCACCTCGCTGTCGGGCAGCTTGGCGCGGGCGACGCTGGCATCCACCGCGGCGTCGTACTGGATCGGCCCATCCAGCTTCAGGTCAGGGCACCGGGTGCGGGCGATTCGCACCGCCTCGCGCACCTTCTCCACATCCGCGCCCTTGCCCGACTCGCCGGTGGAGTAGGACAACATGGCCACGCGGGGCTCGATGCCGAAGGCCGCTGCGGTGGCGGCAGAGGTGATGGCGATGTCCGCGAGCTGCTCGGCGTCCGGATTGGGGTTTACGGCACAATCGCCGTACACCAGCACCCGGTCCGCGAGGCACATGAAGAACACGCTGGAGACCATCCTGATACCGGGCTTGGTCTTGATCGTCTCGAACGCGGGGCGGATCGTGTGCTGCGTGGTATGGGCGGCGCCGGAGACCATACCGTCGGCGTCGCCGGTGTAGACCATCAGGGTGCCGAAGTAGCTGACGTCCTCCAATGCGTCGAGCGCCATCTGCTCTGAGATGCCCTTGTGCTTGCGCAGATCATGGTAGATGGCCGCGTACTGGTCACGCTTCGGTGAGGTGACGGGGTCGATGATGGGGATATCCGCGAGCTGCAGGCCCAGCTCGCCGATGCGCTGGCGTATCTTGCCCGGATCGCCCAGCAGTGTCAGGTCCGCGACGCCGCGCAGGGTCAGGATCTCCGCCGCGCGCAGGATGCGCTCGTCGGCGCCCTCCGGCAGCACGACCTGCTTGCGGTCTGCCTTGGCGCGGTGCAACAGCTGGTACTCGAACATCAGCGGCGTCATACGCTCGCTGTGATGCACCGCGATGCGCTCCTGCAGATCCTTGATCTCGACATTGCGCTCGAATGCGCCGAGCGCCGCGGCAATCTTGCGCTCGTCGCCCGGCAGGATCGTGGATTCCACGCGATTCACCGCCAGCGCGGTCTGGAAGGTGTCCGCATCCACGCCCAGAATCGCCACCTTGTTGCGGCGCAGGCCGGCCAACAGGCGCTGCACGTTCTCCGCCGGCTGCAGGCCGCCGGTCAGGAGCAGCCCCGCCACGCGCGGGTAGGCCGCAGATACGTCCGCGGCAAGGCTGGCCAGAATGATATCGCTGCGATCGCCGGGGGTGATGATCAGGCAGCCGTCCTCGACATAGTTCAGGAAGTCCGGGATCTCCATGGCCGCCACCTTGTAATTGGTGACCACTTGGTTCAGCGCATCCTCCTCGCCGCATAGACAGTCGCCGCCGAGCATCTTGCCGACCTCGCCGATAGTGGGCTTGGCAAGGGCCAGGGTCTCGGGCAGCACGTAGAGGGTCTCCTTGGCCGGCAGCACGCCACGGGCACGACGCTTGACCAAATCCACGAAGTCCGGATCCAAGCCGTTGACGATGGTCGCCAGCAGGTCGGCGCGGCGGTCGAGCATGGACTCGTGCGCCATGTGCACCGCGTGCAGTGCCTCGTCGGGGCTGCGGCCGAAGCCCTTGACCACCACGACCATGGTGCAGCCGAGGTTGTTGGCGAGGTCCGCATTGAAGTCGAACTCCAGCGATGGCACCAACCCGTCGTAGTCGGTGCCGGCGCAGAGCACCATGTCACACTGCTCGTCCAGCAGCATGTACTTGTCGAGAATGCGCTTGAGGAGCTCGTCATAGCGACCGGCGGCGACCAGCTCGCTGGCCTCCTCCGCGGTGCATCCGTAGAGGGCGTGCGCCGGGAAGGGCAGGTCGTAGCGGGTCAGGATCAGCGCGGTCAGGTTGTCCTCGTCCACGTCGCGGCTCACCACGGGCCGGAAGAAGCCAACCCGCCGGTTGATGGCGGACAACAGCTCCATGAACCCCAGCACGACGACGGACTTGCCGCTGCCCGAGCCGGCACCGGCGATGTAGATGCTCTGCATATGGCTTGGACCCTTGTCGGAAACTGAATCGGGCACCAGGGCGCGAAGGCACCCTGAGTCCGGCGCTGGATGGCACCCACGGACGCCCCCTCGATCATGCCGGATCTCTTCGCCAGCGATGTTACCCGCTGTATACAGCTGGTTCAGGGCGGTTACACTCGTACCTCGAGCACCCAAAGGGAAGGGCAGCCCCGCCCATTGCCAGCAGGCCAGGCAAGATGCGTACAAGCTTCTGGAACGCGCTTTCGATACCGACGACCCTGCTCTGCGCTGCGCTGCTCGCGGCCGCCCTGCCCACTCCCCTGAAGATCCTCGCCGAAACCCGCGTATACCGCTGCACCGCAGCCGACGGCAGCGTCGAATTCCGGGAGCGCTCCTGCCAGGGACAAGACCAGGAACGGGCGTTGGAGATTCGGGACAACCGTACCGGCTGGGTGCCGCCGGAGCCCGAAGCACCTGTCACCGGCAAGCCCGAGGGCAAGTCCCGGGGCAAGCCGAAACCGCGCGCGACGGCCACCGACGCCGACCGCTACAAGGAGCGTTGCTGGAACAAGCGCCAGGAGATTCAGGGCATCAACAACGAGCTCCGCGCCGGCTACAAGCCGGCCCGCGGCGAGCGGCTCAAGCGCCGCCGGCGCGAGCACGAGGCATTCATCGATCGCTATTGCCGCTGAGCCGCGCTAGCGCCGATCCGCGGGCGGCCCTTCCAGCGGATACCACTGCTCGTCGCGACGCGGCGGCAGCAGCTTGCGCCGCAGCCCGCGCAGACCGCCGCCTGCGGCGAGCCCGGTCAGCGCATCCTCCGTATCCAAGGCGTCCGCGTACTCGGCCTCGAGCCGATCCGGGTCCTCGCCCGCCTCCATGCGCGCCATCATGTCCGCCATGGCATCGCCCAGCTTCAGGCCTGCGTTATCGAGCAACCGCCGCATCACGCGTGCCGCCTGCTTTGGGTCGTCTTCGTCCAGGTGCTCCAACTCGTCCGTCATGGCGGCCATGGCCTTCATCATCGCCGCCTCGTCGACACCGTCCGGCAGGCCGCCGTCGGTATCGTCCTCGCGCTCACCGCGTCCCTTCGAGATCGCGAACAGGGACAGGCGTCGATCGAGGTCCCGCCGTGCGCAGCTCGGACAGGCGGGCCGGGTCGAGGTATTCGGCCGACGGGAGAAGAAATTGTAGATGGCGTGACAGTCTGGGCAGTAGAACTCGTACACCGGCATGGCCAGGCACCTCCAGGGCGATTCGCAAGGGACGCCCTACCTCGGGCGCTGGTGCAGGCGATTTAAGGCCATTTCTGTCCGAAAATCAACCGCCTGGCTCGTCTTCTCGCTCGCCTTCCGTATCGCGGCAGCGGGCGAGAAGACAAGCCAGGCGGTATGTTTGTTGACAGAAATCGCCTAAGCCTCCGGACGCGCCGCTCGCAAGCGCAGCACTTCGGCGAGTGCGGCGATCAACCGCAGGTTATCGGCCCGCCCCCTTACCGCGACCCGCAGATGCCGCGCATCCAGCCCGGCATAGTCGTTGCAGGTGCGCACGGCGATGCCGAACCCGCAGAGCAGATCCTCGGCAACTCGGGCCCCCTCCGGAGACGCATTCGGCAGGCGCAACAAGAGGTAATTCGCCACGCCGTCCACGACGGCTGCGCCTAGCTTCCGCAAGGCCGCGGCCAGCGCCGCCCGCTCGCGCCGGATCAGTGCGCGCGTGCGCTCGGCGAAGACATCGAGCCTGGGGTCCGTCAGCACCGCGACGCCCACCCGCTGCGCTGGCGTGCTCACCGACCAGTCCGGCAGCAACCCCCGCCCGGCCACGGCCAACTCGCGCGGCAGCACCGCATAGCCGAGCCGCAGCCCGGCGAGGGCATAGAACTTGGTCATGGAGCGCACCACGAGCAGATTGCGGAGCCCGAGGCAGGCCACCGACCGCGCACCGTCGACAAAGTCCAGAAAGGCCTCGTCCACGGCCCACCAGACGTCGGGCCGTGCCCTAGCCAGTCGCGCGATCATGCCGTGATCGACGAGGTGTCCGGTTGGGCTGTTGGGCCGGCCGATCCAGACGAGATCGCCCTCGCGCACCAAGACACCGAGTCTGCCCGCATCGAGTGCGAAGCCGGCCCTCGCGTCGAGCGCCACCGCCATCACCCCGAGGCCCCAGACGGCGGCCGCGCGGCTGTAGTCCATATAGCAGGGCACATTGACAACGACCCGCCGTGCCTGCACCAGCCGTGGCAGCCACCAGATCAGCTGCTCCGCCCCATTGCCGGGCAGCACGCGCTCGGGCGCCACATCCAGGTGTGCGCCGATGGCTTGTCGCAGCAAGCTGCAGTCGGGGTCCGGGTAGTCGGCGATCGCGTCCAGCGACTCTCGTAGCACCGCACGCGCGCCGGCCGGCATGCCGAGAGGATTGATGCTCGCGCTGAAATCGAGCACCGCCGCGGCAGAGCGACCCGCGCGTTCCGCCAGCGCCCGGCGATTACCGCCATGGCGGCTGCCACCGGCCTCGACGTCCAAGTGCGTCATGGCGTCGCGCCGGGCAGCCCGGCATTCGCCGAAAAGGCTAGGCAGCCCGATGTCCGGGACAGCTTCGAGGATACCCGACACCGCTGCACAGCGCCTCGGATTCCGGCTGCGAAAGCTCTTTTTTTGCTAATCGTTCGCATTTGCGTTAGCATTCTGCCGATCTGCCTCTGTGACGGCTCGCGTGCTGGTTGGCACGACAGGGCGTGGTGTCGCCCGTCGCGGTCCCCGAGGCCGCGCCACGGCGGTTTTACCCTGCTTCTGCGTGCCGCGCGCCAAGTGGCCCGCTTTGTACTGGACACGCCCTTGCCCGACAACCATCACCCACGATGAACGGAGCGTCCCTCATGCAGCAGAATGCCGAACCCGCTTCCCGCAACCAGGGTGCCCAGCCCGAGCCACGCCGCCTGAGCAGCAGCCAATTGCTCCGCGGCGACCGCCGGGTGGTGATCGAGCACGGTGACGCCCGTTACACCCTGTTGCTGACCCGGAACGACAAGCTGATCCTGGTGAAATAGCAAGAGCCAGCGGCGGCGCGGCAAGCGCGCCGCCCTGATCGGGGCTCGCACTCCGGCCCCTCAAGAACCCCGGGGCGGCTCGCTGCAGTCCGCGCGCCGGGACCGCCGCCCCGCCCCCGAAGGATGCCGACTACCGCCCCCGGGGGACGCCGATTCTGTGGCCATGGCCGAGGCTCGAGCCTCGCTCACCCTGGTCCTTGGCGCTATAATCCACGCCGGTCCGAGGCCCGGTACCCCAGGAGGTCAAGCTCGGGGTGGTGGGCACCCTCCGCTGCCGCCCTGCCCCATTGCGTGGCCCCATTGCATGCGACCGTCTGCGCTTCCCCTGCGCCGGCCATTGGCCGACTCAGGGGGTTGGCCGTCCGAAGCAGCGCCCGCCACCGAGACACGAGCATGCCGCACCTCTGGCTTGTCCTCATCGCCGTATTCGCCACCGCCTTCGCACAGGTGTTGCTGAAGAAGGCGTCCTACTTCGACATCCGGACCTGGCAGTGGCTCGGGCTCATGTCCGTCAGCGCCGTCTCCTATGCGCTGTCCTTCATCCTATATTCGCGCATCCTGAAGTACTACGCGCTCAACAAGATCTACCCGGCCATGACGGTGGGCCAGATCATCCTAGTGACCCTATATGGTCTGTGGATTGGTGAGGTGATTGACGGGCGGCATGCGTTGGGACTGGCGTTCGGCGTGTTATCCATCTACCTCATCATGAGCTGACCCTCTATGTCGATGGCGCAACCGTCTGGAGCTCCTTCGTGCGCGTGGTGGTGATCGGCGGTGGCGTCTCCGGCGCCCATGCCGCCTTGACACTGCTCGAGCGCAACAGGCTCGTCGAGCTCTGGGACGTGGGCCGGGAAGAGGATCCCTTTCCGCCAGCTGGAATCGCCTTTCATGAGCTCAAGGCGCAGCTCAGCGATCCCATCGACTACTTCCTCGGCGCGGATCTCTCGGCCATCGTCGCCCCGGGCCGCGGGGAGCTCCTGCGCTATCCACCGTCGCGCAGCTTCCTCGCCGGCCGCGAGGATCCGCTGTGGGGCTTCGACTGCGATGGCTTCGAGCCCTTCCTGTCGTTCCATCGCGGCGGCCTCGCCAACGGCTGGGGCGCAAACGCACTGGTCTTCGACGATGACGACCTGGCCGACTGGCCCATCGGCCAGCAGGACCTGGTCGCAGATTACCGCACCGTCTGCCGGCGCATTCCCGTCGCCGGGCCGGCACGGGACGAGCTGTCACCCTACCTGCCCGCGCTCGACGCATCGCAGGCGCCGCTGCGCCTGACAGGGGCCGACCGGCGTCTGCTCGGCAGCTATGCGCGCGCGAAGACCGCACTCAACCGTCACGGGCTGCACATGGGGCGCGCGAGGATGGCCGTCATCACCGATTCCGCCCGAAGGGACGGCTGCGACTACTGCGAGCGCTGTCTCTGGGGCTGTCCCCGGCATGCAATCTACAACCCGGCGCGGAACACGCTGCCCCAGTGCCAGGCGCACGCATCCTTCGACTACCGGCCCGGCCGGCTGGTGCTGTCGCTCACCAGCAGGGGCGAGCAGATCACAGGCATTCGCTACCTCGACCTCGCCACCGGCCGGGTCCAGCAGGCACCCTGCGAGGCGGTGTTCCTGGCCGCCGGCGCGCTCGGCAGCGGCGGCATCTTCCTGCGCACGCTGCAGACTGCGGAGCCGGACATACCGCCGCGCACCGAGGGCCTGCTGGATACCCGGGTGGCAAAGGTCCTGTTCGTGCTCCTCGGCAATCTCGGCGCCGCGCGGGAGCCGCGCGCCTTCCAGTTCAATCGGTTGATCCTGGGGCTGCTGGCTAGGGAGCAGGACACCTGGCCTCGCTACCTGCATGGCGAGATCCTGCCGCTCCCGGCACTGCTCTACCACCCCCTGATCGAGTGGCTCCCCTTCGACACGCGCCTCTCCAAGCGGCTCTTTTTTGCGCTGCGCTCGACGCTTGCCACCATCAGCCTGTTCTTCCCCGACAAGCCCGATCCCGCCAACCACATGTCGCTGGTACACAAGGGCGGCGCATGGCCGGAGCTGCGCCTCAGCGGCCGGGAATCAGCGGCCCAGCGGGCCCTGATCGACGCCTCTGTCGCCCGGCTCGGCAAACTGCTCTGGCGACTCACCTGTGTTCCCGCCGGCCGGGTGCTGTCGCCGCTCGGGGCCGGCATCCACTACGCCGGCACCATCCCCATGGGCAAGGGTCCGCGCCGCTGCGACACCCAGGGGAGATCCAACCGATTCCGCAACCTCTGGATCGCCGACGGCGCGGCCTTCCCATCGCTGCCGAGCAAATCCGTCACGCTGTCTCTGGCCGCCCACGCGACGCGCGTGGCGCGACTGGCGGAGGTGTAAGCCATGGCCCATGCCGTTGTCTTTCCCAGCTGGCAGGTCAGTCGCAACGACTATGGTCTGATCTGCGACTACTTGTCGCTGACACCCGAGAACGCCATCCATGAGCGGCTGCTGCACTACCTCGCCGAGGCACCCTTTCGGCAGGGGCCCGCGAGCGGCTTCGCGGCCTACCTCGCCCAGCTCCGGCTGACGCCGTTTCGCATCGCCAGACTCGATCTGGTCACCAAGCGCCTGTTCCCCGCGCATCCGTTTCGGCAGATGATCAATGCCGTCGTAGCACTGCACGAGTGCGACGGCGAGGGCTACGCGGAGCTGTCCCGGGCACCCTCAGCGCCTTGGCTGCTGCCCAGTCTCGGCGCTTGGGGCGTCGGACTCGTCCTGTCGGTATCACTGACATTGCCCTGGCTGCTGTGGCACGGCGCAGCCTATGCGTTGTCCTCAAGGGCCGCACTGAGCCTGGATCTCCGCGGCAAACGGGTCCTGATCACGGGCGTTGGCCGCGGCCTCGGGTACGACCTGTTCATCCTGGCGCTGGAACAGGGCGCCCAGGTGATCGGCACGGTTCGCGACGAGGCGGCCGCCGACAGGCTCCGGGCGACACTGCCGGCGACAGCCCCCGCGACCATCGTCGCCGCCGACCTCTCGGTCCCCGGGCGGCTGGCGACGACGCTCGAGGCCGGGGGCGTCCGCCCGGACCAGATCGATCTCGCGATCCTGAGCGCCGGCACCAAGCGGGATGGCGCATCCCTGCTCGAGGTGTCGGCCTTGGAGGCGACCTTTCGCGTCAACTTCTTCGCACCGGCGGAGCTCGCTGCCTGGCTCTGCCCCGGGGCGCATGACGCCGTACTGGTGCTCATCTCCAGCATCGGCCGCTGGCACGGCATGCCGTTCAGCGGCGGTTACAATGCCTCCAAGGCCGCGCTGAGCATCTGGGCGGACGGCCTCGCGATGGAGCGCGCGGCAGGTGCCACCTCGTCCTGCCATGTGCTGACCGTCGAGCCCGGACTCTTCGCATCGGCAATGGTCCGCTTGACGGGGCTGCTGCGCCTGCTCGCCGTGCCGCGCAGACAAGTGGCACTCAGGGTCTTCGCCGCCGCACATCAACGTCGCGCCGTGCTCCGGTATCCGGCGGGTTTCACGGCGCTGACCTGGGGGCTCTGCCTGGCGGGGCGCGCGGTCCGTACCCGCGTGCTCGCCACCATGAAAGGACCTGGAGACCAGTGAAGCACCCGCCCGCCCTGCTCATCGTCAATGCCGACGACTATGGCTATTTCCCTTGCGTCAACGCGGGCATCCGACAGGCGAGCCGCGATGGTATCCTGACGGCAACCGGCATCCTCGTCAGCGCCGGCATCGCCGACGCCGAGCTCCGCGCCCTTCGCGACGACGCCGAGCTGGACCTTGGCGTCCACCTCAACCTCACCCATGGGGTACCCATGTGCCGGGCGCTCCGCCGGCGCCTCGGCGGTGCCGCGGGGCAGTTCCCGGGCAAGCTCAGGTTGGCGGCCATGGTCGCCTCGGGCTTCCTCGGCCGCGACCTGATCCGCGACGAATGGCGCGCACAGATCGAGCATTGCCTGGAGGCCGGCGCCCGGCTGCGCTTCCTGAACTCACACGAGCACGTGCACATGCTACCGGCGCTGTTCGCGCTGACCCAGGAGCTATGCGCCGGGTACGGGATCGAGCACCTGCGCTTCACCACCCCAGACCCAGGCCCGAGCCGCACGGCTGGGCTCGGGCCGCGGGATGCGGCCCTGGCGCTGGCAGCGCGGCTCAACCGCGGCCGGCTGCGCCGGCGCCCGCCACGGATGCTCGGACTCGGGGTCAGCGGCAAGCTCAGCCTAGGATATCTGGAGCGCACGCTCCCCGGCCTGACGGGTGGAGAGGTCTATGAGCTCATGTGTCACCCTGGGCAATGCCGGGGCGCGGCCGAGACCAGCCCCCGGCTGGCGCGCTATCACGCCTGGCGACAGGAGCTGGCGGCACTGGTGCATCCCGGCACACGAGAGTTGCTCGCACGGCACCACATCAGCCCGATCGGCTATCGACACCTCGATCGGCAGTCCGACGCAGAGGACGCGACCGCCGCGTCCGGCCCCTCGGCGCCGGCCCGGGTCGGTCGGGACGGGGCTGCCCGTACCTGACCCCTTTCGACAATCCGCTCTCCCCCCGAGGTGTCGTCGGTGAAGACTCCCCGCCTACTCAGCATCGTAATGCCCGCACACAACGAGGCAATGGGCATAGGCCATTCCGTGGACGCCGTTCGTGCGCAGCTGGAGGCGCTCGGCATCCCCTGGGAGATCATCATCGTCGATGACGGCAGCGCGGACGAGACCTTCCGCCGCATCGGCGAAGCCGCCGCCGAGGACGCGCGCATCAAAGGTCTCAGGCTCAGCCGCAACTTCGGCAAGGAGTCCGCCCTTCTGGCGGGTCTGCGGGCCGCTGGTGGCGACGCCGTCATCACCCTGGACGCGGACCTGCAACACCCGCCGGCACTCTTCCCACGGCTCCTGGACGCGTGGCGCGCAGGCGCCAAGGTGGTCGACGCGATCAAGCGCGGCCGCGAGACGGATACGCCCATGGCCCGTCTGCGCGCCCGACTCTTCAACGCCTTGGTGTCGCGGTTGGGCGGGATCAACCTCAGGGAGGCATCGGACTACAAGCTGCTCGACCGTGAGGTCGTGGATATCATCGCCACCGAGATCCCGGAGCGCCATCGCTTCTATCGCGGACTCTGTGATTGGGTGGGATTCGAGCATGACACCATCGAGTTCGACGTCGAGAACCGTGCCGTCGGCGAAGGCAAGTGGACCTTGCTCGGTCTCGTCGAGCTGGCGATGACCGCGACCATCTCTTTCACCAGCGCGCCTTTGCGGCTGGTCACCATCCTCGGTGCCTTCACCTTGATCTTCGGCCTGCTGGTCGCCACCGAGGCGCTCCTCGGCTGGTTCAGCGGCAGGGCGGTATCGGGCTTCACCACGACCATCATCACGCTGCTGATCCTGGCCAGCACCATCATGATCAGCCTCGGCATCATCGGCGAGTACGTCGCCAAGATCTACGACGAGATCAAGCTGCGCCCGCCCTACCTCGTCGCGGGGCGTATCGGCTTGCCGAGCGAGGCACAAGGCCACGCGGAGCTGCCGCCTGCGCCGCGGCACGAGCAGCCGCGGCAATGATCGCGCCCCCTCCCTGAGCGTGCAGATTGGCGATGCGAGCCTGCGGCGGGGACCCTCTAGAGACCCTCTACAAAGCCTCGGCGCGGGACGCCGGCGGGTGCGCTGCCCGCTCGAATCCTAAGGCGATTGCCTAAAGGATTGCTTTCACCCGCCGCGCCAGGGTGCGCACCGGCTTCGGTTGCTGGACCAAGAGCCGCAGCAGCCGGGTGCGGCGATCGAGTGTTGCAGGGTCCAGGGTCCGTCCGAGAGCACGCGCCGCATCGTCCTGCTCGTCGCGGAACAGAGTCCAGAGCAGGTCGACTTCGCTTTCGTGGATGACCTCCCGCGCCGTGGCGAAGAAACGCTCGGGGATCTGCCGCTCCTCGATCTCCCGGCGCAACAGCAGAATCTTGCCCTCGATGTTCTTGATGACATCCCGGGACATGTTGGTCGTGCTCTTGCGTACGAGCGTCGTCGGTGTCGTGTCGAGGATGGTCACGGCACCCTTTCCCAATGCCCGCCGGGTCAGATTCCCATCTGCGGACTGCTGCCGGCTCAGGCGCGGGTCACTGCCGCCGATGCCCTCATAGAAGGACCGGCGATAGGCGCAGGCCGACGGAAAACAGAGATTACGGCGCATGAACCCGATGAGGGCATCGGCATTCAGCCGCAGAAAGGGCGGCACTTCCTGGTCCACATATCGATCGAACCATGCCTGCGGCCAACGTGCGAAATGATGCGGGAAGGGGCTTGCCTCTTCGCCGAAGGTGCGGAAGTTGCTGATGAGCAAGTCCGCATCGGGAAAGAGCTCGAGCGCGCGTGCAAAATTGGCGAGATGCTCTGGCGTCCACAGATCGTCAGAATCACACCAGGCAACCCAGGGCATAGAAGTCAAGCCGATGGCATGCCGCCGCGCCCCCTCGCAACCACGGTTCTCGATGCGCTCGAAGATGATCCTTTCCCGGTAGGGTGCGATTGCCTCAGCCAGGCGATCTGTCGAGCCATCATCCACGACCACGACCTCCGCCGGGGCCAACGCCTGCGCGAAGACCGCCTCCAGCGTGTCGGCGATGACAGCGGCCCTGTTATACGCGGGAATGGCGACACCAAAGCGGGGTTTCTCTGGCATGGGACAACCTTTACCCTAGTGCACATGGGGTACTGGAGATCGCAACGCCTGGTCGCGTCTGCCACGGTGTCGGCTTCCTCCCTGGGCCGCTACCACGGGAATGCGCTGGCCACAAGAGGCGTTGTAGCCGTCCACCCCGAATCGGATACGCCGGCGCGGCACGCGCGCTCCGGCTCAAAGGCAAGAGCATAGAGGCCATGACGACATCAGCACTCAAAGATTACTCCAGCCATGTTGGCGTGCTTCTTCTGTACGGGGTCGCGACCGTTCTCCTTCGTGCCCCCTTCTGGTTCACCGATCGCTTCAACTGGGACGAATCGACCTTTGTCGTGGTCGGCGCGTCCTTGCTCGACGGACATCTGCCCTACACCGCGGCCTGGGACATCAAGCCACCATTCACCTTCGGGTGGATGGCGCTGTTCCTGACCGCCTTCGGCGACAGCATCGTCTCCGTGCGACTCGGCGGCGCGCTGTTCGTCCTCGGCACCGCGTTTTTCGTGTATTTGATCGCGTTGCGCTTCGCGCCACGCGGTTACAGCGTCCTCGCCGGGCTGGTCCAGATCGCGCTTGCGAGCCTCTACGCCAGCGGGCAGTCCACCATGAGCGAGCATCTCGCCATGTTACCACTGATGGCCGCGCTGTATTTCGTGATGACAGGGGTAACCAAACCGCTTCCTGCCGCGGTGGTAGGTGCCCTCATTGCCATAGCCGCGCTGTCCCGGATGAACATGGCGTACATCGCGGTGGCATTGGGCTTGCTCATCGTCGCGGCTCCTGGTTATCGGGACCTTCGTGAAAGGCTCGTCACCGCTGTCGCTTACGCGTTCGGCGGGCTCGCCATCGCCGGGCTCCTCGGCCTGGTCTACCTCATCGCGGGACACTGGGAAGCCCTGTGGTTCTCGGTCTTCGAGGCGTCTTTGGCCTATGCCAGCGAACAGCTGGGAATGATCGACTCGGCCAAGAACATCGCCAAATCCCTGCTCGATATTACCGGACCGGCACCCTACCTGCGACTCGCCGTCCTGTTTCTCGCAATAGCCGGTGCCCTGCTCTTGCTCGGCACCTGGAAGAGGCATCCGGACGCCCGCTATGCCCTGGTCGTATTCTTTGTCGCTCTGGCTACCTTGGTGTTCTCGATCCTCTCCTCCGGCAGCGGCCACGGCCACTACATCCTGCAGCTGTTCCCCTTTCTGAGCATCCTTGCCGCAGTGACGCTGTCCCGTCTCGCTCCGAGCGGGAGACCCCGCGTAGCGGCGATTGGCCTGACCCTCGTCGCGATCGCGGTCGGATTGGGGCCGGCGCTGGATAAGGCGCAGTTCCTATGGCGACGCCATCAGGAGGGCCTGCCACTGACCCATGGCCCATCGTACTGGGCCGCCGACCTGATTCGAAGCCAAGGCCTTGACGATTATTCGATCTACGCCATGGAGCGCAACCTGCTTTACTGGTTGCTGGACAAGCCGATCCCGGACCCTTTGGTTACCCATCCATCGAACATCATCTACCCAGTCTTGTTGAAGGAATTGCATGGGCCGGATGCGACGCCGGCGATGGTCTTGAGCGGGATTCTGGCCGGAAAACCGACCTTCATCATCCGCCGGGAGGCCTACAACTACCTCGAGGGCAATCCCGACGCGGACAGGATGCTGACCGAGGCCCTGCAGCGCTATACGGCGATAGGCCGCAATGGCGATCTAGTCGTCTATATGGCCAATGACGCCCGTGAGGCCAGGCTTTAGGCGATTGCCGGAAACAAACAGACCGAATGACGCAGGATTTTCGCTCGCCTTCAAGGAGCGGCAGCGGGCGCATCGTCGAGCTCTGTACCCGCTGCGGTATGTTTGTTGACAGAAATCGCCTTAGTGCGC
>JANQFI010000563.1 GCA_028277905.1 Chromatiaceae bacterium | reverse complement strand
TGATCGACGACTTGCTCTCCGTTGCGGAACCGGACGTTGTTGACGACCAGCTCCAGCTTCCTGAATCCCTTGATGCGCTTCCAGCGCTTCTGCGCGCTCTGAAGCAGTTTGAAGACCATCGCCAGCGTGGTCTCACGTGAGCCGCAATTGCGCGAGCGCTTGGTGCGCAGACGCACCGTGGCGAAGGTTGACTCGATCGGGTTGGTGGTGCGGATGTGCACCCAGTGCTCGGCCGGGTAGTCGTAGAAGGCCAGCAGCGCCTCGCGGTCCTTGGCCAGGCAGTCCATGGCCTGCGGGTACTTGGCCTCGAAGCGCTTGAGCGTGCGCGCGAAGGCCTTGTGCGCGGCCTCGCGGGTCTCGGCCATCCAGATCTCGTGCAGCTCGGCCTTGACCTTGGGCTGTACCGACTTCGGCAGCTTGTTCAGCACGTTCGCCGTCTTGTGCACCCAGCAGCGCTGGTGGGCGGTGTCGGGGTAGAGCTTGCTCAGCGCCTTCCAGAACCCCAGCGCGCCGTCACCGACGGCCAGCTTTGCTCCCTGGGTCAGCCCCCGCTCGCGCAGCCCGGTGAGCAGCTCAAGCCAGCTCGCCTCTGACTCGCGGTGGCCATCTTCGACAGCGATGAGCTCCTTGTGACCGTGCTCGGTGACGCCGATGACGACCAACAGGCACAGGCGGTCGTCCAAGCGCACGTTACTGTAGACGCCGTCGACCCACCAGTAGACGTAGCGCCGATCGCTGAGGTCGCGTCGACACCACGCCCGATGCTCGTCGAGCCACTGCTGCTTGAGCCGCGAGACGGTGTTCGCCGACAGTCCCTTGGCCTGATCCCCGAGCAGCGCCGAGAGCGCTTCCTGGTAGTCCCCGCTCGACACCCCCTTGAGGTACAGCCACGGGATCAGTTCCTCGACGCTGCGCGCGCGCTTGAGATACGGCGGCAGCAGCTCGGAGCGGAACACGGCCCCGCCACCGCTGCGGTCGCGGACCTTCGGCACCCGCACCGCAACGTCGCCGATCCCGGTCTGCACCGTGCGCTCGGGCAGGTAGCCGTTGCGCACCACCGCACGGCGCCCGTCGTCCAGGCGCCGATCGCCGTAGACATCTAAGAACGCGGCCAGCTCCGCCTCCACCGCCTTGGCGATCAGCTCCTTGGCCCCCTCACGCAGCAGCGCGTGCAGCGGGTCGGCTTCCTCGATCTCTGGTTGTGAAAGAACTCTCAGCGTAGACTCGGACATGGCGTATCCACCTCTGTTGGCTGTGATCTTGGCGGTGATCAGTCAACAGGATACGCCACCACTCCCGGCCTACGCCGTACACCAGAAATCACCATAACTC
>JANQFI010000525.1 GCA_028277905.1 Chromatiaceae bacterium | reverse complement strand
CGGCTTGACCGGGATCAGGGCGGCTACAGCTTCACAATCCGGGGCTAGCGGACTACAAGCCCGCTTCGAGCGGTTCCGAAGTCTGCGCGGCTCAAGGCGGGCGTCCGTCCGCTCGCGGTCTGGGTGAGCGCGAGCGGCCCGTCACGGCTGGATTCTGACCCACTCCCTCAGGTTCGCGAACCGCTTCCGGCCGATCCCGGGTACTTCCATGAGCTCCTCCAACTTGCCGTAGGGCCGGCGCTCGATGATGGCGTTGGCAAAGTGCTCGCCGATGCCGGGGATGCGCATCAGCTCGTCGCGGGCGGCCCTGTTGACGTCCAGCGGCTCGGTGGGCGGGGCCTTGCCGGTGGCGAGGTCGAGCTCGGTTTCTTCCTGGCGTTGCTCGGCGCGTTGGGCGCGAATGGCGGTCCAGTCGGTGTAGGCCCAGGCGCCGGTGCGCTCGGCCGCGGCGCAAAGCTCGGCGTCCTTCAGTTGATCGCGGTAGTCATCGCGGCTGAGGCCCGCCGGCGTGCCGCGGTAGACGCCGTAGGCGCGGGCGAGGCCGCGCTCGACGAGCACGGTGGCGAGGTCGCGGCCGTCCTGAAGGGTGATGAACGCGTAGATGCGCTTGTGCCTGCCATCTCCGCCACCGTCGGCGAAGCTGGTGTGCACCGTGAAGGGGAGGGCGAGGAGCTTCTGGACGGCGGCCTTGGCCTGTGCGCCGAGGGACTTGGCAAGCTCGATGCTCTCCGGCACGAGGTCGCTGTAATAGGTGATGCCGAAATAGCGGCGTTGTGCGTGCAGGCGGCGCGCGTCGGTCTTGTCGTTGACGTGCAATTCGAGGGTGTCCGCGCCGTACAGCCGGAGGGTATGCCGCTCGCCGTCGGGGAGCTCGACCTGGAAGCTGTCGCCGTCGGCCCAGTCGGTGGGGATGAGCCGGACGCCTTCGATGCTGCGCAGCTCAGCGGCGCCGGCGGCTGCGCCTAGTGAGGCGCAGAGCAGGGCGCAGGTCAGGGCATAGAGGAGCAGCGGAGGAGGGTGTGGCACGAACCTGAACAAAGGAGATTTCCGATCAGTGGACTGCGTCTTGGGCTCCAGTATCGACGAGGGGAGGCGCGGCGACGCCCCCGTTGCCGGACAGCCCGTTTACGCGGATCTGTTACCCCTTGAGTTTAGGAGATGTTCCGTCAGGCGACGAATGGCCGGCAGACAGACACCGGTGCTGGCTTGTGGCGGGTGGGGCAGTGTGGGTGCTTGCGTCGGCTGGCCTTGCGATGCGCGACCTCAGGCGCCGACTTCACGCAGGACGCAGGTTGCAAGAGTGTTGGAACATTTGAGGCCGGCTTTTCGCGCGCCTGTGGCGGATTGCGCTTCGGCCGATCTCTCTTAGCAAGGTCTGTCCAACGGCTGGGACTGGCGGTTATGAGCCGACCCCTTGAGCTCGGGATGCTAGGGCATTGGTCGCCGATCGAGGCGGCCGAGCTGGACCTGAGCCCTATGCGGGGTGGGGAGCAGACGGAACTGCAGATCCGCTTCGCCAACCCTGCGTGAGGCCCGCGCCGGCAGCTAGCGCGTCTCAATCCCCGCGCCAGAACCCGTCCAGTAGCTCGAAGGTGGCCTCCGGGTGGTCCCATTGCGGCAGGCCCATGTTCGGGGCGAGGGTCTCGTGACGCCAGTTGGGGCGGCTGGCGGTGAGCTCGGGCAGACGCTCGAAGCGGACGTAGGGGTCGCGATCGGCGATGGCGAGCACCGGGATGTCGTTGAGGCGGGCGTAGAGGCCGCTGAGGGCATCTCGGGTGAACAGCTGACCGGAGAGGAAGGTCAGCGGCGCGAAGCGCGCGCCGGGCTGGTGCGAGGTGGCGTAGGCGTAGTCGATGACCTCCTGCGGGGCCATGCCGGTAAAGGACTTGTTCAGGTAGTAGCGGATGCTCTGCCTTGAGCTGACGAGGTCGAACAGCCCTTGCGCCCAGAGCGGCGCCGAGAGCAGGCGGTGGGCGACGCGGCCGACCCCCGCAGCCGGCACCCTGCGCTTGCTGAAGCCGGTGGGGGAGACGAGCACCAGGGAGGCGACCTTGTCCGGTGCGGCGAGGGTGGCGCGGGCGGCGAGCTCGCTGCCCAGCGACAGCGCCAGCAGGTCCGTAGGCGCACCGATGACCTGCTCCAGCATGACCTCGATGGCCTTGGCATAGAGCGCCGGCGAGTAGGCGCGATGACCGCGCTCGGACTGGCCGAAGCCAGGCAGGTCGATGCTGTAGACGGGGCGCTCGGTGCGGAAGCGCTCGAACAGCGGCTTCAGCTCGAAGCTGCTAGGCGCGGCGTTGATACTATGCACCAGCAGCAGCGGGCGGCCATCGCCCTCCGCGTCGGCATAGTAGGCGATGCGTCCGGTGGCGGCGGTATGTAGCTCGGCGAGCGGGGCGTCGAGCGCCCGCGGCAGCGGCGGATCGATGCGCTTCGAGCCGGATACGGCTTCGGCGTGCGTCATGATGCAGATTCTCTCTTGCGGGGGGACGACCTGCGGCGGTTGCATTGACCCAGCCGCAGTGGCGATTATGCACCGTTGCCGCGGGCACTGCTTGTGCTGGGGAGGGGATCAGGCCTGGTCAGGCTTGCGCCAGGTCTCCGCCGCCGGCGGCTGGGGTCCTATCGAAATCGGGATCGGGATGGCAATCGTTTTCGATCCCGATCCCGATCCCGATTTCGATACTGGATATCATTCGCTTGTCGCATGTTGGCTTAGGCGATTGCCGGAAACAAAGATACCGAATGGCGCAGGATTTTCGCTCGCCTTCAAGGAGCGGCAGCGGGCGCATAGTCGAGCTCTGTGCCCGCTG
>JANQFI010000520.1 GCA_028277905.1 Chromatiaceae bacterium | reverse complement strand
GGCCGGGCCGGCAGGCCCATCAGCCGCCCCTGCGGGCTCGGCGCCTGCGGCGGCGGGCTCGGGAGGGGGGGGCTCCGCGGGCGACCCGGCCGGGGCCGGTGGCTGGTCGGGCTGGACTGGTTCCGGACGAGGGGGCGCCGTCTCTGGCGGCGCCGTTTCTGGCGGCGCAGCGACGGGCGCAGGTGCCGGCTGCTCCGACTCTGCGCGCACAAGGGCCGGCAGCGCCGCGATCAGCGCCAGCGCCAGCATCGGCACAAGCAGAGATCGCGCTGGCGACGGCACGCGAGGAGATTGCTGGGACATGGGCGTATCTGAGCGCGGCGCGCTATTGATGAGCTGGGATCTGTCAGCCTCGGTCTGTGGGGCCGCTTTGCCGGTGTGGTTCCTTGCGATGCGGCGTCGTGGGACCTGTTGGCCGCTGCTTCGGTTGGAAAGCATGCGAGCGCTCATGTTCCAGTGCGATGTCTTTGGCCGATGGTCCGGGCCGAATGTGCTGGCCGATGCTGCAGGCCTCGGGCGCGCCGCGAAGGCCAGGCGAGCTTCACCCGGGGCCGGCGACGAGCCAAGGCGACGGATTCAACGGCTTTCCGTTGCGGCGCAGCGCGAAGTATAGCCGCCCGCCGTCAGCGGCGCGGTCTCCCGCAATATCGGTCCCAGGGGCCGTCCCGGAAAGGGCCACGACCTCGTCCGGTCCCACCCACTCGCCGACCTCCTTCAACAGGGCCTGATTGTGGCCGTAGAGGGACAGGTAGCCGTCGCCGTGGTCAAGGACCAGGAGCAAGCCGAAGCCGCGCAGCCAGTCTGCGTAGACGACTTGACCATGATGCACCGGGAAGACCTCGCTGCCGGGCCGGGCGGCGAAGAGCACGCCGTCGGCGTGGAGATCGCCGGGGCGCGCTTCGCCGGAGAAGCGCTTAACGAGACGCGCCTGCACGATGGGCCAGGGCAGCCTGCCACGGCGGCTGGTGATGGCTTCCTGCGTGATGGCGATCTCGTCGGCGATGCGCGCACGCTGGCGCAGCTCTGCTACGAGCTTGCGCAGCGCCGCGGCATTGGCGTCCAGCTCGGCGACGCGCTCGCGATCGCTCGCGATGGCCGTGTCCAGGTCGGCGAGCACCGCACGCCTGGTGCCGAAGGCCGCCTCGAGCGCCTGCTGCGTCTGCCGTTGCTGCGCCACCAGCGTCGCCAGCCGCTCGGCCTCCTGCTCGGCCTGGAACCGCAGCCGGTCCAGCTCGGCCGCCAGACGCTCGACGTCGGCGACGCGCGTCGCCCGCACGCGCGCGAGAGCGCGGTAGTAGCCGAGCTGGCGGCCGGCGCGCGTCGGGTCTTGCTGGTTCAGCAGCAGGCGTAGCCGGTCGCCAGGCCCGACGGCGTACGCGGCCCGCAGCAACGCGGTCAGGGCATCGCGGGCGGCCTCGAGATCGGTGCGGATCTGCCCGAGGCGGGCGCCCATCTCCGCGACCAGCCGACGCTGGTCGGCCAAGCGCTCCACCAGCGCGTGTCCGGCACGGGCCAGCTCCGCGATCTGCCGCTCGTTGCGCTCCAGCTCGGCGTAGAGCGCATCCCGGTAGGCCTCCCGGTCGGTGAGCCGGGCGCGCAGCTCGGCGAGGCGTGCCTCGGCCGCCTCGAGCTGCGCCTCCTGAACATCAAGCGGCTGGTCTCCGACGGACTGGCTCGCAAGTGACTGGCTTGGCGTCGCGGCGACCTGGTCCACTGCTGGTGCGGGCTCGGCAACTGCCTGAGACAGGCACCAGAGCAAGCAGAAGACCAAGATGCTCTGGCGATGCGAGCGCGCGCCGCAGGCCCGCGGCCAGTCGCCGCAGAACAGGCTAGCGAGCCGGGCTGCCGGCCGCGACGCCGGCGCGGGACCCGTCGAAAAAGCAAAGCCAACCAGCGTGCTGCGCGGAAGGACGATTATCGTATGATGATGAAATGATATAAACTGCGGGCTCATGATGTCCGAGCCGCCATCCTCGACCAACCCAGTGCTGAACGGCACGCGCGGCGACGTGGAGTTGTTCGCCGACGACGCCGACATCGAGCGCGCGTCCCGCTCGCTCAAGGCCATGTCACATCCGCTGCGGCTCAAGATCCTGTGCACCCTTGGTGCCGAAGAGGTTAGCGTACAGGATATCGTCGAGCATGTCGGCACCTCCCAGAGCAATATCTCGCAACACCTCGCCATCCTGCGCGACAAGGGCATCTTGGCCTCGCGCAAGGATGCGAACCGCGTCTATTACCGGGTGGGCGATGCCCGCACGCTGCAGCTGATCGGCATGATGCGCGAAGTCTTCTGCCATCAGTCGCGCTGACATGGGCGGCGCGCAACCGGCCGGCAGAGGGTCACGCCGGCACCGACATGACATCTGACCGGCCGCAGCCCAGGCGTGACGCCCGGCCGACGCCTCTTTGTACTCACGGCGTTATACTGGCGGGTCCTTTGCAGGCGGGGCAGCCGGCACCCGCGCCAACCCGACATCGGTCTCGGCAATGACGGCACAGATCTTCGAGTTTATGGGCAACCACTGGGTCCTGTTCATGGCCCTCGGCGTGATCCTCGGGTTGCTCTCCTATAATCTGCTGGTGGGCGACAAGGGCGCCCTCGATCCCATTGCGGCGACGGCCCTTATCAACCAAAAGGACGCGGCCGTTCTGGACGTGCGCCCCGCGGCAGACTTCGCGAAAGGGCACATCCTGCACGCCACGAATATCCCGATGAACGGCTTCAAGAACCAAACGGGAGCGCTGACGAAGCTCAAGGACAAGCCCATCATCATCACTTGCCGTTCGGGCGGACAATCTCAGGCCGCCTGCCACGTCCTGCGCAAGGCAGGTTTTCCGGAGGTGTACAACCTCAAGGGCGGCGTGCTTGCCTGGGAGAGCGCCAACCTGCCCCTCACGCGCAAGAAGCGTTGAGCGCCGCTGCCGGTCCGAGCCCAGTCACCCCGGGCACACCGCCCGCCTCGAGGCTGGGCTATCGCCAGCGACCCTGACCCGGCCGCAAGCAACGCTGGAGCAAGCACCGATATGGCTGAAGAAACCAAGCTCGAAGGCAGCGGCGAGCGCCAGTTCGCGCTGCGGACCCTGTACTTGAAGGACCTGTCCTTCGAGTCGCCGAATGCACCGGCGATCTTCCAGGGCGAGTGGAAGCCCGAGACGGCGCTGCACCTCGACATCAAGGTCAACCAGATGGACGCACAGAGTCACGAGATCGTGCTGACGGTCACCATCACCGCCAAGGCCGGCGACAAGACCGCCTACGTGGTGGAGGTGCAACAGGCGGGCATCGTCGCTGCGAAGGGGTTCGAGCAACAGGAATACGGCCCGCTCTTCTACGTCTACTGCCCGAGCATCCTGTTCCCGTACGTCCGCCAGGCCGTGACCGACGTCGTGGCCAAGGGCGGCTTCCCGCAACTGGTGCTCCAGCATATCAACTTCGACGCCATCTACGCCCAGAAGCTGGCCGACAAGGGCGAGGGCAACGGCGGCAAGCAGCCGACCACCCACTGAGGCCCAACCCTTGGCAGCAAACCCCGTGGCGGAGGCCCCTAGGGTCGAGACCCATCCCCAGGTAGGCGTTGAGCGGGTCGCCGTCGTCGGTGCCGGCTCCTGGGGCACGGCGCTCGGCCTGCTGCTCTGCCGCAACGGCCACGAGGTGCGACTCTGGGGGCACGAAGAGGCGCACATCGCCGATCTGCTGGTGGCCCGCGAGAACCGGACCTTCCTACCGGGCTTCCCGCTGCCGGCGGCGCTGCTGCCGACCGCGGACCTGGCGGCGGCGCTGTCGGACGCGACCGCCGTGCTAGTGGTGGTGCCGAGCCAGTTCTTCGCCCTGGTGCTGACGCAGATGGCGCCGCTCCTGGCGCCGGACCTGGGTGTTGCCTGGGCCACGAAGGGTTTCGATGCCGACAGCGGACGACTGCTGCACTTGGTGGCGCAGGAGATTCTCGGGCCACGCGAGCTGGGCGTTCTGTCGGGCCCGAGCTTCGCCCAAGAGGTGGCACGCCACCTGCCGACGGCGGTGACCGTGGCGGCCTCGACCGCCGTCTACGCCGATCGGCTGGCGGAGCTGGTCCGCGGACCACGATTTCGCGCCTATACCCAGGACGACATCATCGGCGTGCAGGTTGGGGGGGCGGCGAAGAACGTCATCGCCATCGCCACCGGAATCGCCGACGGCCTCGGCTTCGGCGCCAACACCAGGGCCGCGCTCATCACCCGCGGGCTGGCAGAGGTCATCCGCCTGGGCGAGGCCCTGGGCGCACGGCGCGCAACCTTCATGGGGCTGGCCGGCGTGGGCGACCTGGTGCTCACCTGCACCGACGATCAGTCGCGTAACCGCCGACTCGGGCTGGCACTCGCCGCGGGTAAGCCCGCCAGCGAAGCCATGGCGGACATCGGGCAGGAGGTGGAAGGCGTGGTAACGGCGCGCGCAGTGCACAGCATGGCCGCCAAGCTCGGTGTCGAGATGCCCATCTCGACGGAGGTCCATGGGGTGCTGTACGCGGGTACCACGCCCGCCGAGGCCACCCGGCACCTGTTGGAGCGTGCGGGCAGGCCCGAGCTGGACCACTGATCCGTCGGCCGCCCACATCAGGCGGCGGCGCCTCCGAAGCCACACTGCCGCCACGCCTCGTAGACCACCACCGCGACGGCGTTCGACAGATTCAGGCTACGGCTGCCGGGCAGCATGGGCAGGCGCAGCCGGTCCGGCTGCGGCAGGCCGGCGAGCAGGTCCCGCGGCAACCCGCGCGTCTCCGGACCGAATAGCAGCGCATCCCCCGTGACGTAAGCGCACTCGGCGTAGCAGCGCGACGCACGGGTGCTGAAGGCCAATAGGCGCCGCCAACCGATGGTGTCCCGACAGGCGCCGAGCGACGCATGCACCTGGATTTGCGCATGCTCACGATAGTCCAACCCGGCGCGCCGCAGGCGCCGGTCGTCGAGCTTGAACCCCAGCGGCGCCACCAGATGCAGCTTGGCGCCTGTGTTTGCGCACAGCCGGATGATGTTGCCGGTGTTGGGCGGGATCTCGGGTTGGTAGAGGATGACGTGGAACATGCGCTGCGCGAGGGCCTGCAGAAGCAGGCGGACAGCCGCGGGTTATCCTTGATGCAAGTCCTTTCGGTCATGCTATATTAATCGTTTCGCATATTCCGGACCGGACAGCCAGCCTGGTGTCGCCACCGCGTGCTGCCCGTCACGGCCCCACCAACCGAGCACTAGAAGGAGAGACGACCATGAGCGACATCGCGGCGCTGAAGAAAGAAAAGCAGGAGCTCATCGACAAGATGCTGGAGATGCAACAGCAATTCATCGAGCACGAGCATGAGCACGGCGTCACGGGCAAAGACTATTGGGGCTCAAGCGAGGGTCTGCTCGCCAACTATCGGCAGGAGTACATGGACATGGCGAACCGCGTCGTGGACATCGCGCACGAGATCGTCGGCTCGTCGCGCCTCTGACCGACGCGGCCGCAATCAAAGCCGCGAGGACCCGACCCCGGCGCGCAGCGCGGGGGCGCGAGCTCAGAGAAGGCCCCGCATCGGCCTCGCCGGTGCGGGGTTTTCATTGCCGGGAAATCGAGCTCAATGCAGGAGACTCGTCCAGCGCTCGCGGTATTCTGGCTCGAAGAAGAATTCCCGCTCACCGAAGGCGGGCCTGAGGTCATCCAGCCAGGTGGCCGCTGGGTCGAACCGCGCGAAGAAGGGCCGGTTGACCCAGTCGGGGTTGCGCGCCTGCAGGAAGCGGAGCACCAGCACCTGCTCCGGTCCGACATCCCTTGGACCGACCTCGGCGACGCCCGTGACCTCCACCTTGCCGGGCCCGGCGCTCATGCTCGGCCCCCGCGCGGTGCGCGCCAGGCCGGATACCTGCTGCACCGCCTCGCGGTAGATCTCCCAGGTGCGCACCAGTGGCACCTTGAAGTAGTGATGTGCGCCCGTATCGCGCTCGACGAACATGTAGTACGGCAGGATGCCGAGACGCACCTGCTTGCGCCACATCCGCGCCCAATCGCCCGGCTCGTCGTTGATGTGCGCGAGCACCGGACCCTGGGTGCGGATCTCCGCACCTGTGGCACGGATGCGCTCGACGGCCTGCTCGCAGACCTCGGTCTCCATCTCTCGCCAATGATTGAAGTGCGCCATCACCGCCACATGCTTGCCGGCGGCCACGATGCGCTCCAATAGCGCCAGCAGGGCGTCGCTATCGGCATCGCCGACGAAACGGTAGGGCCAGAAGGTCAGCGCCTTGGTCCCGATGCGAATCGTCTGCACGTGGTCGAAGTCGCGGTGCAGCAGCGGCTCCAGGTAGGCCTCCAGGTGGCGGGTCTTGATCACCAGGGGATCACCGCCGGTCACCAGCAGGTCGGTGACGCAGGGGTGCTGGCGCAGATAGGCATGCAAGCGCTGTGCCTCGGTGGCGGCAATGCGCAGCGCCTTGTCGCCGACGAACTGTGCCCAGCGGAAGCAGAAGCTGCAGTAGGCGTGGCAGGTCTGGCCTTGGCTCGGGAAGAACAAGACCGTCTCCCGGTACTTGTGCTGAACGCCCGTCACCAGGTCGCCGTTCGGCAGGCGCGGGATGTTCAACTGGAGCTGGCCGGCCGGGTGCGGGTTGAGATCCTGGCGGATACGGCCGACGACGGCCTTGAGCTCGGCCTTGTCGGCGTTCCGTCGAAGCAGGTTCGCGACCTGTGTATAGTGCTCCGGCGCTAGCATGCCCGGCTGCGGAAAGGTCAGCTGGAAAATCGGATCATCCGGTACCTTGGACCAGTCGATGAGCCGCTCGATGACGTAGTCGTTAACCCGAAAAGGCAGCACCGTGGACACCACCTTCATGGCGAAGCGCTGATCCGCCGGCAAGTGGCGGACGGCCGTTATGCGGTCGAGATTACGCTGCGTGTAGACGTGAAACGCCCGTCCTTGGTCGCCGGTCGCGGGGTCGATGCGACCCGTCGAAAGCCGGTTTGTTGCAGTCATGGTTGTTTCCCTCCTGCGGTTGACGCCCCGAGGGGTGGCGAGCACCCTGACAGCTCAGTGGTGGCGCTCGCGTCGGCGGCGCGCTGCGGTGAGCAAGGGAGGCCTCGGTCAAGCCCCGGTTGCACCGCGAGTCGTGGTGGCCCGCGCAGAGGCGGGCGGATTCAGGCAGGCAGCTTAGTCGTTTCCCGCGGCTGTCGGCTCAGGGTCCGATGACAGCAGCTGATGACAGCAGCTGATCACAGCACAGGGGCGATGAGACGGAAACGGCTTATCAGCATAGCACAGCCGATGCGGGCTGCGACAGGCGCCCGGCGACGGCGATGTCCCTGCGCTCGGCAGGGGCAGCACCAAGCCCGCAGGCCAGCCTGGCGACGGCCTGACGGGGTCGCGCTCGCCCCGTCAGTCGTCGCGGATGTGGCGCTGGTACTTCGGCGTCTCCTGCATCTCGAGCCGTATGGCCCGTCCGCGGGCAACCAGCCGGGGTGCGTCGTCCGCCAGCCTGAGCGACAACCCGATGGCACCGCGGCTGTCCAGTGGCAGCGGGATCATGTCCCGATAGGTGTAGATGTTGTCGTCGATGTCGCCACCCATGCAGGTGACAGGACCCCTGGGCAGCACGCCCTCGATCTCGGGCTCATCGAGCACCAGATCCCCGGCTTGCCACCAGAGCGTCTTCTCGACGGAGCCGGTCATCGTCTTGATGATGATGGCGCGGGAGAAGTGGATGCGCAGTCGTTCCTGCCTGTACTCGACGGCGTCGATCTCGGACCCGGCGAGCTGGATGCTGCTGCTGTCCATGGAATGCCCTCTGTGTCGACTATGCCCTTATTCTCTCTGTGGACGACTGCCGGGAGCCCCGGCCGCGAGCATATCTTAGGCGATTGCCGGAAACAAACAGACCGAATGGCGCAGGATTTTCGCTCGCCTTCAAGGAGCGGCAGCGGGCGCATAGTCGAGCTCTGTGCCCGCTG
>JANQFI010000519.1 GCA_028277905.1 Chromatiaceae bacterium | reverse complement strand
GCCGCCACGTCCGCGCCGACGACGTCCGCCCCGACCAAAGGTGTCCTACCTGACGCCGCTGGCCGCATGACAGGGGTGGTCGGAGTTATGATCAAGGCCGACTAGATGAAGGCGATGGAGCCTGAGGTCGTGGCTGCTCTTATTGAAAGCGCAGATGCCAGGGTCCCGATGGCCAGATCAAGATCCAAAGCGCGGCGGAGTCTATCCAGACCCTCGGCCTATCCCTGGAGGCGGTTTTCTGAGCTGGCAGCGGAAACGCAGTGAGGCAACGGTAGGCTGTGGGCCACAATGCCCCGCAGGGGGAGAGTGATGGCGTCCTGTCTGTCGCGCATTGAGGCGCGACGCGGTGCGCGGGCGATGGTGTCGCTGCAGGGGCCGAGACTCAGGTGAGCAGGGGCGCGCCGGAGACGCCCCCGGGCATCAGCTCCACCGCGACACAAAGTCTTGGGGCAGCAGCAGATTGTGGCGGCCGAGCTGGATGATATCCCGTTCCCCGCAGAAGCCCATGGTGACGTCGAGCTCCTTGTGGATGATCTCGAGCGCCCGGCTGACGCCGGCCTCACCCAGCGCCCCGAGGCCGTAGATATAGGCGCGGCCGATGTAGGTGCCGGCGGCGCCGAGGGCGAGGGCCTTGAGCACGTCCTGGCCGGAGCGAATGCCGCTGTCCAGGTGGACCTCCAGCTTGTCCCCTAAGGCATCCAGGATGCGCGGCAGCATGCGGATGGAGCTGAGCGCGCCATCCAGCTGTCGTCCACCGTGGTTGGAGACGACGATGGCGTCGGCGCCGGCGTCGAGTGCGTGCAGGGCGTCGTCGGGGTCCATGATCCCCTTCAGGATCAAGGGGCCCTGCCAGAGATCGCGGATGCGACGCACCCGGGTCCAGTCGAGCCTTGGATCGAATTGCTCGGCAGTCCAGGCCGCCAGATCGGACAGGTCACTGACGCCCTGCACATGGCCCAGGATGTTGCCGAACCCGCGCCGCCGCGTGCCGAGCATGCCCAGGACCCAGCGCCAGCGCCTCGCCAGGTCCAGCAGCACCGGCGCCCTGAGCTTGGGCGGCGCCGACAGGCCGTTCTTGAGGTCCTTGTGGCGCTGGCCCAGGACCTGGAGGTCCAGGGTCAACACCAGCGCGGAGCATCCGGCGGCCGCGGCGCGGGCGATGAGCCGCTCCACGAAGCCCTGGTCGCGCATGACGTAGAGCTGGAACCAGAAGGGCGCGTCCAGGGCGTCGGCCACGTCTTCGATGGAGCAGATGGACATGGTGGACAAGGTGAAGGGCACGCCGAACCGCTGCGCTGCCCGCGCCGCCTTGATCTCGCCGTCGGCGTGCTGCATGCCGGCAAGGCCAACCGGCGCCAGCGCGACGGGCATGGCTACCGACTGGCCCACCATGCGGCTTGCCGTGCGGCGATTGGCGATGTCCACCGCAACCCGCTGGCGGAGCTTGATCTCGGTGAAGTCGGTCGTGTTGTCGCCGAAGGTCTGCTCGGTCCAGCTGCCGGAGTCGGCATAGTCGTAGAACATCCGCGGCACGCGCCGGCGATAGAGGCGCTTGAGGTCGTCGATGTTGGTGATGACGGGCATGGCGGTCTCAGTGGCTGTCGAGCCACTGCTCCAACATGACCAGAATCCACAGAAAGACGCCGAAGTAGGAGGCGTGCTCGCCCTGGTGCTGTTGCTCGATCCAATCGATATAGTCTGCGCGGACGATACCGCGCTGCTTGAGCGAAGCGATGCTGTCGCGCCTCAGCGCCGCGAGCGGCGGGTAGTCGCGCATCCATAGACCCACGGGCAAGCCGAAGCCATGCTTGCGCTTGCCGATGATCGCGGCCGGCAGGAAGTCCTTGAGCGCTTGCTTGAAGAACCACCGCAGTCGCGTGCGCTTGAGCTGCATTGCAGGCGGCACCGAGGCGGCGAAGGCGAGCATGCGGTCGTCCAGCAGCGGGTAGCGCACGTCGATGCCGGCGAGCTGGCAAGCCTGGTTGACCTTGCGCAGGTCGTTGTCGGCCAGGGTGATCTTGAGGTCCAGGTGCATCATCCGGTTGATGGCGAGCTCGGACGCGGTGCGGCGGTAGACCTCGCGTAGCTTGGCGAGCGGTGCGGCGGTGTCCACGCGGGCCAGGAGCTCCGGCTCGAAGATGTCCGCGAGCGCTGTGCGGTGCAGGAAGTTGTAGGTCTCGAAGCGGTCGGGTAGCGGGATCTTGGCCTGGGCGATGTAGCTCCTCGCCTTGCGCACAGGCGGGAGGGCCGCCAGGCCGGGCACCGCGACGGCGGCCTCCAGCAGCGCCCGCAGCGGCCCCGGCACTCGGCCGTACTGCTCGAAGAGCCACTGGTTGGCGTAGCGCGCGTTGCCGCCGAAGACCTCGTCGCCGCCGTCGCCGGCGAGCATCGCGTCGATGCCGTCGTCGCGGGCGAAGCGCGCGCAGAGGTAGGCCGGCACGATAGAGGCGTTGCCGAAAGGCTCGTCGCAGAAGGCGGCGACCGCAGGCACGGCGTCCACGACGTCTTGGGCGGTGACGTAGTACTCCCGCGGCCTGGTATCGAAATGACGCGCGGCAATGCGCGCATACTCCATCTCGTCGAAGCCCTCGGCGTCGAAGCCGATGGAATAGGTGGGTACCGGCGTGCCCTGCAATTGCCGCCAGGTACCGGAAACGCTGGAGCTGTCGGTGCCGCCGCTCAGGAAGCAGCCCACCCTCCCGGAACCCGCGCCCGCATCGCCGACGACCTGCGGCAACAGCCGCCGGAAGTCGCGGCGCAGATCCGCGAATCTGGCACGCCCATCGCGATAGGGCATGTGCCAATAGAAGCGGGCGGTAGCCGGCGCCCCGACCCCGGCGAAGCTGAGCAGTTGCGCGGGCAGGAGCTTGGTTACACGCGTGTAGATGGTCCCCGGGCTCGGGATCATGTGGAAATAGAGGTACTCGAAGAGCGCCTGGTCGCCGACCTCGGAGACCCAGCCGGGCATGCGCCGCAGCGCCGCAAGCCGAGTCGCGAAACCGATGTAACCCTTTCCGTATACGACATAGAGCCCGCGGACGCCGGCGCGGTCCACCGCCAGCAGCAGGCGCCCGCGGCGGCGGTCCAGCAGGGCCAGTGCGAAGGGGCCGTGCAAGCCGTTCAGCAGCCCCTCGCCGTCGCGGCGGTAGCGGTCGGCGGCATCTGCGGCGGTCATGCAGCCGGTGTCGGACAGGAGTACGGCGCCATCGTCGTCCTCATGAACGCCGCCCGCGGAGGCGTCGGTCACGCCGCCTTGGAAGCCCGCGACCCGAACGCCCGTTGGCTCGGCGCTCGCGACGGCGCCGTCCACCCCCAGCATCGCGTCGAGCACCGCCCCGCTCGCCGCCTCAGGCAGCTCACCGAGCCATCCGCAGATCCCCTTCATGCAGATCCCCTTCATTCCGCCCCCCAACTCTTGCGCGCGGCGAGTATACGCGACGCCTCTCGCAACGGCGGCCTGTGTCTCCACCGGTGAGCCTGGGCAGCAGGCCATAGCCCAGCTCTGTCCGCGGCGATATTCGGGCCAAGTCGACGCGACCGGTTTACCTCTTGTGCCACGGCGGAGACATCCCCGAGCCCTTGGCCGCGGCGCTTGACAAGGCTTATCCTGAAGACTCGGCGCACAGTTGCGAAGTCGGCGAGCCAGGAGGTCGGCGACATTCGCGGCGCCTTTAAGCTGCCGGCACCCCGTTAGACCGGCACTGCTGGCCGGATGGGAGGGGTCGGATAGGGTAGGCGGGGCACGGCCAAGTGGCGCTCGCCCCGGCGCGGCCACGGGCACGCCTACCGGCATCGGGCGCTTCGGCCGGGGCCACCACCAGCGCTGTATGGAGGGCATCTCTCTCATGTCGGAGGATCGCTACAATATCGTCTTCGCCGGCAAGCTCCTGGGCGATCTCGACCCCGCCCAGGTCCGCGAGAAGCTCGGCGCCACCTTCCGGCTCGACGCCGCCCAGCTGGACAACCTGTTCAGTGGCCAGCCTGTGGTCGTGAAGCGGAAGGTGGACCTGATGACCGCGACGCGCTTCCAGCAGGCCTTCCTCGCCGCCGGTGCACGAGCCGAGATCGAGTCCCTGGCAACGCCAGGGGATGCGCCAGGCCCAGAGCCGGCGTCGAGCACCAGGGCGCATGATGGGCCCGCGGCCGAGGGCACGCTGGCGCTGGCCCCGGCCGGCACCCCGCTGGACGAGATCGACGACCGCGGCCCGCCCCGCAGCCCGGACACGAGCGCGCTCAGCCTGGTGACGGCCGACAGCTGGGACCTCACCGACTGCGCGCCACTGCCGGTGCCGACACCCGAGTACGACCTGGACGCCCTGACCCTGGCACCACTCGACGCCCGCCGATCGGACAATGGACAATAGAGGTTCGTGTATCAGCAGTTAGCGCGGTCCGAGCGTCCATCCATGAGCGAGCAGTCCCCCACCCACATCGTCATCGGCGGCGGCATCAGCGGCCTCAGCGCCGCCCACTTTGCCGCCCGGCACGCCGGCGCGCGTGGCCAGGACACCCTGGTACTGGAGGCCGATGCCCGCCCCGGCGGCTGCATGCACACGCATAGCTTCGCGGAACTGGACGGCTATGGAGATGGCAGGGGAGATGGCCGGGGGGATGGCGGGAGGGACGCCTACTGGGTGGAGGCCGGCAGCCACAGCTGCTTCAACAGCTACGGCAACCTGCTCGGCATCATGGAGGAGCGGGGCATCCTGGACCGCGCCACGCCCAAGGCGAAGCTCAGTTACAGGCTCTGGCAGGGGGGCGAGCGCAAGGGCATCGTGTCGGCGCTGCACCCGTTAGAGCTCCTGGGCTCGCTGCCGAAGCTCTTCATCGGCAACAAGGCCGGTGCCAGCGTGCGCGAGTACTACGGCGGCGGCCTCGGCGCGAAGAACTACCGGGATCTGTTCGGCCCGGCCTTCCGCTCCGTCATCTGCCAGCCGGCGGACGACTTCCCGGCCGAGGCCCTGTTTCGCCGCAAGCGCCGGCGCAAGGACGTGCTGCGCAGCTTCACCATGCCCAGGGGCCTCAGCGAAATCCCGGCAGCCATCGCCGCGACGCCCGGCGTGCGGCTTGCCACCGCCAGCCCGGTGACGGGCATCGAGCGCGCCGGCGCGGGCTTCACGGTCAGCTGCACGGACGGCAGCAAGCGCGGCTGCGACTGGCTGACGCTGGCGGTGCCGCCGGACGTGGCTGCCCAGTTGCTGGGCGATGTGGCGCCGGATGCGGCCGTGATCGCCGGCCGCATCGGCATGGCCGAGATCGACACCCAGCTCCTGGTGCTCGAGAAGGCCAGCGTCGGCGTCGACGCCCTGGCCGGCTTCATCAGCGTGGACGGCGCCTTCCTGTCCGCCGTGTCGCGGGACTTCCTGGACGACCCCAAGCTGCGCGGCTTCGCCTTCCACTTCCCGGGCGACCTGCTGGACGAGGACGCGCGCATCGACACCGCCTGTCGCGCGCTGGACGCGACGCCAGCCAAGGTGCTCGCCGCGGCCAGTGTTCGCAACCGGCTACCGGCGCTGCGTAAGGGCCATGCCGAGCAGGTGGCGGCGTTGGACCGAGCGCTGGCCGGCGATCGCCTCGGCCTCACCGGCAACTGGTTCCTGGGCGTGTCCATCGAGGACTGTGTCACCCGCAGCCGCAGCGAGCACGAGCGGCGCTTCGGCCGGCTGCCGGTGCCGGCCGCGGGGGGCTGAGCCGGTGCCGCCAAGCCCGGCACCGAGGCGCGGGGCTTCGGTTGTTGGTCGCGCTCAACCCGGGGCCTGCCGACACCTGACTCCGAGACGCCGGCCGCGCTAATCGCGGATGATGATCCGCTCCATCTCTGACACCCGGATCTGCCGGCCGTCCAGGGTCCGGATCGTCCGGTCGCCGACGTCGGTGCGCCGCGCCTCGAAGCGCTCGACACTGCCGGTGGCGGGGTTGGCCACTTCGACGGTCACGAGGTCGCGGCCTCGCGTCCAGCCCTGCCAAAGCGCGAGCGCACTGCCCGCCAGCATGGCCGTCACCAGAAGCGCCGCGGCACCCTGGATCAGCAGGCGGCGATCCAGCAGGCCAGCCAGCCCGCGGACCCCCGGCACCCGCTGATCCGCGCCGGTACCCGCTCTCGCGCCGCCCCCCGAGCGCTGGCGGATAGCGTAGAAGGCGAGCACGATGATGGCGGCGGTGAGGAGAAGCTTGCCGAGCATGGATTTCCGCTGACCCGACGTGAAAGACTGCGAATATTCCTGCATTTCCCTTGTCCCCGGCCGATGCGGGCGCTAGGTTGCAGGGCCGCGGGCATGGCCCGGGCCTGCGAGCGACGACAGCGAGCGATGGCAGTGCTCGGAAGTGATGGCCGGCACTCCCGCCATCCGCAAGCAGGTCATCCGCCACCAGTCATCCCCGCTTGCAGTCAACCTCCCTCAGGAGTCTTCCGTGCAAGTCATGCGCACCACCCGACGCCTCGGCACCATACTCGGCTGCCTGTTGCTGCTGCAAGGCTGTGGCGAGCCAGCGAAGCCGAGCGGCAACTTCCACCATGCCGTGCAGACGGCCAACCTGGTGCAGATCAAGCGCCACCTGTTCTGGGGCACCGACCCGAACACACCAGGGCCGGGCGGCGAGCTGCCGCTCGGCATCGCCGCGCGCCAGGGCGACGTCGCCATCGCCAAGGAACTGCTCAAGCATGATGCGGACCCGAACCTGGCAGGACCCGCCGGACGCACGCCGCTGGCCGTGGCATTGGCGCACGGCAAGGTACCGGTGGCGGAGCTGCTGATTCGCTATGGCGCCGACGACGATGCGCAGACACGGCTGCGCGAGCTGGTGCAGGCGAGCCTGCTCGACCGTGACACGCTGGAGCTGCTGCGCAAGGAGGGCGCAGAGCTGGATACCACAGGCCCCGACGGCCGGACGCCACTGGCGCTCGCCGTCGGCACGGGCAACATCAACATCGCCAAGTTGCTGTTGGAGCGGGGAGCCCCACTCGCGCCCAGCACCTCATCCAAGGACGCCGACAGCGCCATGCCCGTGCCGACCGCAGACGACATCGACGACCCGCTGATGGTGCAGTTGTTGCGGCGGTATGGGGTGATCGAGTAGGGCAGAGGCCCATGCACCAATTGACCGAGATCCTCGCCCTGCTGATGGTGCTCGGCATCGGCGCGCAGTGGCTCGCTTGGCGGTTTCAGGCGATTGCCGGAAACAAACAGACCGAATGGCGCAGGATTTTCGCTCGCCTTCAAGGAGCGGCAGCGGGCGCATAGTCGAGCTCTGTGCCCGCTG
>JANQFI010000518.1 GCA_028277905.1 Chromatiaceae bacterium | reverse complement strand
GTGCTGGCGGCTGGAGAGGAGCTTTGTATAACGCGCGACCTGTGTTGTCCACTCAGACCCCCAGCGTCCTGATGGTCGAGCATGCCGATGAGGCAAGGGGTGAGTGCCAAGCCGCTTATGGGATAGGCGTACACAAATCAGTCGCTCATTGTCCGCGGTCTATTTGTCGCTGTATCGTCTCGGGCCGCATGGGTCCTGCCGAAGCCAGTCATCGCGGCGACCAACATCAGTGCCGCGAGGAACCGGCCGTGCAACACAAAAGGCCATACCTCGGTCGGCGAGACGACGGTCATGACATCCTATGCCTCATCGGGATTGCCAGTCCTTTGATAGCCGATGAGCAACCCATGGCCAGTGATGCCGCTGACCAGGGCACGGCCGACGCGATTCGTCTCGCTGTCTATGGTCAGTATCTCTTGGCCTGTCAGAAGGCCGAAGGCGAGCCCGAGGGCGATGCCCGCAATGATCCCCCAGGTCAGCGTCACGATGATGTGATAGCCGCGCAGCGCGAGGCCGATCACCAGCGCGAAGGGAATACGCAGGATGAGGCCGGCAGGCGAGGTCTGGGCAAGGACGCCTTCGGCCCGTGCAAGTCGACCGCGCCCTCGGCGGCGCCGTACAGGTCAACCTGGTGCACCACAGCCGTTGGTATGGGTGCCAGTGCCCGGACCCTGTCGAACAGTTCCCCAGAACAGCCGTGGTGACCTAACCGAGACCTCGGCGATGTCCGTCACCTCCATGCGCTGCTTCGCTGTCGGCGCGACCACCAGAGCGCGGCCCGCCATCACCGTGGCGTCGTCCTGGTTGAAGACTCGGCATTCCAGCTCAATCAGATGCCCTGCCGGCTGCTCCACCACCCCTACCCCTGGCGTCAGGGTGTCGTCCAGTTGGACCAGGCGTTGGAGCCGGGCGTCCTGCTCGCGATAGACCGTCCCCGGCGCGAATGGATCCTTGGCGAGGAGGCTGGAGCTGAGACCCCTGGCCCAGAGGCTGTGCCCGACGTCGCCCTTGGCACCCTGGGCGCGGGCGGAGTCCGCGTCCAGTTGGATCGAGATCCCCCGATACTTGGCTGTACAGCGCCATGTCGTCGCAGGTCAGCCTGCGCTGCCGCTCCGCCTTGCAAATCGATGAATACGCCCTGGCGATTTCGTTACCCTGCGCCCTTGACCACCGATCACTCCCACCATAGCGCCGAGTCTGGCCGGGATCATGGCCCGCTTGCCGACGCCCGGCAGCCACAGATGCCCGTTTCCCTCCCTTTGCTGATCACGCTGGGACTGCTATCCGCGCTGACGCCCTTCGCCATCGACATGTACCTGCCGAGCATCCCCGCCATTGCGGCGGATCTGGATGCGCCTGTGGCGTTGGCGCAGCTCAGCGTAGCCCTGTACATGGGCGTCTTCGCGACTGCACAGCTGGTGCTCGGTCCGCTGTCGGACGTGCTGGGGCGGCGGCTGCCGGTGGCCGTGGGGCTGGTGGTCTTCGCGCTGGCGGCTGTCGCCTGCGCACTGGCACCCGGCATGTCGGCCATGTTGTGGGCACGGGCGGTACAGGCGCTGGGCGGTGCGGCGGTGGCCGTGACGATTCCGGCACTGGTACGGGACCTGTTCGAGCGCGACGACTACGCCCGAGTCATGGGGCTGGTGATGCTGGTGATGGGGCTGGCGCCCTTATTGGCGCCCAGCATCGGCGGGATCATCGTGCTCTATGGTAGCTGGCAGTGGGTCTTCGTCGTGCTGCTGGGCATCACGGCCGTCGCGGCGGCGCTGTTCCTGCGGCTGCTGCCGGAGACGCTGCCGCCCTTGCGCCGACATCGGCCGGCGCCGGCCCGGGTACTGGGCAATTACTGGATGCTGCTGCGCCACCGTGCCGCGCTCGGCTACCTGCTGACGGCTACGGCGAGCTTCGGCGGCATGATGGTCTTCATCGTCAACTCGCCCTTCGTCTATATCGAGCTGCACGGCGTCCCAGCGAGCTGGTTCGGGCCGCTGTTCGGCGTGAATGTCGCCGCCGCCATGCTGTTCTCGTATCTGAATTCCCGATGGGTCCCGCGCTGGGGTGCGGAGCGCCTGTTGCGCGTCGGCCTGATGATGCAGGGTGGGGCGGCGCTCGCATTGCTGCTCGTCGCGCTGCTGCCGGCGCTGCTCGGCGTGTCCGCGCCGCTCTGGGCTATTGCGCTAGCCGCTGGCGCCTATATCGCCATGGTTGGCATCGTGATGGGCAATGCCATGGCAGGCTTCATGGCCTTCTTTCCGCGCCTGGCCGGCACGGCCTCGGCCTTTGCGGGTGCGGGGCGCTTCGGCTTCGGCGCGCTGGCGGGCTCGGTGACCAGCCTGCTGCACGACGGAACGGCGCTGCCACTCCTGCTCGGTATGGCCGGCTGCGGGTTGTTGGCGGTCTGGGCCTACCAGCTGCTTTGTGGTGCGGGGGTGCCCGCGGAGCTCCGAGAGCCGGCCGAGCAGGGATTACCGGGCGAGCATGCGCCGGTTACTCCCAGCGAAACACCCGCGCCGCAACGACGAGCAGCAGGCCGGCCAAGGTCAGCAGCAGCGCAAGCTGCGGCAGCACGTCGAGCACGCCGGCGCCGTCGATCATGATGGCACGGGCGGCGGCCACCAGGTGCGTGAGCGGCATGAGCTCGGAGAGCCATTGCGCTGACTGGGTCGTACCCTCCATGGAGAACCAGACGCCGGAGAGCAGCAACATCGGCCAGGACATGAGGTTCAGCAGGCCATCGGCCAGCTCCTCGGTGCGCAGCCGCGACGCCACCAGCAGGCCCAGGCTGATCATGCTGAGTGCGCCAGCCAGGTAGGTCAGCACCAGCGCGGCATAGGAGCCGCGCATCGGGAAGTCCAGGATGGCCATGGCCCCAAGGTAGACCAAGGTGCTCGAGAACATCACTACCAGCAGGCGCGAGATGACCTGCGCGGATAGGAACTCGAGCGGGCGCAGCGGCGTCGCCTTGAGCCGGCGCAGGACGCCATTCTTGCGATAGCGCACCACCACCCAGCCGACGCCCCAGAGGCTGGAGAACATGACGTTCATGGCCAGTACGCCGGGCAGCGCCCAATCCGCATAGCTGAGGGCCTCGCCGGCGGCAGCGCGGCGCTCAGGTGGTGGCGCGCCGGCGCGGGCATGGGCGCCCAGCAACAGGCGCTCCGCGATCACACCCCTGGGTGCTTCTGGGTTGATCCAGTAGCCGGCGATGGCGCCGCCGGGGGCACGCAGATCGAGCAGCAAATCGAGTTGGTGGCGGGCGATCTTGGTGACAGCAGTGGCCTGGTCGCCCTCCGGCACCAGTGTCAGATGTGGCGTTGTGAGGAATCCCGTGTGATCGCCGGGCGGCTCGGGATCGCCGAGGACGCCTACCTTGAACAGGTCCTTGGGAGCGCCGCCGAAGATGAAGGCGAAGGCGACGATCATCATCATCGGCATCATGAGATTCCAGACGAGTCCGGCGCTGTCGCGATAGAACTCGCGGTTGCGGGCGACGAGGACGGCTAGGATTCTCTGGAGCATCGGTCAAGGCCCTGTCGCAGGCCGGACGGGTGGCGTCGGTGGGCAGGCGGGAAGGGCCTGGCGCCGAGTGCCTAGCATCGAGGTTTGGAGAACATGATTCGTCGGCCCTCGTTCCTTGCCCTTGGCCGTCGTCTTTCACGCCCGCAAACTGTGGCCGGTCAGCTTGAGAAACAGGTCTTCCAAGCTAGGTGTCTCCACGCGCAGCGCGGTCAGGGTTGCGCCGATCCGCTCCAGGTAGTCCAGTACCGGCGGCACCTGTGCCGTGTGCAGCTCGATGTCCTGCTCGGCCCGGCGGCCGTAGTCGGGCAGTGGCGCCCCGTCCGGCCAAGCCTCCGCGGGCAGCCGCACCACCACGGGTGGGAAGTGCTCCCGGACCAGCGCCCGCGGCGCGCCTTGGGCGATGATGCGGCCGTGGTCGACGATGGCGATCTCATCGCAGAGTCGCTCGGCCTCCTCCATGTAGTGTGTCGTCAGCAGTACCGTCTTGCCGCGCTGACGCACCGTCTCGATCAGCCCCCAGAAGTTGCGCCGGGCTTGCGGATCGAGGCCGGTGGTGGGCTCATCCAGAAAGACCAGGTCCGGGTCGTTCACGAGCGCGACGGCGAGCAGCAGCCGCTGGCGCTGACCACCGGAGAGCTTGCGCGTATCCCGGTCCAGAATCTCGCCGAGGTTGCAGAGCCGGATCAGCTCATCGCGGTCTGCGATACGCCGGTAAAGCCGGGCGAACATGGCCAGCGACTCGCCGACCGTCTGGAAGTCCTGCAGGGCGGTGGCCTGAAACTGGATGCCGATGGCCTCGCGGAAGCCGGCGCCCAGGGGCTCGCCGCGGAACAGGACCTCGCCGGCGCTTGGGAGCTGGATGCCCTCCAGCATCTCCAGGGTCGTCGTCTTACCGGCGCCATTGGGGCCGAGCAGGCCGAAGCACTGCCCCGGCCGCACCGCGAAGCCAATGCCGTCCACGGCGGTGACACCGGGGAACTGCTTGCGGAGGCCGCGCGCCTCGATCAGGGGGGTGCCGTCCATGCGCGCAAGGTGGGGGCGGTTCTCGCCGGCAATAGTGGGCGCCGCACCACTAGTGGGCGCCGCACCACTAGTGGGCGCCGCACCACCGGGGCACTGGAGCTGCGCGCTGCGAAGAAATCGGCACAAGCAAAAGGCCCTGGCGCCATGGCGCCAGGGCCTTCGCCGGCGGTCGTCACAGTGTGTCGCCGCCGCGTGGAAGGGCGGCTGCTACTTGCTCTCGCCTTCCTTGGTGCTGATGTTCAGCGGAATGTATGCCAGGCAGGTGCCGGCGTAGGCCGTGCCGATGGCGACCAGGCCGATGATGCCCAGAAGCCAGGTGTGGAGGAAGAACACATCCGCCACAACCAGCAGGCCGCCCGCGATATAGCGGATCTTCTGGTCTTGGGTGCCGATGTTCTTGACCATGTGGAAACTCCCGTTGCGTTGGGTTGGTTAGGTGGCGTTGGACTCCGCGGCCGCAGTCGCCTCTGCGCCTGTGGCTACAGATGCGTCGGAGATGGGTACGGGCGCAGTGGAATCCCCGCCTGAAACCCTGATCATATCAGGGTAAGTATAATGCTGTGGCGCAATTGAGGTCGTTGCGATCGGACAATGTCGGCGCGATCGGGCAATCGAGAAGATGATGGCGAGAGGACGATGGATCGGCCTGGGCTGAGCGCCGAGGGCAGCGGGCGATGCCCGGGGCCAGGTGGCGACCGGGCCCCGGCGCCGCCCGGCTCGTGTCGGCCGCGCTCCACCCCCTTCCCGGGGCGGCGCTCGCCACCGAATTGGCGCTGCAAGTATTCACCTAGGGCCCTTGTGCTCAGATCGCGTATCGCCGACACCATGCATGGCTTTCAACTGTCGCGGCTGCTGTTTTGGGCGGCCATCCTGTTCTTGGTCTCGCTTGCGTTGAAGCCCTGGCTTGAAGAGCTCTTCGTCGGCATGCAGGCGGAGCCGCGCGCGGTGACGGCGCGCGGCGAGCTGGCAGCGGACGAGCAGTCCACGATCGAGATCTTCGAGACCGCGAGCTCGTCGGTGGTCTACATCGCCACCACGGCACGGCTCGTGAGCCCATGGACACGAAACCTCATGGAAGTGCGCCGCGGCACCGGCTCCGGCGTACTCTGGGACCGTGAGGGCCACATCGTCACCAATTGGCATGTCATCGAGGACGCCCGCAGGGCACGCGCGGGGCTCGCGGACGGGCGCAGCTACAATGCCCAGTTAGTCGGCGCGAGCCCGGAGCACGACCTCGCCGTGCTGCGCATCGGCGCGTCGGCGGCGCGGCTGCGGCCGGCGCTTCTCGGTAGCAGCGGGGATCTTCAGGTGGGGCAGAAGGTCCTGGCCATCGGCAATCCGTTCGGCTTCGACTACAGCCTCACTACCGGCGTCGTCTCGGCACTGGATCGGACGATCGCGTCGGACGAGGCGGGCGAGATCCGCGGCCTGATCCAGACCGATGCCGCCATCAATCCAGGCAACTCCGGCGGGCCCTTGCTGGACAGCGCGGGCCGCCTCATCGGCATCAACACCGCCATCTTCAGCCCGTCCGGCAGCTTTTCCGGCATCGGCTTTGCAGTGCCCGTGGACGTGGTGAACCGCGTCGTGCCGCAGCTCATCGCCCGGGGCGAGTACGTGCGCCCGCGCATCGGCTTCTACGGCGACGACGACATCGGTGGCCCGCTGCTGCAGGAGCTGGGCGTCGAGGGCGTGCTGGTGCTGCGGGTGGAGCCGCGGTCCCCGGCGGCGCGTGCCGGACTCGAGGGCACGCGGGTGACCGGCGCCGGCGACATCATCCCGGGTGACATCGTCCAGCGCGTCGACAACAGGCCTGTGAGCTCCATGGTGGAGATCTTCGAGCTGTTGGAGGGCTACGAGGCGGGCCAGACAGTGGTGCTGGACTTGCTGCGCAAGGGCAGGCCGACCGCGCTGGAGGTGACGCTGGGCGGGCGCTAGGGGCGCTTGGATTGAGTGGGCGGTGCGGGCGCACCGAGAGCGGTCGGCTTCCGGCAATCGCCGAAGCTCGGGCCTATTGGTGCGAGGATAGCCAAGCGCCGTTCGCGGACACTCGGCTTGCGTCATCCGAGAGACCACCCCCGACTCCGGGCAGAGGTCTGGCGTGCGGCTCGCCGGCGGGCCCTCTCCAGCGGGCCGAAGCCGTCGGTCTCGGCGGGGGTCGCAGTCATGCAGGTCCCTCACTCTGCGCTGGGGCGCCCATGCTATGCTTATCGCGTCAACGCCTTAAGCGGAGCGACGGCGAGGGGACAATGATGGCACTTCTGCGAAGCCTTTCCAACGAGCGGTACCAACCGCAGCCCCAGTACTATCCCGAGGACGACGCGCATTACTCGATCAACCAGCGCGTCTTGGCGACCCTGGTGGGGCTGATCGCCTTTGCGCTGCCTTGGGTGATGCTCTGGGCGCCGCGGCAATTCGGGATCTGTTTTCGGGACTCGATCAGCCATTTCTACTACGCGCCCTTTCTCGGCATCCTTCTGGTGGCCGCCCTGGCCTGTATCGCCACCTTTCTATTCGCCTATCGCGGGCAGAACTTCTGGGAGAGTATCTTGGCCACGCTGGCCGGATTCGGCGCGCTGGGTGTGGCGCTGTTCCCGACCACGGGCCATGGCTGTGTCGATCAAGGGCCGTTCTCGGCGCGCGCGGTGCTTAGCCTGCCGGGACAAGCGGCGCCCGGCACGACGATCGATCCCGCCGGAGCATTTGCCGTGTTCGAGCTGTTTCCTCAGGTTGGCACTATTCACTATGTCAGCGCCAGCGTCCTGTTCGGGTTTCTCGCCTGGTATTGTTTCCAGGTGTTCCCCCGCGTGGTGGTCGATCGCCAGACCGAGGCAGGAGGTGCCAAGCTCACCGCGACCAAGGCCACGCGCAATCTCATCTATTTCGCCTCTGGAACCGTGATCGTCCTCGCCGCGCTGGCGATGGGGCTGCACGGCCTTGCGGGGTGGCTTTTCGGCACGGAGGGCGACTGGTGGAACGCGCACAACCTGACCTTCTGGTGCGAAGCCGCGGCGCTCTGGGCGTTTGGTGTTAGCTGGACAGTGAAGGGGCGACTCTTCGGCCTGATCCTAAAGGACCGGGGCGAGTGATCAGTTGCGGCGCTTCGCGGGGCCGAGACCTTCGGCGATTGCCGGAGAACCCTATACCGAATGGCTTAGGCGATTGCCCGAAACAAACATACCGAATGGCGCAGGATTTTCGCTCGCCTTCAAGGGCTAGCCGCCTACCGGGGGGCCTGTGTCCCTTGTCCTTGGGCTCCAGGCTTACTGGCCGCGATGAGGGCGCGGCTGGGGCAGGGGGGCTCAATCCAACAGGGGAAAGCTGACCGCGATGGCCGCCGCGAATGCCAGCGCATTGGTGACGGCAGCGACCAGCGGCTGGCCGGTCCGGCGGTAGATCCAGCCGCTCAAGAAGCCATAGACCAGGAAGAGCACCAGGATGGCCGGGATGATGATCACCAGGAAGAAGAGCTCGCTCAGGTTCAGTGCCACCGCGAGCACGAGCGAGACCAGGAACAGGCCCTTGGTGAGCGCATAGCCGAGCCGCGGTGCGCGCGGGCCGCGCGTGAGCCATTCGTCGGCCAGGAACCACAGGAGCGTGCCGGCGAACAGGGCCGCGACTGTGCCGAGCCGGTGCGGTGCGGGCAGGTAGCTGGCGACGAACAGGTCTGTTGGCAGCGACAGGGCCAAGATCTCGAACAGCGCGACCAGCAAAATGGCGGCCAGCAGCGCGGTGAGCGACGACCCGCCGAGCTGGGGCAGCCTGCCGGCGCGCCAGAGTCCCGCCAGCGTCAGCAGGCCGTAGACGGCGAAGTGCAGCGCAATGTAATCGCCGATGGCGATGGCGAGGAAGTCCGTCGGCATGGGCCAGAGCAGCAGCGGTGTCAGAATCGCCGGCAACAGGGCAATGGGCCAGAAGCGACGCCAGCCCCAGTCTGGGCTGGACCCGGCACCCAGGCGCTCTGCGGAGACCCTCGGCAGCAGCAACGCCAGGGGCCAGGCCAGCAGCAACACGCCCAGGTAGTAGAGTCCGAGCCAGGGGCCACGGCGATCGATGCTGCCATTGGCCTCGCCCCCGCCTTGCATATCGGGCTGCGGGCCGAGGTGGAAGGCGGCGTCGAGCCAATCGCGGGCGGCTCGCAGGGCCGTTGCGCTGAACAGCACGCCGATGTGCTCGACGCCGTCGGCGATCACCAACCGGCGCGCCGTGCCCTCCTCGAAGCTGCCGTAAGTGACTTGGGTCTCCACCGCCTCGGGGGCCACACCGGCGACGGCGGCCAGCGCCTTGCGCCCCTGCTTCTGGATGACCTCGGGCTCATATTCCCCATAGACGAACAGCAGGTTCACCACCGGCAGTCGGTCCAGAGGTAGCGACAGGTAGGGGGACACAGCGACGATGGCGTCCACGTCCTTGCCCGCGCTGGCATTGCGGGTGGCGACGTCGCCCGCCATGGAGTGTCCGAGCAGCGCGAGCCGGCCATCGCCGCCCGCTAGGTCGCGGGCGTAGTCGACCACGTCCGACAAGGCCCCGAGCAGGGCGGCAGCGCGGGCATCGTCGCCGATCTCGCCAGCGAGTGGCTTGGTGTTGCGGCCATGGCCCGGGAAGTCGAACACCAGGGCGCGGTAGCCGTTGCGGGCCAGGGTCGCCGCGAAGGGGTACATCATCTGGCGCGAGCCGGCAAAACCGTGCGCCACCACCACCACCGGGCCCGCCGCTGCGTCCTTGGGCTGGAACAGGGTCACTGGCGCGGTGCCGACGCGGGTGGCGTCGATGTCCAGCCCCGCCTGGGCGCCGAGCAGGCCGGCCAGCCCCGCCAGCATCAGCGCCACGCCGGCCAGGGCCGCGAGCCAATGCGCCCGGTGCCAGCGTGACGCCTGCGCCGAGGTACGGGTGGGCATGGGCTGCAGCATCGCGGTGGGCGGCGCTCAGAAGCCTTCGGTAGACATGAACAGGCCCACCCGCAGCTCCTTGGCGGTGTAGATGGGGCGGCCGTCCACGTCCATCAGGCCGTCTCCGATGCCCAGCGCCAGCTTTCGCGCAATCACCCGCTTCATGCTGACACGGTAGGTCACCTTGCCGGCTGTCGGCAGCACCTGGCCCGTGAACTTGACCTCGCCGACGCCGAGCGCGCGCCCGTGCCCCGGCTTGCCAATCCAGGCCAGGTAGAAGCCGACAATCTGCCACATGGCATCCAGGCCCAGGCAGCCCGGCATCACAGGGTCGCCGGGAAAGTGGCAATGAAAGAACCAGAGATCGGGCTTGATGTCTAGCTCGGCGACGATCTCTCCCTTGCCGTAGTCGCCGCCGTGGTCGGCGATGCGCGTGATGCGGTCCATCATCAGCATATTGGGCACCGGCAGCTGGGCGTTGCCTGGGCCGAACATATCGCCGTAGCCGCAGGCAAGCAATTGCTCGCGGTCGAAGGATTCGGTTCTGCTCATGCGGGGTGGGGATCCTTGGTGTTGCGTCTTCGGTTCCGAGCGGGTCGTGCGGGATCGGCAGCGGCAGGGGGTACGGAACTCGGGGCCTCAGCCGGCGAGCTTGCGCTCCAGGAAGGGCAGGATCTCGTCGATGGACACCAGCTGCATCTCGGCGTCGGTACGGCCCTTGTACTCCACCTCGCCGCTGTCGAGGTGCTTGTCGCTCAGGACGACGCGATGCGGGATGCCGGTCAGCTCCATATCCGCGAACATGAAGCCTGGACGCACGTCGCGGTCGTCGAGCAGCACCTCGACGCCGGCGGCGGCAAGGCGCTGGTAGAGGTCTTCCACGGCCTCGCGCACGCGGAAGGACTTGGCGTACTTCATGGGCAGCAGGGCCACGGCAAAGGGCGCGATGGATAAGGGCCAGACGATGCCGCGGTCGTCGTGGTGCTGCTCGATGGCGGCCGCCACCACGCGCGAGACGCCGATGCCGTAGCAGCCCATGGTCATGGTGACCGCGCGGCCCGCCTCGTCCAGCACCAGGGCCTTCATGGCCTCCGAGTACTTGGTGCCGAGCTGGAAGATATGCCCCACCTCGATGCCGCGGGCGATGGTGAGGTTGCCGCGTCCGTCCGGGCTCGGGTCGCCCGCCACGATGTTGCGCAGGTCGGCGACCTCGGGCAGCGGCAGGTCACGGCCCCAGTTGAGACCAAACCAGTGCTTGCCGTCGATGTTGGCGCCGGCGCTGAAGTCGGCAGCCACAGCGGCGGCACGGTCGACCATAACGGGGAGCGGCAGGTCTTTCGGCCCCAGCGAACCCGGACCTGCACCCACGGCGTTGCGGATCTCGTCCTCGGTCGCCATGCGCAGCGGGCTTGCCACCTGCGGCTGTTTCTCCGCCTTGACCGCGTTCAGCTCGTGGTCGCCGCGCACCAGCAGTGCGACCAGGCCATTCTGCGCGCCGGTCTCGGGGTCGGCGGCGGCCACCACCAGGGTCTTCACCGTCCGCTCGATGGGCTGGCCATAGTGCTCGACCAGGTCGGCGATGGTCCTGGCATTGGGCGTAGCGACGATGCGGGCGTCCTCGCGCGGCGCCGCCGCCGTGGCGGTGGGCGCGACGGCCTCCGCCAGCTCCACGTTGGCGGCATAGTCGCTGTCGCTGGAGAAGGCGATGGCGTCCTCGCCGGATGCGGCCAGCACGTGGAACTCATGCGACGCATTGCCGCCAATGGCACCTGTGTCCGCCTGCACGGCCCGGAAGTCGAGCCCGCAGCGACGGAAGATGCGACTGTAGGTGTCGTACATGGCCCGGTAGGTCGCTTCGAGCGAGGCCTGGTCGAGGTGGAAGGAGTAGGCGTCCTTCATCAGGAACTCGCGCGCGCGCATGACGCCGAAGCGCGGGCGCACCTCGTCGCGGAACTTGGTCTGGATCTGGTAGAAGTTGACTGGCAGCTGCTTGTAGCTCTTGATCTCACCGCGGGCGAGCTCGGTGATGATCTCCTCGTGCGTGGGGCCGAAGCAGAAGTCTCGCTGGTGGCGGTCGCGGATACGCAGCAGCTCCGGGCCGTATTCATCCCAGCGCCCGGACTCCTGCCACAGCTCCGCCGGCTGTATCGCCGGCATCCAGACCTCCAGCGCGCCGGAGCGGTCCATCTCCTCGCGGACGATGCGCTCCACCTTGCGCAGCACGCGGAGCCCCAGCGGCAGCCAAGTGTAGAGCCCGGCGGCCAGCTTGCGGATCATGCCCGCGCGCAGCATCAGCCGGTGGCTCGGGATCTCCGCGTCGGCCGGGGTCTCTTTGACGGTCTGGAGCGGAAAGCGGGAGGTGCGCATGGGAACAGCCAGGGATCGCACAAAACCCCGCAGTCTAGCGGCGGTGGCGGGTGTGAACAAGACTGCGGGGAGCTGTGCGGGCCATGGCCTGTCGCGACCGAGATGTGGGCTGCCGCCTGGCGCACCCCGGGTGCCAGCGCCATCAACCGAAGGTCCGGCCGTCGAATCCGAACAGGTGCCGCGGCGGGGATGCGAACTCGATGTAGACCCGTGACTTGGGCACACCGAGGTGCTGCTCGACGAAGGTGCAGAGGGCGGCCGAGAGCTCGACCGTGCGCGGCTCGGGTAAGCCGAGGCTCTTGAGCTCCAGGTAGGCACAGGGCGCGGTGTCGCCGCCAAAGCACATCGCCGGCACCGGCTCCACGAGCACCATCACGTAGCGCTCCGGCTTGCCGAGGAGCTCGGCGACGGCCCTGGAGGCGGCCCGCAGCAGGTCCTCGCGCGGGCGCCCTGTGGGCTCGGCATTGGTCTTGACGATCAGGGTGGGCATGGCTGCTCCCTTGTGGGTGCGTTGTATCGGGCCTTGCGAGCGGGACCCGCCCGCCGGCGAGCGGCGGCCCCGCTCAGTCGCAATTGTCGCGTATCTGGCGGCGTGCCTCCTCGATGAGGCCTTGGCGCTCCGCCTCGTTGGGCTTGAGGGTCCGCCCGTCCGGCAGGTTCAAGTAGTGCACGCCGAGGTTGCTCAGGGTGGTGAGGTTGGTGCGGGCGGCGCTGCAGTTCTTGGCCCGCACCTCGGCGTCGGCCGCCTCGGCGGCATCCTTCTCGGCCGCCAGCTCCCTCTCCGTACGGCGGTCGAAGTCGGATTCCAGTTGTTGGCGCAAGCGTTGCGTCGCCGCGTCGCGCTCGGCCTGGCTCGGACCCGGGTCCGGTGTCATCTCGGTGGCATCGCCGGTGGGCGGCGGCACCTGCGAGTAGGTGGTGACGCCGTTTTCGCCGACGTAACGGTACATCTGAGCCCGGGCCGGTGCCGCCGCGACGGCGACCAGCAGCGCGAGCACAGCGGCGCGGTAAGCGGCCCGCGCGGGGCAGGCGCCTGCGCCATTGGGATGTCCCTTTGCTTGCAGCGTGGAGGTCATGGCCGTCTCTTCCGTCCGCACCGGTTCGGCGCGTCGCGGCGCCGCGAGCCGGTATCGAGACCCGGGCCGGGCAGTACCGACGGGGTCGAGGCTGCGGGTCAAAGATATCCGCTGGTGGATCCTTGCCTGAGCAACCCGCTGACGTCAACGTAGCGGCCTCGGTTGTCTGCATCCATCCATTCTGCATCCACCCATGTTGACCCTGATCCGGGGGATGACGTATTTTCCGTCATTTACCGGCTGCCCGCCCGGCTCGGATTCTGGCCCTCGGGTTCTTGCTCCGTCCGCCGCGCCCTAGCGCCGCGTCACCGCTTTGCCTGCGGCCATCGACGGCGGCCGTGCAAGCGCGCGGCGTAGCGCGCGGGAGATGCGGCCGCACGGCGCCAGCATAACCCGATCCGCACATCGGGCGCCGCAGCGCTCTACCGATCGCGCCCGTTCGACAGAGGTGATCCCATCGTGGACAATGGCTCGAAAGCGGAACACAGCAGCATGCAGCTCAGCGGTGCCGAGATCATCATCCAGGCGCTGATCGACGAGGGGATCGAGTACGTCTTCGGCTATCCTGGCGGTGCGGTGCTGCACATTTACGACGCGCTGTTCAAGCGCGACGAGGTCAAGCATATCTTGGTGCGCCACGAGCAGGGCGCTACCCATGCGGCCGACGGCTATGCCCGGGCCACCGGCGAGGTGGGCGTTTGCCTCGTCACCTCGGGCCCCGGCGCCACCAATGCGGTCACCGGCATCGCCACCGCGCACATGGATTCGATCCCCATGGTCGTGCTCACCGGCCAGGTGCCGACGCCCGTTATCGGTAGCGACGCCTTTCAAGAGGTCGATACCGTCGGCATCACCCGGCCTTGCGTCAAGCACAACTTCCTGGTGAAGCGGGTCGAGGACCTTGCCGCGACCATCAAGAAGGCGTTCTTCATCGCCAAGAGCGGCCGGCCCGGACCCGTGGTCGTGGACATCCCGAAGGACGTCACGGACCCGAGCATCAGGATCCCCTACCGTTACCCCGCCGAGATCGCCCTTCGCTCCTACAACCCGGCGCAGCGCGGTCACCAGGGGCAGATCAAGAAGGCGGTCGAGAAGCTGCTCGGCGCCAAGCGGCCGGTGCTCTACACCGGCGGCGGCGTGGTGCTGGGCGACGGGGCGGCGGCGCTGACGAGGCTCGTGCGGCGGCTGGGCTATCCCATCACCAGCACCTTGATGGGCCTCGGCGCCTATCCAATGACGGACAAGCAGTTCCTCGGGATGCTCGGCATGCATGGCACCTACGAGGCCAACATGGCCATGCACGAGACGGATTGCCTGATCGCCATCGGCGCCCGTTTCGACGATCGGGTGACCGGCAAGATCGAGCACTTCTGCCCGCACGCCGAGATCATCCACGTGGACGTGGACCCGTCCTGCATCTCCAAGACCGTCAAGGTGCATGTGCCCATCGTCGGCCCGGTGCGGAGCGTGCTGGAGGACATGCTGGCGGTGCTCGAGGACCCGGGCACCCAGCCTGATCGGGACGCGCTGGCCGCCTGGTGGCAGCAGATCGACCGGTGGAGGTCCATGGATTGCCTGCGTTACGAGCGCACGAGCCAGGTGATCAAGCCTCAGTTCGCGGTGGAGACCCTGTACAAGGTCACGGGTGGCGAGCTGTTTTTGACCTCCGACGTGGGCCAGCACCAGATGTTCGCGGCCCAGTTCTACCCCTTCGACAAGCCGCGGCGCTGGATCAACTCCGGGGGCTTGGGCACCATGGGCTTCGGCCTCCCGGCGGCCATGGGCGTGCAGCTGGCCTTTCCGGACGCCCCCGTCGCCTGCATTTCCGGCGAGGCGAGCATACTCATGTGCATACAGGAGATGGCCACTTGCAAGCAGTACGAGCTGCCCGTGAAGGTCATCCTGCTCAACAATGGCTACATGGGCATGGTGCGCCAGTGGCAGGAGTTCTTCTACGAGAGCCGCTACGCGCACTCCTATGTCGACGCCCTGCCGGACTTCGTTCGGCTTGCGGAGAGCTTCGGCCATGTGGGCATGCGGGTGGACAAGCCAGACGAGCTCGAGGCCGCCATGCGCGAGGCCTTCGGTATGAAGGATCGATTCGTGTTCCTGGACGTGATCGTCGACCCCACCGAGAACGTCTACCCGATGATCTGCGCCGGCAAGGGCCATCACGAGATGGAGTTGCCGCCGACGATGTCGGAGCGGGAGTTGGCCTGATGCGACATATCCTTTCCATGCTGGTGGAGAACGAATCCGGTGCCCTGTCGCGTATCGCCGGCCTCTTCTCCGCCCGCGGCTACAACATCGAGTCACTCACGGTCGCGCCCACCGACGAGCCGACGCTCTCGCGCATGACGCTGGTCACCACAGGCAACGACGACATCGTCGAACAGATCAAGAAGCAGCTGAACAAGCTCATCGACGTGGTCAAGCTCCAGGACCTATCCGAGGGCGAGCATATCGAGCGCGAGATGATGCTGATCAAGCTCAAGGCCGCTCGCCCGGACCGCGAGGAGCTGAAGCGCCTCACGGAGATCTTTCGCGCCAAGATCATCGACGTCACCGACGCGAGCTATGTCGTCGAGCTGACAGGCGCGTCCAAGAAGCTCGATGCCTTCATCGAGGCGGTGCCCGAAGGGCTCATCACCGAAGTCGTTCGCTCCGGTCCCACAGGTATCTCACGCGGCGATAAGGGTCTGACCTTATGAGCGTCGCATAGCAAGGGTCGCGGAGCGAGGGCGCGGCAACCCCTGACCTCAGCCTCGAGCCTTGCCCCTCCTGGCCCGTGCTCGCCGCCGGTGCTGCGCCCCGCCTCGCACCGACGGCATCGATAAACGCCTGCTCCAACCAAGGACTCCAAATGCCCATCGACCTTTACTACGACAAAGATGCCGACCTGTCGCTGATCCAGGGCCGCAATGTGGCCATCATCGGCTACGGCTCCCAGGGCCATGCCCACGCCAACAACCTCAAGGACAGCGGCGTGTCGGTCGTCGTCGGCCTGCGCCCGGGCAGCGCCTCTGCGGCCAAGGCCACGAACGCCGGGCTCGAGGTGCGGGACATCCCTGCTGCCGTGGACGGTGCCGAGGTGGTGATGGTGCTGGCGCCCGACGAGCACCAGGCGAAGCTCTACGCGGAGCAGATCGCGCCCAACATCAAGCAGGGCGCCGCACTGGCCTTCGCACACGGCTTCAACGTCCATTTCGGTGCCATAGAGCCGCGCGCGGACCTCGACGTCATCATGGTCGCACCCAAGGGCCCTGGTCACCTCGTGCGCAGCACCTACACCCAAGGCGGCGGCGTGCCCAGCCTGATCGCCGTCTACCAGGACGCGAGCGGCAGCGCCCGCGACATCGCCATGGCCTACGCCAGCGCCAACGGCGGCGGCCGTGCCGGTATCATCGAGACGACCTTCCGCGAGGAGTGCGAGACGGATCTGTTCGGCGAGCAGGCGGTGCTCTGCGGCGGCCTGACGGCGCTGATCCAGGCGGGCTTCGAGACCCTGGTGGAGGCGGGGTACGAGCCGGAGATGGCCTACTTCGAGTGCCTGCACGAGGTGAAGCTCATTGTCGATCTCATCTACGAGGGCGGCATCGCCAATATGCGCTACTCCATCAGCAACACCGCCGAATACGGCGATCTGACCCGCGGCCCGCGCATCATTACCGGCCAGACCAAGGCCGAGATGAAGCGCATCCTGGGCGAGATCCAATCCGGCAGCTTCGCCAAGGAGTTCGTCCTCGAGAACCAGGCGGGTGCTCCATCCATGAAGGCCCTGAGGCGCCTGGGGCAGGAGCACGAGATCGAGCGGGTCGGTGAGCGCCTGCGCGAGATGATGCCCTGGATCCGCGACAAGCAGCTCGTCGACAAGTCCAAGAACTGAATTCAGGGGTTGTGAACAATCCGCAGGCCGTAGCGAGGGCGCCCCTGGGCGTCCGCAGTAGCTCGGCGGGTTCTTTCACAAGCGCTCAGGCAAAGGCCCAGACCAGCCACAGCGTCAGCACCAGCAGCACGGCCGCGTGCAGCCGGTAGTCCCACCACAGGGCCGGGCGGGGCTCGGGGCGCAGCAGCGCCGGCTGCCAGATCGCGTCGCCTCGCACCGCCGCCGCCGGATATAGCCGGGCGCTGACCGCGAAGATCAGCACGGCCGCCGCGAACAGCAGACCCGCCACCAGCGTGAAGTGCAGATCCAGCGCGCCGGCAAGCCAGAGCGCGAACAAGAGTGCCGACAGCGCATGGCCACCCAAGAGCGTCGCCAGCGCGCTGAAGGGGCCGGCACGCCGCGAGAACACCCCCAACAGGAATACTGCCGCCACCGGCGGCACCAGGTAGGACAGCGCCGTCTGCAGGTAGTGGAACAGCCCCTCGAAGCGCCCGATCTGCGGCGCGATGGCCGCCGCCAGCAGCATGAATAACCCGATGGCGGCGCGGCCGGTCCAGGCCAGCGCGCGCGGGCTCAGGCCCGGGCGCATGGGCTTGATGAAGTCCAGGGTCAGGAGCGCGGAAGCCGAGTTCAGTGTCGAGTCGATGCTGGACATCAGCGCCGCCATCAGGGCCGCCAGGATCAGCCCCGAGAGCCCCGCCGGCAACAGCTCGGCGATCAACGCCGGGTAGACCTGATCGCCGTTCTCCAAGGGCGGCAGGATCGCCAGCGCCAACACGCCGGGCAGCACCATGATGAAGAGCACCGGCAGCTTCAGTAGCCCTGCGAGCAACAGGCCGCGGCGAGCATGGCCGATGTCGCGCGCGCCCAGCACCCGCTGCACGATGAACTGGTTGGTGCACCAGAAGTAGAAGCCGAGCACCGGCACGCCGATCAGGGTGCCGAGCCAGGGCAGGTTCGGGTCGTCCAGCGGCAGAAACAGGCTCAGTTTCTGCGGGTCCGTCGCCGCGACGAAGCCCGCCCAGTCGAAATCCAGCCGCGCGAAGCAGAGCCAGGTCACCAGCACCGCGCCGACGAGCAGGATCACCGCCTGCAGCATGTCCGTATAGACCACGGCCGCGAGGCCGCCGGCGGCGGTGTAGGCGGCGGCCACGGCCGCCAGCAGCAGGGCCGCGGTGAACAGGTCCAACGATGGCACGAAGACGGTGAGCACCACGGCCCCGGCGAAGAGCGTGCCGGCGGTGTCCACCACGATGTTCGCGAACAGGGTCAGCGCCGAGAAGTAGCGTCGCACCCGGGCGTCGAAGCGGTGCTCCAGGTACTCCGGCACCGTGCCGATGCGCAGCCGGAGGTAGACCGGCGCGAGCACGAGCGCCATCAGCACCAGGATGGGCGCGGCCATCCACTCGTAGTTGGCCACCGCAATGCCCCAGACATAGGCGGCACCAGCGAGCCCGATCAGCGTCGTCGAGGAGATGTTGGACGCGAACAGCGACAGCCCGATGGGCACCCAGGTGAGCCGCCGGCCGGCCAGGAACAGATCATCGCCGGAGTGGGTGCGCCTGGCCGTCAGCACGCCGATCGCGACGATGATCACGCCATAGACGGCGATGAAGGCAAGATCGAGGGTGTCGAGCTCGGACTGGTGCATGCAGTCATCCGCCGCTGGGCTCCGGCCAGTGCGCCGCGGTATCCGGGTCACCGGCCTCGCGCAGGCGTTGCTGGTCCGGTGCCTCGGGGTCGATCTCCGCCTGGCGCTCCAGCAGCAGCTCCAGGCGTTCCTGGGCCTCGCCGAGCAGCCGGCTATAACGCCGGGTGATCTCTAAGCGCCGCTCAGCCTGGGTGCCGGCGTTGAGCAGAGGCTCAGTCTCGCTGGCATCGGGTCGGGTCGCCGCGTAGGCCGTCTCGCTGCCGGCCTGGGCCATGCCGAGGACCGCTGTGGCAGCTTGGGCATGCTCGATCGCAGCGCGCACTCGGGCAGCGGTGGCGTCGAGGCCCGCCAGCTCCGCTCGCCTCGCCTTGCGTAGATCGCTGATGCGACCCTCGGCGCGGGAGACCTCACGCCGCAGCGGGATCGGGGGCAGGGTCTCGATGTCCTTAACCATCGGGATGCCGGGGACAGCGGCGGTCGCCGGATAGTCTCCGGGCGCAGCGGCCGGCGGAAGCTCCGAAGCCGGCTCGGACGCATGCGCCGCCGCCAGCAGCATGGCGGCGGCTGCGGAGAGGGGTGGCACTAACCGTGGACGCGCGGGCCCATGCGGCGGGCGGGGCGGCATCGTTGCGTCCTTAGGGCCAGGTGCTAAGCGGAGGCATCGGCATCGGTGTGCTATTCGCGCCGGCCACCTATCTGAGAAACGGAATGCTCAGCGGATACCGCCACAGTTCTCCGTCATTGGCCTTCACGCCGCCGATGATCGGGAACACAATCGCCAGCACCAGCAGCGCGATCAGCAGCGGAACACCGATGAGAATCACCGTCAGCAGCGCCGCTACCAGACAATAGATCAGTACCGACAGGACCCAGTTCAGCACCACCTTGCCGTGGGCATCCAGCCCTGGCAGCTCGGGCTTCTTGATCTGCCAGATCAGGATTGGCGCAATCAGCCCACCCAAGGGCACCAGGAAGCCCAGCAACTGCGACAGGTGCAGGAACATGGCCCACTCCCTGGTCTGCCGCTCCATATCGCCTCGCAGGGGCGCACTGGCCCCCTCCGGCGGCAGCCTACCGCCGAGCACGCGCTGTTTCGCCTGCGTGAATTCCTCGTCCGTGATGGCGCCGGCCTCTTTCAGCCGGTTGAGGCGCTCGATTTCGTCGGCGATGGTCATGCACTCGGGCTCCGCTCATGCGATCGCGAGAATTGGCCCCTCCCCTGACGGATGATAGCGTGGCTCTCCCTCAGGCGGCGCGAGGTCAGTCAGGCGACACTGCTCATGGTTCGCAACCTGGAGCAGCAGGTCAAGCGCCATCTCACCCGAGCCGAGCACAGCGCGAGCGAAGGGGCTCGTTACAATCACCGATCAAATCCGGCGTCACGCGAGTCCCAAGCACAGCCCCGAGATGGCGAGCGAGATCATCGAGCTTCAGGACGGCCTCCTGGTCGAGGTCCGGGCCGGCGACGTCCGACCCCACCAGATCTCCGGCGGCCTTCGCGGGCCAGTGGTTGGCGCCATCGACGAGGCCCGTGATCTGTTGCTAAGGCGATTGCCGGAAACAAACAGACCGAATGGCGCAGGATTTTCGCTCGCCTTCAAGGAGCGGCAGCGGGCGCATAGTCGAGCTCTGTGCCCGCTG
>JANQFI010000490.1 GCA_028277905.1 Chromatiaceae bacterium | reverse complement strand
GCTTGCCGTTGTAGAAATAGCCGTCCGGGCAGAACAGCACCTTGGGCTCGATCTGGCCGAAGCGGTCGAGCACCCCCTGGACCCCGAAGTCGGGCGAGCAGGACGACCAGATGGCTCCGAGCGAGGCGGTGGCGAGCGTCGCCATGATCGTCTCCGGCAGGTTCGGCAAGAAGCCCGCCACCCGGTCGCCGGGCCCGACGCCGAGCGCCCTCAGCGCCGCGGCCAGGCGCGCGACAGAGTCGTAGAGCGCGTCGTGGGAGACCCGGTGCTTCACCTGGTCCTCGCCCCAGAACACCATGGCGTCGCCCGGGCCGCGCTGGCGCAGCAGGTTCTCGGCGAAGTTCAGCCGCGCCTCGGGGAAGAAGCTGGCGCCCGGCATCTTGTCCCCGTCGACCAGGACCGGCGTGTCGTTCAGATCGCCGATGACGCCGCAGAAGCGCCAGACCGAGGACCAGAACTGCTCCAGCTCGCTCACCGACCAGCCATGAAGCGCGTCATAGTCCGGGCAGTCGATGCCCCAGTCGGCCTTCGCCTGGGCCATGAAGCGGGTGAGGTTGCTCGCTTCGACCCGCGCCGCCGATGGCGTCCACAGGGGTCCGGACATGGCTTGCCTCCTTCGCCTCTCTCTTGCGCCGCTTGAACGCGGTTTCGCGTTGCTTAGGTGCAATCCGGGCGAGCGCTTGTCAACGGCCCGAGCCTACCCCACGCGCGGGACGGATTCGACCGGGCACGCATGGCAGACCTGCGCAATCGCCGCTGGTTTCCGCGCCGCGGGCCGCCTAGATTGGGCGGGCATGTCGGTTTCCGGTCCATTCCAAGCGCGCGGTATCAAGCTGTCGGCGCCCCTCAAGGGGGCGCTTTACATGACGGCCGCCGCCTTCTTCTTCTCCATCATGAATTACCTGGTGCGGCTTTCGGCGCAGGAGCTCGAGGCCATCCAGGTGGCCTTCTTCCGCAACCTTTTCGCGCTGCTCTTCATGCTGCCCTGGCTGCTCAGGGTCGGCTGGTCGGGCTTGGCGACCGAGCGGCTGGGCGGCCATGCCTGGCGCGCCGTGCTCGGTATGTGCGCCATGGCCTGCTGGTTCTATTCGGTGACCCTCATGCCGCTGGCGGAGGCGGTCGCCCTCAACTTCACCGTCCCCCTCTTCGCCACAGCCGGGGCGGCGCTCATCCTCGGCGAGGTGGTACGGGCGCGGCGCTGGACCGCCACCGCCATCGGCTTCCTCGGGGTCTTGGTGATTCTCAGGCCGGGCTTCACGGAGGTCACCTGGGTGACCGGCCTGCCGATCCTGGCCGCCGCCTTCATGGCCGGCTCGACCCTGCTGGTGAAGTCCCTGTCGGACACCGAGTCGCCCAACACCATCGTGCTCTACATGAATCTGCTGCTGACGCCGCTGTCGCTGGTCCCCGCGCTCTTCGTCTGGCAGTGGCCGTCGCTCACGGTGCTGGTCTACATGGCGCTGCTCGGCTTTCTGGCGGCGGTGGCCCATATCGCG
>JANQFI010000466.1 GCA_028277905.1 Chromatiaceae bacterium | reverse complement strand
GAGATTCGGGAGGTTCTGCCGACCCTTCTCCGGCCCTTCCGCGGGTCAAATTTCACATGCGGTTTGTCCGGTTTTGGACGGAACGATGATCAAGGCCCGCCGTTGAAGGCGACGCACCTGAAGCTGTCCCAAAACCAGCCAACAGTCACCACGTGATCGACCCGCGGACCTTGGATACACTGGTGGGAATCGTCGCCGAGACGCCGGCTCCAGGAGCTGGGCCACCGGGTCGTGGTGCAGACGGTGATCGCCGGCGGACCGGATGCCGAGGAGACGGTGAAGGGGACCATGGCCCTGATGGCGGCGACGGACGTGCCGGTGATCCTGTGGCTGAACGAGCATCTGGGGCCGCTGGAGATTCAGTCTCAAGATGGGGTCCGACCGATCGCGGAGGCATCGTTCCTGCATGAGGCGCGGGGCCGGATTCTGGGGACCATCCTGCTGCCGGCCCGGACCAAGGCGACTTTCGGCAAGGACACCGAGGAGATGCTCCGCCAGCGCCTCACCTTCACCGAGGCCATCGAGCAGTTCGATTTGATGCCGCGCACGCGCATCAAGCGGATTCGCGATGAGCTGTGGGCGCAGCTTGATGCCCTGCCCCTCGATGGCGCCGAGGGCGAGGACAAGATCCAAGCTGGGGCCAGCGCCTCGGCGTGAGCGAGCAGGACGATCTGATCGGAGACCTGATCGCGGAGGTCGCCCGATCCCATGGGGTGGCGATCTCGCGCGACGATCCCGTCGTCGCCGTGGTCCTCCTGAATCAGATCGTCTTGCGGCGGTATCTGGAGGACAGAGTCGCGCCGGTTTCAAGGGCCATCCGGAAAGCGACCAACGACGCCGTGAGGCAGATCGAGCAGTTCGCCGAAGCTCAGGCGACCTGGCTGGCGCGGGCATCGCTCAGGGACCGAGCATCGCTCCTGGAGGAACAGAAAGCGCTGCACGGTGCTTGGAAGGCAGACGTGGAGACCCTGATCGAGGGGCAAAACACCGCGCTTCGCCAGGTGGTGATGCAGGCGGCCACTTCGCTGCAGACGCACAAGCCATCTGGTTGGACCAGATTGGCAACGGCAGACGTACCCCAAGCGGCGTCAGCATCGACAGGGGACCGACCACGAGTTCCTTGGGGCTCGATTTCCGTAGGGATCCTGCTGAGAACTGCGGCGACAGTGACGCTTACAGCCGTTGGTTGGCTTCAGTCGTCAGGACAGTAGAGGAGTAGAGAGCGCTGTAGGTCACCAAACAAGCACGCCACTGTGTAGAGTTCCGGATGCGGAAGGCCCTGGCCTGAAGCTCCCTCCGAACGGCAAGAAATGTCGCACTGCTGCCGGTCCGAGAGATGGCGGCAGTCTGGCAGAGGCTCCGCAAAGCGGACATCCGCGGAAAGCCGAGCACGGCGGTTTCACGCGATTGCGGTCATCGGGTGTCGGCGTAGAACTGCGCCGGCGTCCAGTCACAGGTCCTCCCAAACTCGGATGGCGCAACGACTGCAATTGTGTACCTACCGGACACTCGTGAACAGCGCAGCCTGATTTCCGACGCGACTGCGCCCGGTATGGTGCAAACTACCGAGGACTTACCAGGATGCACGCATTGATCGTTACCCCCTGGATATTGTGCCACCGGTCCCTTTAACATAGCGTCCACTGCTTGTTGCTAAGCTCCAACGCCGTCGGTTCCCTTGTGTCGTCTCGACTAGCCAAGGGTGCCCGGCCGGCCTCATCTCTCACCTCCCACTCAGGTGCGTTTCAAAATTCAGCCGGAGGTGAACCCGAGGCACACTGCATAAGATCTATCCTTATCGTGCGGACAAACCGGAACCGAAGAGCATATTCCCGACGCTTCGACGGGGCATGCACTTCGTCTCCGACAGAATAGCAGAGGTCTATGGTGTCACGAAGAGCGGCTCAAACCGGACCGGGAGCGATGGTCCTGGTAGCGATGGAACAGCACTTCCCCAGAGACGAGCGCATCGTCAATGACGACCTCGCGCTGCCGATGCTACCCTTCGGCTACAGAATCCAGGTCTGGCTGCTCGGACCCTTCACGAAGTGGATCATCAAGAAGACAGAGCAGAAAGTCCCGGGGCTGTGGGGCAGCATCATGAGCCGCAAGTGCTACATCGATGACCGAGTGGTCGAAGATGTCGGGGAGGTCGAAACCCTGGTGAATCTCGGTGCTGGCTTCGACACACGGCCTTTCAGGCTGCCGGCGTTGGCCGAGGTGCCGGTGTGGGAGATCGATCAGCCGCGGAACATCAAGGCCAAAGCCGCTCGCATTGAGAAGCTGTTCAAATCCATTCCGAAAAACCTGACCCTGGTGCCGATCGACTTCGACCGGGAGGATCTCGGCGCCGTATTGGCGGCTCACGGCTACTCGCGCGAGAAAAGGACCTTCTTCATCTGGGAGGGCGTTACCCAATACGTGAGCGAAGGAGGCGTCCGCGCAACCATGGAATTTCTCGGCGAGGCGCCCGCCGGCAGCAAACTGGTCCTCACCTACACGCCAAAGGACTTCATCGACGGCGAAAATCTTTACGGACAGCAATACCTTTACCAACAGATGTTGACAAGAAACAGGACCTGGCTCTTCGGCCTCGATCCCGATCGCGTCGAAGGATTCCTCGGCGGTTACGGATGGCGAATTGTCGAGCATCTGGGCTACGACGAGCTGGTCCATCAATATGTCAAACCGACTAGCAGAGACCTGGGCCCGATGGCGATCGAGCGGATCGTAAGTGCAGAGAAGGCCTAGAAATCATGCAGGTCGCGACGACGTGTATCCTCGACGCTCCCGCGGGAATAGTAGAACAAGCCGAACCAGAAACGCTTCACCGAGCCATCCCGGAGCTCGGGCAACAGTTTGCGTGTTTTCAGCGACCGATCCGAGTTGAGCAAAGTTCATCCGCAACTCTCCCGGAGTCGAGCAAACTGTACAGGGAATTCAATACCATTCAACCGGCCAAGCGGCAACCATTACTCGGTTTGCGGGATCTTCGAGCTGCACCAGACCTAGGACGACGAACCATGACAGCCGCGTCACTCGCGCTGCCATCGCAAGCAACGATCCTCGCATGCAGGGCTATCAAAATCATTGAGTTCACGCATATAACAAGAATCTACATGAGGAACTCTGAGTAACTAACTAATGAACCGTTCCTTATGCCGCATGCGGCATAATCGACACAGCTTTGCAACCCATCTGCCGGAGCGCGGAACGGATATCCGCACCCTCCAGGCGCTGCTCGGGCACAAGGATGTACAGACGACCATGGTCTACACGCACGTGCTGAAGCAAGGGGCGCAGGGGTGGCGAGCCCGTTGGACGATTTGCTCTGACGATCTCCTCTGATGACCCCGGAGTGTGCGGGTTTGCACCGAGGCACCCCGCCGCTTAGCATCGCCGTTCATCGCATTCTGCACAGGAGCTCGCATCATGCCCGATCCTTCTGAACTGCCCGTAGCTACGGGAACGACGAGCGCTGCTGCGACCCCGTCCGCTGCCGACGCTAAGCGCAACCGCGTGCGCGCCGACTACGCGCGCGTCGCGCAGGCGAGCGATGCCGGCGAGTGCTGCGGCGAGGCGAGTAGCTGTTGCGGCGTGTCGGAGGACCAGCAGATCAACCGGCTGGTCTCCTCGCGCCTGGGCTACACGGAGGCCGATCGGGCGGCGGTGCCGGAGGGCGCGGACATGGGGCTCGGCTGTGGCAATCCGCGGGCGATCGCATCGCTCAAGCCTGGCGAGACCGTGCTGGATCTCGGTGCCGGTGGCGGTTTCGACTGCTTCCTGGCCGCGGCGGAGGTGGGTTCGGCGGGACAGGTGATCGGCATCGACATGACGCCGGAAATGTTGACCAAGGCGCGCGGCAACGCGGCACGCGGCGGCTATGGCAACGTCGAGTTCCGGCTCGGGGAGATCGAGCATCTGCCGGTGGCCGATGCCTCTGTGGACGTCATCCTGTCCAACTGCGTCATCAACCTGTCGCCGAACAAGCCCCAGGTGTTCCGCGAGGCGTTCCGGGCGCTGAAGCCGGGCGGGCGGCTTGCGATCTCGGATGTGGTCGCCACCGCCGAGCTGCCGGCGGCGATGCGCGACGATGCCTACCTCCACTCCGCCTGTGTCGCCGGGGCATCAGGGGTGGAGGATCTGGAGCGGATGTTGGCGGCAGCGGGCTTCGTGGATGTGATGATCGCGCCGAAGGACGAGTCCAAGGCGTTCGTCCGGGATTGGGCGCCTGGGCGTGGTGTCGAGGAGTACGTGGTGTCCGCCACCATCGAGGGGCGGAAGCCGAGTAACGAGTAGGCCGGGCCGCCCGGTCGGACCGGTTGGACGACTTGAGAGACGAGGCCGAGTGTTGGGCTTCGCTGTGGTGCTGCTCGATGTCCGCGTCCTGGCGTTGCGCCTGTTGCCCGTTGCCGTCGTTGCCTGAGCCGCCCCGACATGGCTCGGGCAGGCGATGCCTATCCTGGCGGCAGAGGCTTGATCATGCGGGTCGTGTTGGTCCACGGCATCTTTGACACCGGCAGCAAGTTCAGGACGCTCAAGCCGTATCTGGAGGCGCGTGGGCACGCATGCCTGGCGCCGTCGCTGAGGCCGAACGATGGCCGCGACGGTCTGCCGGCGTTGGCGGAGCAGCTGAGGCATCGGATCGACGCCGCGTTCGGGCGCGAGGCAAGCTTTGTGCTGGTGGGCTTCAGCATGGGCGGGCTGATCTCGCGGTGGTACCTGCAGGAGCTGGGCGGGCATGCGCGGGTGGGGCTGTTCGCGGCCATCTCGGTGCCCATGCAGGGTACGCTCTGGGCCTACGGCTACCCTGGCCGCGGCGCGCGGCAGATGCGCCCTGGCAGCGACTTCCTGGCGCGGCTGGCCGCCGGCGCGGAGCGGCTGAGCCGCATGGAGCTGCTGGCCTACTGGACGCCCTTCGATACCGTCATCGTGCCGCAGCAGAGCGCAGACTGGCAGTTGGCGGACAGCCGGCGCATCCCGGCGCTGTGCCATCCCTGCATGCTCTGGCACCCGCGGCTGCTGGCGGATCTCGCGGCGCAGCTCGGGGATGCCTGACCGCGTTCGAAGCCGCGGGTCGTGCGCCTGGTGCATTCGATTCTGGATCGGGTCTGGCTTCAGCCACACCGGCCGGCGTGCGCATGCCAAGGGCCAGTGCGTCGCCCCTTCCTTGAGCTCGCAGGATGCAGCGTCGATAATGCGCCGCCGCGACCGTCCCCGCCGACAAGCCGGCGCTGCCTCGCCGGCACGGCCGGCCCCCGAAGTCCCGATCCGAAGCCCTCAACGATGACAGCCAGCCCATGAAGCTCGGAATCCCGAAAGAGTCCATTCCTGGCGAGACCCGCGTCGCCACCACGCCGGAGGTGGCACAGAAGCTCGTCAAGAGCGGCTTCGAGGTGCTGCTGGAGGCGGGCGCCGGTGCCGCCGCGCACTACACCGATGCCGCCTATGAGCAGGCCGGTGTCAAGCTCGTCGAGCGCGGCGCCTGTTTCGATGCGGACATCATGCTCAAGGTGCGCAGGCCGACCGATGACGAGGCCGCAGCGGTGCGCGCCGGCGCGGTCTACATCGGTCTGCTGGAGAGCTGCGGCGACGACCCGCTGGTCGGCCGCATGCTGGAGCAGGGTGTGACGGTGCTGGGGATGGAGCGCATGCCGCGCATTTCCCGCGCCCAGTCCATGGACGCCTTGTCGTCGCAGAGCAACATCGCCGGCTATCGCGCCGTCATCGAGGCGGCGGCCTGCTACGGGCGCTTTTTCCCGATGATGATGACCTCTGCCGGGTCCGCGAAGCCGGCACGGCTCGTGGTGCTGGGCGCCGGTGTGGCGGGTCTCCAGGCGATCGCCACGGCGCGTCGCCTGGGCGCCGACGTGCATGCCTACGACGTGCGCCCCGAGACCAAGGAGCAGATCGAGTCCCTGGGCGCCAAGGCCATCGAGCTGGATCTGGGCGAGAGCGGCGCGGGCGAGGGCGGCTACGCCAGAGAGCTGTCCGACGAGGCCAAGGCGAGGCAGCAGCAGTTGCTCGCCGACGAGCTGGCCAAGGCGCACGTGATCATCACCACCGCGCTGATCCCCTGCCGGCCGGCACCGGAGCTGATCACCGAGGACGTCGTGGGGCGTATGCGCGAAGGCTCGATCATCGCCGACCTTGCCGCCGCCAACGGCGGCAACTGTAAGCTGACGGAGCCGGATCAGGTGGTCGTGCGCCATGGCGTGACCATCGTCGGCCACACCAATTACCCGGCGATGGTGCCGGCGGACGCGAGTGCCTTCTACGCCAAGAACGTTGCCAATCTGCTGGAGATCATGGTCGACAAGTCCGACTCGGGGCCGGTGTTGAGGGACCTGAGCGAGGACGAGATCACCAAGGCGATGTTGGTGGAGGCCTGAAGGGATGACACAAGCTGCGATGCAGAATCAATACAGGGCAGTCGTGAAGCAGAGCGGCGATTGGTGGATCGGCTGGCGTGAGGAAGTGCCTGGCGTCGACCGCCAGAAAGGTAGCCGCGAGGAGTCGCTCGAGACCCTAGGTATCACTCTGCGGGAGGCGCTCGAATTCAATCGCGCGGACGCGCTGCGCGATGCGGGTCCGGATGACATCGAGCAACGCATCGCCGCATGAATCGCTCGCCGCTGCCGAGGCATTTTCAGTATTGGAGTCTTCCATGTCCGAATCTCTAACCGCTCTCTACGTATTCGTCCTCGCCTGCTTTATCGGCTACTACGTGGTCTGGGGCGTGACGCCGTCCCTGCACACGCCGCTGGTGGCGCTTACCAATGCCATCTCGGGGATCGTGCTCGTGGGGGCGCTCTTGGTGACCGGCTTGGAGGAGGCCGGTTGGCTCGCCTCCGGCATGGGCTTCCTCGCGGTGCTGCTGGCCAGCATCAACGTCTTCGGCGGCTTTCTGGTCACGCACCGGATGCTGTCCATGTTCAAGAAGAAGAACAAGTAAGGGCGCGCATTCATGGAGCTGTCCGTCAATCAACAGGCCGTCGCCTACCTGGTCTCGGCCGTCCTGTTCATCTTCGCGCTCAAGGGTCTGACCCATCCGGCCACGGCCCGGCGCGGCAATCTGTTCGGCATGCTCGGCATGGCCATCGCGCTCGGTGCGACCCTGCTGGGCACACAGGTGTCCGACTACGGGCTGATCCTGGTCGCCGGTGTGCTTGGCGCAATCATCGGCATCGTCGTCGCGCGGCGCATCCAGATGACGGCCATGCCGCAGCTGGTGGCGGCGCTGCACAGCTTCGTTGGCATGGCGGCGGTGCTGGTGGCCATCGGCACCTTCATCAACCGGGCCCAAGCAGGCACGCTGAATGCCGTGCTGATGGGCGAGCTGTCGGCGGGCATCGTCATCGGCGCCATCACCTTCACGGGCTCGGTGATCGCCTTCGCCAAGCTCCAGGGCATCATGTCCGGGGCGCCGATCAAGTTCACAGGGCAGCACCTGCTCAACGCGGCGATCGCCATCGTCACGGTATTGCTGGCGGTGGAGTTCGCGCTGACGGGCGACATCTGGGCGCTCGTGCTCATCACCCTGCTCGCCTTCACGCTCGGCGGTACCCTGATCATCCCCATCGGCGGTGCCGACATGCCGGTGATCATCTCCATGTTGAACAGCTATTCCGGCTGGGCCGCGGCGGCGACAGGCTTCACGCTGCACAACAACCTGCTCATCATCGTCGGTGCACTGGTGGGCTTCTCGGGCGCCATCCTCAGCTACATCATGTGCCGGGCCATGAACCGCAGCATCATCAACGTGGTGTTCGGCGGCTTCGGCACGGACTCGAGCGGCGCCGACAGCGCCGGTGCCGTGGCGGCGGAGAAGGGCGTCAAGTCGGCCTCCGTGGAGGACGCCGTCTATTGGATGGAAGACGCGGGCAAGGTCATCATCGTGCCCGGCTACGGCATGGCCGTCGCGCAGGCCCAGCACGCGCTGAAGGAGCTCATGGAGCTCCTGGAGGAGCGGGGCGCGGCGGTCAAGTTCGCAATCCACCCGGTCGCCGGGCGCATGCCGGGGCACATGAACGTGCTGTTGGCGGAGGCCGACATCCCCTATGACCACGTGCTGGAGATGGACGAGGTCAACCCGGAGTTCCAGGGCGCCGATGTGGCGCTGGTGGTAGGCGCCAACGACGTTGTGAACCCCGCCGCCAGGGAGGATGCCTCGAGCCCCATCTATGGCATGCCAATCCTGGAGGCGGGCCGCGCCAACCAGGTCTATTTCCTCAAGCGCTCCATGCGCCCAGGCTACTCGGGCGTGGACAACCTGCTGTTCTACCAGGACAACACGTCGCTGATCTTCGGCGATGCCAAGGACAGCATCGAGGGTATGGTCTCGGCGCTCAAGGGCGGCGGGCACTGAGATCAGGCAAATTCCGTCAATTTCCTACCGGCCTGCCTGTCTTGTCGCCCGCCTGCTGCGTCGTGCCAGCAGTTGCATCGTGCGACTATGCGCCTGTTGGCACGCCTTGCAGGCAGACGAGCATTCGGCGCAATCTGGTATGAGAATCTCCGGCAATCGCCCAAGAGCGCTCTACTGTCCGATGGTGGCAGGCCCCAGGCCCAAGCGCCGACGGACAGCGTCCAGATAATTCCCTGGGTCGTCCTCGCGACCATCGCGCTGCATGCGCCACATCAGCTCCGCCTGGCAGTCGAGGAAGCGTTGGCGGTAAGGGTCGCGCTGGGGACCGAGCATGCGGGGCTCCGGGTGCTGCCTCAGTTGCCGGAACTGGCGTCTCCCGCCGGCTTTTCACCGGTACCCATCCTGTGAGCGGCGTCCCCGCCGCGACCAACCGCGGCCCTGCGCGCCGCGCTCACCGCATCTCCATCCACGGCCGTTGGCGTCTTCTCCTTGTGCTCGCACAGGTCCGCAATGATGCAATCCGGGCAGCGCGGCTTGCGGGCCGTGCAGACATAGCGCCCGTGCAGGATGAGCCAGTGATGGGCGTCCTTCAGAAACGCCTCGGGCACCAGCCGCAACAGCTTGAGCTCCACTGCGAGGGGCGTCTTGCCCGGTGCCATGCGGGTGCGGTTGGCGACGCGAAAGATGTGCGTGTCCACGGCCATCGCCGGCTCGCCGAAGGCGGTGTTGAGCACTACGTTGGCCGTCTTGCGGCCGACGCCGGGCAGTGCCTCCAAGGCCTGGCGCTCGCGCGGCACCTCGCCACCGTGCTCGTCCACCAGGATGCGACAGGCGGCGATGATGTTCTTGGCCTTGCTGTTGAAGAGGCCGATGGTCTTGATGTACTGCTTGAGCCCGTCCTCGCCTAAGCCCAGGATGGCCCGCGGCGTATTGGCGACCGAAAACAGCCGGGCGGTGGCCTTGTTGACGCCCTTGTCGGTGGCCTGCGCGGAGAGGATCACGGCCACCAGCAGCTCGAAGGTGCTGCTGTAGCTCAGCTCCGTCGTCGGCTTGGGGTTCGCGGCGCGCAGGCGCTCGAAGATCTCGGTACGTTTGGCGCGGTTCATGGCATGGGGAAGGATAGCGACCTCGAGCCCCTATACTGCGACCCTCGTCGCCGCCGGTCGTCGGGCCTGCCGACCGAGCCTGCCGCCAAACCTCGCCCGCAGCCATCACTCAGGAGTCCGGATGAGCACGACGGACTGGATCGTCACCGCCATCTATGGCATCGCGATGATCGCGCTGAGCATCTATTTGGGCCGCGGTCAGCGCTCCATGGACGATTACTACGTCGGCGGTCGCAACCTGCCCTGGTGGGCGGTGGGCATCTCCACCATGGCCACCCAGACCTCGGCGGTGAGCTTCCTGTCGATCCCGGCCTTTGTGGCGCTGAAGCCCGGTGGCGGACTCACCTGGCTGCAGTTCGAGCTGGCCGTGCCGCTGGCGATGATCGCGGTATCCATGCTGCTGCTGCCGTTCTTCCGCGAGCTCAAGCTCATCAGCATTTACGAGTACCTGGAGCTCCGCTTCGGTCCCGCCGTGCGCACCCTGGTGGCAGGGGTGTTCCTGGTGAGCCGGGCGCTCGGCACGGGCATCGGACTCTATGCCAGCGCCATCGTGCTGACCGTGGTGCTGGGGCTGCCGATCTGGATCACCATTATCGCCATGGGCGTGCTGACTATCGTCTACGACACCATCGGCGGCATGCGCGCGGTCGTCTGGTCCGACGTCATTCAGAGCCTGATCTTGCTCACGGGCATCGGGCTTTGCATCGGCTATGCACTCGGGCGCCTGGGCGGACTCGGCGAGGTCTTTGCGGGCCTGGCGGACGACCGTCTGCGCGCCATCGACCCGAGCCTGGGCCTGAGCGACGCCTCCGGCGTGCCCTTCTGGGGCTTCCTGGTCGGTGGGCTCTGCCTGTATATGGCCTACTATGGCGCCGATCAGAGCCAGGTGCAGCGGGAGCTGTCGACGCGCTCCATCGCGGACACCCGCCGCTCGCTCTACCTGAACGGCTTCGCGCGCTTCCCGCTCACCATCGGCTACATCTTCATGGGCCTGGTGCTGGCCGCAGTGCTCGCCGGCAGCCCCGAGCTACAGGCGCGAGTGCCGGCCGACAACCTGGACTTCCTGGTACCGGCCTTCATCGTCGACAGCCTGCCGGCGGGGGTGCGGGGGCTGTTGATCGCGGCACTGCTGGCGGCGTCCATGTCGAGCCTGGACTCCGCGCTGAATGCGCTGTCCGCGGCCACCATGCGGGACTTCGTCGAGCGCTGGCGGGCGCACTTGGGCCGGCCGCTCAGCCGCGGGCAGAGCTTGGCGCTGGGCCGGGTGACGACGGTCTTCTGGGGCCTCGCGGTCATCGGCTTCGCCTTCCTGCTGGGCGGCATCTCGGACACCGTCATCGAGGCCATCAACAAGATCGGCTCCGCGTTCTATGGGCCGATCCTCGCCGCCTTCCTCGTCGGTGTGCTGTCGAGCCGCGCGACCGGCCCCGGCATCATCGCAGGCATCCTCGCCGGCGTCGGCTGCAACCTCTGGCTCTGGGCGCTCGCGGGCGGCCTGCACTGGATGTGGTGGAACTTCACCGGACTCCTGGTCGCCGCAGCCGTCTGCTGGCTTGCGAGTCGGCTCGGCCCCGGGCCGCGAGCGGAACAGGTGCGGCTTTATACCCTGCGCGGCAGCGGCTTCCTTGCCCGCGAAGGGCTCTGGCAGCCGGCCTACCGCTGGCTGCTGCTGTATTTTCTTTTCCTGCTGGGGTTGTTGCAGGGCATCTCGCTGCTTGCGGACGCCTGAGCACGAGCGCGGTGCAGGTGCGCTGCCTGAAGCTGAGACAGGGGTGTCGGTGGGTAGTGGCCGCGAGTAAGGAAGGTTTGTGGCACCCGTGGAGGAAACGAACCGGGATGCCCTGACCATCTGCAGCCTTGACTATCTGCAGCCTTGACCCTGGCGCGTTTTGCAGCGGCCTCGGCATCCCCGGCAAGAGCCAGCGCCGGGAGGAGGCCTGTGCCGCCCGGCGAGCCTGCATCGATGACAACGCCGACCTGCTGCGGCCCCTGGCCGCCCGCTACGAGACCTGCCGCCACATGGCGCAGCCCGTCGACGGCCGACTAGGGCGTTCCACGGCCGAGCCTGCCGTCGAGGCCGGGTACTTGCAGGTCTATGGGAACTGTTTAAAATAACAGCATTCCAGTCTGCCAAGGCCCGTACCCATGTCCGCCCAGCTCACCGCCCGCCAGCAGCAGATCCTGGACCTGATCCGCCAGCACGTGCGCGAGACCGGTTATCCGCCGACGCGGGCCGAGATCGCCGCGGCGTTCGGGTTCCGCTCCGTTACCGCCGCCGTGGACCATCTCAAGGCCCTGGCGCGGCACGGTGTCATCGAGCTGCAGCAGGGGGCGTCGCGGGGCATCCGGCTGCTGGTGCCGGCGGACGAGGGGCAGTTGGCGGTCGTGGGCCGGGTGGCCGCCGGCAGCCCCATCCTGGCCGCGGAGCACATCGAGGAGCACTGCCAGGTCGACCCGAGCCTGTTCCATCCGCGGGCGGACTATCTGCTGCGGGTGCGGGGCTTCAGCATGCGCGACGCCGGCATCCTGGATGGCGACCTGCTCGCCGTGCATCGAACGCCGGAGGCCCGGGATGGTCAGATCGTTGTCGCCCGGCTCGACGACGAGGTGACCGTCAAGCGCTTCCGCCGCCAGGCCAACTGGCGCCACCGCGTGCAGCTGCTGCCGGAGAACCCGGAGTTCGCGCCCATCGTCGTGGACCTGCGCGAGCAGGACCTGATTATCGAGGGTCTGGGTGTCGGCGTGCTGCGGCTCGGCATGACGAACCGGGCCGGCGGCGGTGCCCGGCGGCTGTGAGCCAGACCTGTGAGCCAGATCTGTGAGCCAGATCTGTGAGCCAGAATGGTGGATGCGCTTCGCTTATCCACTCTACCGCGCTCACCCATCGTATTCACCTTGTTTTGGGCGCGTTCCTAACTGGGCATCGCCATGCAACTCGACCGACTCCTCGCCGCCCGTGCCGACCTCTGGCGGGGCCGCGCCACGCCCCAGGCGGCGCCGGCCGGGCTGCCCACCGGCTTTGCCGCGCTGGACGCCGCACTGTGCGGCCACGGCTGGCCGCGGGCGGGCTTGAGCGAGGTGCTCACCGTCCACCAGGGTGCCGGGCTTGCGCTACTGTTGCCGCTATTGGCGTTGCTCGGCAGACAGGCCCGTTGGCTCCTCTGGGTGGACCCGCCGCACCTGCCCTTCGCACCCGCGCTGGCGGCCCGTGGGCTGGACCCGGGGCGCATCCTCATCGTCCATGGTGGTGCCGATGCCGCCTGGGCCGCGGAGCAGGGGCTAGGCTCCGGAACCTGTGCAGTGGTGCTCGCTTGGACCGGCCCGATCACGCAAATGGCCGCGCCGGTGGCGCACGGCCACCGGGCTCGACGCCAACCGGCCTGCAGGGCTACCTGCTGGACCCCGGCCGCGCTGCGCCGCCTGCAGCTGGCCGCCGCGGATACCGGCACGCCGGCGCTGTTGCTGCGCCCGCCCGCCGCCGCCGGCGAGACCTCGCCGGCAGTGCTGCGGCTCGAGGTCAGCGCCCGCGCCGACGGCCTCGATGTCACCCTGCTGAAGCAGCGCGGCGGCCGGCCGGGGCAGCGGCTGCGGCTGCCGGCAACACCTGAGCCCGCAAGGGCCGATGCGACCCATGTTGGCGCAACCGGCCTGCCGCAGCCCGAGCTCGCAGCACCGGCAAGCCCGGCGAGGCCAGCCGAAATCCGGCTCCCGCCGTCCGCCGCGCGACAGATGCAGGCGGGCGGCGGCGTGCTCAATGCGCTCTCCGGGCATGGTGCTCGGCGCCGTTGCACCGGGCCGCGGACTTGAGCGAAGCGATGCATGGACTGGCTCGCGCTGCATCTGCCGGCGTTGGCCTTGGAGGTCTACACCCGGGCCTTTGCGTCGGATGAGGCGTCCAATGCGCCTTCCGCCGAGCCGCCCGGCAAGCCGTCCGGAGGGCCGCGCGCTGCAGCCCCGTCGCCGGCCGGCGGCCGGCCGCCACTGGCGGTGAGCGAGCATGAGCGCATCGTCGCCCGCAACGCCGCCGCCGCCCGGCTCGGTATCCTGCCGGGGCTGCCGGACGGTGCCGCGCGGGCGCTGGTGGCGGAGCTGCGCATCCTGCCGCGCAGGCCTGCCGCCGAGCGTGCCGCGCTGGCCCGGCTCGCCGCCTGGGCCATGGCCTTCAGCGACCGGGTGAGCCTGGCGCCGCCGGCGGCGCTGGTGCTGGAGTCGGGCCGTAGCCTCAAGCTGTTCGGGGGCGCCGCGGCGCTGCGCCGGCGGGTGCTGGACGGCGTGACCGGGCTCGGCTGGCGGGCGTGCTGCGTGCTGGCACCGACGCCAGGGGCGGCACTGGTGCTGGCCGCAGCCGGACTCGGTGCCGGCGGTGATACCCCTGCAGCTGCCAGGGGCAGTGACGGGGGCGGTGATGATGCAGGAGGTGCCATCATCGCCGACCGCGATGCCCTGCGCCGTACCCTGGCGGCGCTGCCTGTGGCCGCGCTAGACTTCGGCGCCGCCGAGCTGGCTGACCTCGAGCGCATGGGCATCCGCCGCGTCACCGACCTGCTGCGGCTGCCGCGGGCCGGGCTGGCGGAGCGTTTCGGCGTCGCGCGGCTCACGCAGCTGCAGCGGCTGCTGGGCGAGCGGCCGGACCCGCGCCGGCCCTTCGTGCCGCCGGCGCGCTTCCGGGCAACCTTGGAGCTGCCGGCGGAGGTGCCGGACGCCGCCGCGCTGGTGTTCGCCTGCCGGCGGCTCATCGACGAGCTGAGCGGCTTCCTGCTGGCGCGCCAGGCCGGCGTGCAGCACCTGGACTGGCGCCTGCACCATGCGGGCGGACCACCGACCCGGTTCCGGCTCGGCGCCGCGGCGCCGGCGCGGGAGTCCGAGCACTGGCTGACCCTGCTGCGCGAGCGCCTGGACCGGCTCAGCCTACCGGCTCCGGTGCGGGCCATCGCCGTTGCGAGCGAGCAACTACGCCCGCTGGCGCCGACGCCCATCGAGCTCTTTCCGCGGGATGCCGCGGCCACCGCCTTGGACCCGGCGCTGCTGGACCGATTGCGGGCGCGGCTCGGTGCCGCGGCGGTGCGCGGACTCACGGCGCTGCCCGATCATCGCCCCGAGCACGCGCTCCGGCTCTGCGAGCCGCGGCTCGCGCCCGCGGAGAGGCCGGACGCTAGGGGCAGGAGCGAGCCGGCCAGGCCAGAGTCCAAGGTCGCCCGCAAGCGCCCCCGTCGATCTGCACGGGAAGTCATCCCGGCGCCCGGTACCGCCACCAACACCCGCCGTGACCGCCCCTTATGGCTGCTGGCGCAGCCGGCACCTTTGGCGATGCGCGACGGCCGTCCCTGGCTCGACGGCCCGCTGGACTTGGGTACCGGCTGCGAGCGCATCGACACCGGCTGGTGGGATGGCTTCGCGGTGGCGCGGGACTACTACGTGGCGCTCAGCGCCAAGGGTGAGCGGCTATGGGTCTACCGCGAGCTGCGCGGCAACCGCGGCTGGTTCCTGCACGGCATCTTCGGTGATGATCCGGTTGCGACCTGATTGGATTGCCAAGCGCTCGCGCGTTCCGCAGGGACTAAGGCGAATACCCTGATGCGGAAGTACACCTCATATAGGCACAGAGTTACATTTCTTGAATGCCTGAAAATTCAGTGTAAGCAAAGCGTCGAGCTCCTTCTTGTGCGTTGTGTGAGTTTGTTTTAGGCAATCGGTAATCGCGTTTCGGAAGTCACCGAAGTTCGCGTAGTATTGCGTCAAGCTGCAAAAGCCCGAGCGCTTGGCGGCGCTGGAGACATTGAATAAGCTGAGACGCCTGACCTGGAGCCAGGTGTATCGGGACGCGGGCCTGAAGTGGGAGAAGATCGTCAGCGTGAAGCCGCCGCCAGGGATCGGTGCGCTGCACTCGCTGCGCATCACCCGGTCCCGGCGCGCGGTGGCCTATCGCGACGAGGACTTCATCCGTCTGCTCAGTATCGCGCGGGACCACGACAGCACCTACGGAAAGCAGTAGACCGATGGCGGACTATCGACTCATCGCCGATGCCCACGCCGGCGGCTGGCAGTTTCGTCTGACGCCAAGGCGGCGCGTTGCAATCGGAAGGCAATCGTCGTCTCCGGTCCCGCACTATGCCTCCGCCGCCGCGAAGGACCCCGGCATAGCGCGACGGCAACCTTAGGCGATTTCTGTCAACCAACATACCGCCTGGCTTGTCTTTTCGCCCGCCTTCTGCGTCGCGGCAGCGGGCACAGAGCTCGACTATGCGCCCGCTG
>JANQFI010000464.1 GCA_028277905.1 Chromatiaceae bacterium | reverse complement strand
CAGCGGGCGCATAGTCGAGCTCTGTGCCCGCTGCCGCGACGCAGAAGGCGGGCGAAAAGACAAGCCAGGCGGTCTGTTTGTTGACAGAAATCGCCTAACTGCTGCTACGCCAGGGCGACATTGAGCTCAATCCCATCCGTGCCGGCATGGTGGCCGATCCGGCCCGCTACCGCTGGTCCAGCGACCGTGCGAACGCCCTCGGCGAACCGGCTGCGCTGTTGACCGCGCATCCGCTCTACCTCGGCCTCGGCGCCGACGACGACGCGCGGCGTGCCGCATACCGCGAACTGTTCCGTGACGCCGTCGACGACAAACCGCTCGCCGACCTGCGGCTGGCCCTGAACCAGGACCAATCTCCCGGAAACGATCGCTTCTATCGGGAGATTGCAGCGATCATGGGACAGCGGCCGGAGTTGCGCAAGCGCGTTAGGCCGCGCAAGCAGGATGAGCCGCCATCCGGCAAGGATTCGGGCCAGGGGGAGTTGCCGCTGTAGATTACCTGGTTAATTGAGCCTGGCCCCCTTGTCGCTCCTTTTTCGCTCTTCCGCAATTGGCTGCCGGCGTCCAAGCGCCGGCAGACATTGAAGCGTCGGAGGTTTTGCTATTGTCGGGCTTTTGCGATGTCTAAGGCAACTGCGAGTGCACTAGCGAGTTGCATTGATTTCTCCAAGTTTAGGCGACCAACGAAGTTCGTGAGCGCCGACTTAGGCAAGCTTATCAGCTCGTCGCAATGGATACTCGATTCGTGCTTCAATCCTTCTTTTGTTCCGACGGGAACCTGTGTTTGTAATCCGTGGTAGGCCGTGTAAACTGGCGCACAAATAACTGTTGAAAAACGCGAATCGAGTAAAACTTGCCGACTTACGATCACAAATACGCGAGATTTCTTCGGATCTCGCGCTGTCGGGTGAGCTACACGGTAGAGCTCACCCCTTTTCAAGACGCACCTGATAGGCGAGAACATCCTCTGCTTCGAGGTTAAGTGCTTCGGCGTTTGCGTTTAGCAATTCGAGCTCGCCAGCCTTTTCCGCTCCAGCAAAATACTCGCGGAAGATCGTCTCGACGAGACGGAGACGGTCTGCTTGCTGCGGGGCGCGACGATACAGCTCTTGTGCGATGTCGTCGGGCATGTCGATACTGATTTGAGTCATAGGCTTCTACGATGGAGGGTTGTCGTCGTATTTTTGACGGCCTCTCGGGCCAAAGTTCCGAATCATGCTGTTGTCATGTTTCGCTATTACTCCGCGACAACCAGTCGGAGGACAATCCTTATCGAAGGACGCACAGTTAGAGCAATATAGCTAGTTGCACCAAGGGCAAACGAGCCACTTCAATTGTTGCTGTTTGAGCGCTTCCAAAAAGTGTACTCTCTTTTGTACTTTCTGGAGCGAGACAGGCCAGGCTCAATTTCTACTGGTCTTACCCCAGGCCTCGTCGCACAGGTATCCACATCGACGGCTTGCCGCTGCACATTGTCCAGCGCGGCCACAATCGAGCGGCTTGTTCGACGACCAAGACCGACTCGCCTAGCTCGGCTGGCTGTGCGCGGCACTGGCGCGCGAGCGGTGCCGGCGGCACGCCCATGTCCTGTTGACCAAGCATGTCCACCTGCTGCTCAGGCCGGAGCAAGCCGCGCTTGTGCCGCAAGTACCGATCTCGGTCGGCCGCCAGTACCTACACGAGGTCAACCACACCCAGGGGCGCACCGGCAGCCCGTGGGACGGCCGCTACCAGTGCTCGCTGGTGCAGGCCAACACCTAGCTGCTGCTATGCCAGGGCGACATGGAGCTCAATCCGGTCCACGCCGGCATGGTGGCCGATCCGGCCCTCTGCCGCTGGTCCAGCGACCGTGCTATCGCCCTCGGCGAACCGGATGCGCTGTTGACGGCGCATCCGCTCTACCTCGGCCTCGGCGCCGACGCGCGGCGTGCCGCATACCGCGAACCGTTCCGTGGCGCCGTCGACGACTAACCGCTCGCCAACCTGCGGCTGGCCCTGAACCAGGACCAACCCCTCGGTAACGACCGCTTCTATCGGGAGATTGCAGCGATGATGGGACAGCGGCCGGAGTTGCGCAAGCGGGGTAGGCCGTGCAAGCAGGATGAGCCGCCATCCGGCGAGGATTCGGGCCAGGGGGAATTGCCACTGTAAATTGATTGATTTATTGTGTCTGGCCGCTTTTCTTCCCCTTTCCTCTTTTCCTCAGCAACGAAGTTGGCCCGGCGGATTGACCCGCTCGCTGGCCAAGGCTGCAATACCGGTCATGAAGATCCTGCACGCCTTTTGGCTTCCGGAGACGGGGCCCGACTTCGTTCAATCCGGGACCTTGCGGCTGTGGTGCGAGGCCGGCGCGCCCGCGGCAGCCGGCCGGCAATCCGAGTCGCAACGGCATCCGTCTCAGCTGCCGCGATCGGACTGGCCGGCCCTACTCGACGGGCTCGGGCTCGCAGGCGGCCAGTCCGCCACCGCTCCCTTTCCTTGCCTGGTGCGCTTGCCGAGCATCGGCGCGCGCCCGCTGCCCTGCCCCGAGATCGCCCGGGTGCTGCCCGAGCCCGTGGACGTCTCCGGCGCGGAGCCGCGTCTCTGGGAGGTCGACACCATCGCGCTGGAGCGGCCCATCAAGCAGCTCAGCGACCTGCACTATCTAGCCGCCTTCGCGGTCGACGATCTGCAGCCGGGCAGCGACTTCCTGTTCTGGTACTGGTTCACCCAAGCATTGAAGCAACGCCTGCTGCGCGACAAATACTTGCCGGCGCTGCGCTGGCGGCAGCCGCCCAGGCCCCGGGGCAAGCGCAAGCTGCCCGCGCCGGAGCTCTGGGGCGGCTGGCAGTGGGGGGTGGGCGACGACGACCCACTGCTGGCGATGGCGACCGAGCGCATGCCGGCTGCCTGCGCTGCCGGCCTCGGCGCCTGTCCGGCGACCGGCGAGAAGACGGCCGCCGACGCACAACGGGCATTTGAGCCCGCAAGCCTGCTGCGCCACTGCGCCCAGGTGCTGCTCGATCAGCTCATCCGGCAGACCAAATGGCCCGCCGCGCTGCAAAGGCGGGTCGACGACACGCTGCTCGCCCCCTGCCTGGCGCCCGAGGCCGTCTGCTGGACGCCGGCCGGTCCCTGGCCGGCGGTCGCACTGGAGAAGCAGCGTCATTGGCAGGCCTGGTGCGAGCGGATCCTCGGCGGCGACGAGGCCGCGACCTTTCGCTTGGGCTTTCGGCTCGCAGAGCCGCCGGCCGGCGCTGCCGGCGATCTGGACAGCGAGCCGGCCGACGCCGGGCGGGTCGCCAACAACGCCGACTTGGACGACGGCTGGCGCCTGCACTTCGTCGCCATCGCCGCCGACGACCCATCGCACCAGCTGCCGCTGGCGGACTACTGGTCCGCGACCAAGTCGGCGCGCGCCGCACATCGCGCCCGCTTCGGTGCCGACTTCGAGCGCGGCCTGCTGCTGAACCTCGGCTTGGCCGCCCGCATGGTGCCGATGCTCTGGCCCGGGCTCAACAGCGCCGAGCCGCAATCCGTCGCGCTGGAGCTGGATGCGGCCTTCAGCTTCCTGACGGAGGCCGCCTGGGTGCTGGAGGATGCCGGCTACCGCGTCATCGTCCCGGCCTGGTGGACGCCGAAGGGCCGCCAGCGTGTCAAGCTGCGGCTGCGCCCCTCGTCGGGCAAGGCCGCGACCAGTGGCGGCAGTCCCGGCGCCGGCCATGTCAACCTGAGCAATCTGATCCAGTATCGCTACGAGCTGGCCATCGGCGATCAGACCCTGAGCGCCGAGGAATGGCAGCAGCTGGTGGAGGCGAAGACGCCGCTGGTGCGCTTCCGCGGTCAGTGGGTCGAGCTGGACCGGGACAGGATGCAGGAGATGCTCACCTTCTGGCGCGAGCACGGCGACGAGACCCCGAGCATGAGCCTGCAGGAGATCCTGCAGCGCACCGCCTTGGACGACGCCTTCGAGGTCGACCGGGATGCGGCCCTGGCGACCATGCTGGAGCGGCTGCGCGACCAGAGCCGGCTGCAGCCGGTGGAGACCCCGGCGGGCCTCAAGGCGCAGCTTCGCGACTATCAGAAGCGCGGCCTGGCCTGGCTCGGGTTCCTGGAGGGGCTCGGGCTGAACGGCTGTCTGGCCGACGACATGGGCCTGGGCAAGACCATGCAGGTCATCGCCCGACTGGTGCAGGAACGCGACCGCGCGGACCCCGTCGCGCCGACCCTGCTGGTCGCGCCCACCTCCGTCATCGGCAACTGGCAGAAGGAGGTGGAGCGCTTCGCGCCGGGGCTGCGCACCTTCATCCACCACGGCGCGCGCCGCGACAAGGCCCCAGATGCATTCCGCGCCAATGCGCTCGACAACGACCTGGTCATCACCTCCTACGCCCTGGTGCGGCGGGACCAGAGGCTGCTGGCCGACATCGACTGGCATCGCGTCGTCCTCGACGAGGCCCAGAACATCAAGAATCCCAAGGCCGACCAGACCCGGGCCCTGCTCAAGCTCCCGTCCCGCCACCGCCTGGCCCTGACCGGCACGCCGGTGGAGAACCGGCTGACCGACCTCTGGTCCATCTTCAACTTCATCAACCCCGGCTATCTCGACACCCCGGCACGCTTTCGCAAGCGCTTCGAGCTGCCGGTGCAGCGCGACAACGACCCGGTGCAGACCGCCACCCTCAAGCGCCTGGTGGAGCCGTTCATCCTGCGCCGGGTCAAGACCGACAAGGCGATCATTGCCGACCTGCCGGACAAGCTGGAGGCCATCGCCTACTGCAACCTCAGCCGCGAGCAGGCGGCGCTGTACGAATCGGTGGTGCGCGACGTCGAGCAGCAGCTGGAGGACAAGTCCGGCATCGAGCGCCAGGGCCTGATGCTCTCCACGCTGATGCGCCTCAAGCAGATCTGCAACCACCCAGCGCAGTTCCTGCAAGACGGCAGCGCCTTCACCGCCGAGCGCTCGCACAAGCTCGAACGCTTGCAGGCCATGCTCGACGAGGTCATGGTCGAGGGCGACAGCGTGCTGATCTTCACCCAGTTCACCGAGATCGGCGAGCAGCTCGAGCGCAGCCTGCGCCGCGGCAGCCACTACTGCACCTACTACCTGCACGGTGGCACCTCCCGCACCCGACGCGAACAGATGATCGCCGCCTTTCAAGACCCGGACGGCGAGCCGTCCGTGTTCGTGCTGTCGCTCAAGGCCGGCGGCGTCGGCATCACGCTGACCCGGGCCAACCACGTCTTCCATTTCGACCGCTGGTGGAACCCGGCCGTCGAGGACCAGGCCAGCGATCGCGCCTACCGCATCGGCCAGCAAAAGACCGTGTTCGTGCACAAATTCGTCACCCTCGGCACCCTGGAGGAGCGCATCGACGCCATGATCCAAGACAAAAAGGCCCTGGCCGGCGCCATCGTCGGCAGCGACGAATCCTGGCTGACGCGGCTCGACAACGACCGCTTCCGAGACCTGATCCGCCTCAATCGCGAGGCGGTGATGACCTAACGCAAGAACAATGCGCTGTAGTCAGTTATTGATAAGGGTGGATAAGCGCAGCGCATCCACCGACGCCGGCTGACTTAGTTCCTAGGTGACCCAGATGAGCAACGCAGGAAGAACTTGGTGGGGCAGCCGCTTCCTGGAGGCCCTGGAGGCCTTTACAGACCGCCGTCGCCTGGAGCGCGGACGCGGCTACAGCGGCGTCAACCGCATCCTCGAATTCGCCATCATCAACGGCATGGTCAGGGCGACAGTGCGCGGCAAGGTCAATCCCTACTTCGGCGTCTACGAGGAGCCCAAGTATCAGACCCGCATCCAAATGACGCCACTGACGAAATCCGATTGGGCTCGCGTCATCGCCCATATCGGCGGTCGCGCCGACCTGATCGCACGCCTGTTGATGAACGAGATGCCGGACGACATCGAATCGGCCTTTGCGGGCACTGAGACCGGTTCCGGAACTGGCCAAGCCCTGCTCCCCCGCAATCGACAGGACTTCAACCTCACCGACTGCTCCTGCCCCGACGACGCCCACCCCTGCAAGCACATCGCCGGCGTCTATTACCGCCTCGCCCGCCAGCTCGACCACGACCCCTTGCTGCTGTTCGAGCTGCGCGGCCTCAACCGCGAGCAGCTGCGCGCCGCCCTGAAGCGGACCCCGCTTGGACATGCCCTGGACGGCCTCGACGATAGCGCCCCCCCGGAGCCGGTCGCCACCGACAGCTATTTTCCCACGCCCGAGACCACGACCAACATGCCCGATTACCAGGCCTTCTGGCATGGCGCCAAACGCCTGCCCCGCGACCTCCCGGCCATGCTCGCGGCCGAGCTCCCCGCGATCCTGATCCGCAAGGGCGGCGACTACCCGCCATTCTGGGACAAAGACACCTCCTTCATCGAGCTGATGGAGGAGATCTATCTGCGCGTGCGCGAGAAGAACAAGCAGGCGTTGTGAGTGCAACACCTCGTACCAGCCGCACCACAGCATCAAGCCGGCCATACTGGTCCGAGTCGCCGAGATCGGCGAGGCCCTCGGTCGCTACAGCGTGCTGGCCGAACGGCGGTTGCCACCTCGCCTGCGCCGCCAATAGCGCATTCGCCCCATCCAGGCATCGCTGGCCATCGAGCAGAACCGCCTCGCACTGGACCAGGTGACGGCGGTCATCGCCGGCAAACGGGTGCTGGGGCACCCCCGCGAGATCCAGGAGGTCCAACATGCCTTTGCCACGTATGAGGCAATGCAGACCCGGGACCCCGGCTCCGCGGAGGACCTGCTGGCAGCCCATGACCTGCTGATACGCGCGTTGGTCGAGCAGACCGGCCGTTAACGGATAGGAAATTCAAGTGACCCTGTGGGGCCAGGGCGATCTGATTGGAGCGGCTAACCAGGGCGGGAACCTCGGTCAAGATGCAACGGGGGTGCCAAGGCGCGTGCTGGTGGTGCGGTCGAGCAGCCAAAGGGCCCGTTTCGGTCTGCTTGTGAGGGGGATAGCGCGGCGCAGCGGGCAGAGCCGAGATAGAGGGCGGGTACGCCATCGATCGCCGATGATGGCGGCTACCAGGAGATGCGCTGATCAAACTCCAAGCCGGGCTCGGGCTGGCCGAGGCGGTCCCAGTCCGGCATCGGCTCCGGCGCATCGTCCCAGGCGGGCGGGTGAGCTGCGATGGCGCAGCGAACGCCCAAGCCAGGACGGTTTGGGCTGCTACCCAAGCGGTGCAGGCCCATCGAACCGACTGGCGTAGCGCCGGGACGCCCGGGGGCGATCGGCGGTGGGCGCGGCGGCGCACCGATGTGCTCGAGAATCCGCTCGATGGGCGCGGCATCGGTGACGAAGACGATGCGGCGCAGGTCCGCTCCGCAGCTCGGGCAGACCAGCGGCTCGCGGTCTTTCTGGTCAAGGAAGGCCTGCTAGCGCCCGCACAGGCGCGCCTGTCGGAGACCACCGGCCTATGCCATCATCTGCGTTGGTCGATGTAACCATCGAAGGCTTGGCGATGCTGCTCGACGAGCTCGCCGCCAATGGGGCACGCATCCGCGCATTGGGTGAGACCTACGGTGCACGCCGCATCCGCGTGTTCGGCTCGGTTGCAAGGAGGGAGGACGGCCCGGACAGTGACGTGGATTTTCTGGTGGATTTTCCGCCTGGGTATGACCTCTTCCGTCAACGCTTGCCTCTGGCGCAACGTCTGGCGGCGCTGGTTTGTCGCCCGGTAGAGGTGATTCCGGAGCATGAGTTGAATCGGCATATCCGCGACCGGGTGCTGGAGGAGGCGGTGGATCTGTGAGCAAGCCCTGGCAGCCCCATGCGCTGCATATACTCGATGCAATCGCGAAGGTGAGACGCATTCAGGCGCGGGGCGACCTGACGCAGGACGAGATCCTGTACGACGCTGCTCTGCACAATTTGCAGACATTGTCGGAGGCCACACAGCTGCTGCCGGATCGCAAGGAAACCCTCTGCTCGTCCATCCCCTGGACGGAAATCAGCGGCTTCCGAAACATCCTCGTGCACAACTCTCTCGGTGATATTGACCCCCGGACGGTCGTCGCGGTCATCGAGGAGCACCTCGATCCGCTGGAGGCGTGTGTCCGCAAGATGCTCGCTGAGCGGCGCGCTGACGATCAAGGCAAGCGGAGCTGAGCCTGGGCGGGCCCCCGAGCTACTTCTATTTCCGCCTCGCGATACCGCTCCCGCGGTGCCGCGCATCTACGGGCGCTCGGCGCTGTCTGCTCTAGGGTCAGGTCCGCTTGCGCGTGGCAGCCGCCAAGTCGAGTAATTCTGCCCGTAGCGCGGAGCGCCGGAGCACAGGTGACCCCGCGGAGCGGTGTCAGCAGGCGAGAGGTTCCGGGAGAAGCCGCGGTCCCTGGCATGCTCGGCCAGATCGATGAATGCCGCGAGGACGTCGGGGATCTCGACTGTCATGGCGGGCATGGCTGGATCTCTTCGGCATGATCGACTGTCGACCGGGGAATACTAGCCTCGGCGCGTGAACGGCACCGATGCTCCAAGCGTGTCGGGCCGCCCACCCCCGACATCGGCTGGGCGGGCAGGAAGGAGCGGCCCACCGGCTGTTCTCGACGACGCTCAAGTGCCCACGGCCGGCACCTGCGGCGGGATGCCGTCTGCGGTTGCGGCGCCGGCGATGTGGATGCGTGTGGGGCGAGGCATCACGCACGTCCGTTCGCTCAGGTCAGTTCTTGCGCTGACTTCGATGATGTTGCCGAGCGCGGGGCCTGCAACATCGTTCTTGATGGCAACCGAAAGAGAGACGGGGTCATGAAGAGAGACTGGGTCAAGAGAGACTGCAAGAGAGACTGGGTCAGGTCAAGAGAGACTGGGTCAGGTCTAGCCTTGTAGCCTCCGCGTCTCTCAAGAGAGACGGGGTCAGAGACGGGGTCACGGAGACTGGGTCAGGTCTAGCCTTGTAGCCTCCGCGTCTCTCGACTACAGATAGACACATGTCCAGGCCGCTGCGCATCGAGTTCCCGGGAGCCTTCTACCACGTCACG
>JANQFI010000462.1 GCA_028277905.1 Chromatiaceae bacterium | reverse complement strand
GATTCTGGTCCGCCTTCGCGAAGCGGCAGCGCGTGCATAGTTGTTCTCTGTGCGCGTTGCCGCGACAAAGCAGGCGGGCGAGAAGACAAGCCAGGCGGTCTGTTTGTTGACAGAAATCGGCTTAGGCGTACTGTTGTCGATGCCTTGGCGCTGCCGTCGTCGTCCCCCCGCGAGCATGCCCGGGGTCTGGGCCCACTGCGGTTCGGTTATTTCGTAGGCGGTGCGTACATGAGCCCGCCATCCGACCACAAGGCGTTCAGCCCGCGCTTGATGCCGAGCCCGGAGGTCGCGCCGAGGTTGCGCTCGAATACCTCGCCATAGTTGCCCACCTGGCGGATCACCCGGTAGCCCCAGGCCGGCTCGATGCCGAGCACCGAGGACGTCCTGCCGTCCAGGTCCAACAGCGCGCGCACCCGGTCGCTCTCGGCGCGGTGCTTCGCGCCCAGTGCATTCCCGGCGTCGATGCCGAGCTCCTCCGCCTCCACGAGCGTGAACAGGGTCCAGCGCACCAGGTCGAACCAGCGGTGGTCGTTGTCTCTCACCAGGGGTCCGAGCGGCTCCTTGGAGATGACCTCCGGCAGGATGCGCTGCGCGGCGGGGTTATCCAGGGTCGCGCGCAGGGCGTGCAGCTGGGAGCGGTCGGTGGTGAGTGCCGTGCACTTGCCGTCCAGATAGGCCGCGGCGGCAGCGGCGAGATCGGGATGGACCACCAGCTCCAGCGCCATGCGGTGGCGAGTGAAGTAGCGTTTGGCGTTGTCGATGCTGGTGCTGCCGGCGATGGCGCAGACCCTGGCCCGGTCCAGTTCCAGGGCGCTGATGGTGTCGGTCATGCGCGGCACCATGAAGCCCTGGCCATCGTAGTAGAGCACGCCGACGAAGCTGACCCCCTCGGCGATATCGCGCTGACCCGTCCAGCTCGTATTGCGCGCCAGCAGGTCGACGTTGCCGGCGCGCACCGCGGCGAAGCGCTCCTCGGAGCTCACCGGCACCAGCGCGAGCGCCTCCGGGTCGCCCAGCACGGCGGTGGCGACGGCGCGGCAGAAGTCTACGTCCAGTCCGCTCCACTGGCCGGTCTGGTTGCGCAAGGACAGGCCTGGTACCTCGCCGTTGACGCCGCAGCGCAGCCTGCCGCGCTCGCGGACCTCTTCCACGGTGCCGGCGCCGGCCGTGCCGGCGAGCAGCAAGGTGCAGGCGAGCAGGGCCGCGCGCGCGCGCCCGTGGCCTCGGGGCGGGATGGCGTTCGGGTTCATGGATGCTTTTCCTCGGGTCACCAACTGAATAGGGTCCACTGCGGGACCTGCATGTCTCCGCCCGGCGCGTTGCGGCGCCACTCCATGTCGCCGGAGCCATCCTGGTCCACGAGGTAGTAGGGCGCGCCGGCAGTCGGCGTGATCTTGACCATGTAGGTATTGTTGTTGACGCTGTACTCCTCCACCCTGCGGTTGTCGTACTCCCTGACGATGACGGCGGGCTCGATGTCTGCGGCGGTCACACGCAGATCCAGATCCTGGATGCCGCGCTCTTGTGCCGCGGCGGCCGCCGCCAGCGACAGCCCGGCGATCAGCAGAACAGGTACGGAAGACCAGGTCGGTGAGTCGATGGGCATGTGTCTGTCCATGGGCCTTTGCCGGTGCATCATAACAATCGGCGTTGGACCGCTCACGCGCCGACCGGTGCGCCAGACAGGGGCCATGGAGTCGCCGAGGCGGTCTCAGGCGATTTCTGTCAACAAACAGACCGCCTGGCTTGTCTTTTCGCCCGCCTTCTGCGTCGCGGCAGCGGGCACAGAGCTCGACTATGCGCCCGCTG
>JANQFI010000460.1 GCA_028277905.1 Chromatiaceae bacterium | reverse complement strand
TGCACGCGCTGCCGCTTCGCGAAGGCGGACGAGAATCCCGCGCCATTCGGTATCTTTGTTTCCGGCAATCGCCTAAGGGATTCCAATCAGCTTGTGGGTCTGGAGGCTCAGCCGCCAGCGCGGGTGCGCCAGGCAGTAAGCCACCGCGGCGGTGGTGTGCTCGGCGCGGTACCGGTCGTCCTTGGGCTGCAAGAAGAAGTATCGGAAGTCCAGGTCCGCGAAGCGCCCCGGCGGCGCCTCGGGCTGTGGATAGACGAGCTTGAGCTCGTTGCCGGAGCGCTGCACCAGCGGTGCCACAGCCTTGGGGCTGACGCAGATCCAGTCCACACCGGCGGGCACTGCCAGGGTGCCGTTGGTCTCGACGGCGATCTCGAAGCCGCGGGCGTGCAGGGCGTTTAAGAGCGGTGCATCAAGCTGCAGCAAGGGCTCGCCCCCGGTGCAGACGACGTAGCGCCCCGCCTCGCCTGCGCGGCCCGCAGCCCCGGCCCCGGTCCAAAGGGCCGCGACATGGTCGGCGAGCTGCCCGGCCGCGTCGAAGCGCCCGCCTCCTGGGCCATCCATGCCACGAAAGTCGGTGTCGCAGAAGTCGCAGACCGCCCCGGTCCGGTCCTGCTCGCGGCCGGACCACAGGTTGCAGCCGACAAAGCGCAGGAAGACCGCGGCACGCCCGGTTCGGGCACCCTCACCCTGAAGGGTCAGGAAGCACTCCTTGACGCTGTAGCCCTGAGACATGGCAGCAATACCGGAAGTCTCGGCGGTATCTGAGGCAAGGGCGCGAATGCCATCCCCGATCCTATGACCTGTTCAACACCTTGAGCGCCCTGCTCTCGCATCGCCCTGGTTGGTCTTAGGCGATTGCCGGAAACAAACAGACCGAATGGCGCAGGATTCTCGTCCACCTTCGCGAAGCGGCAGCGCGTGCATAGTCGTTCTATGTACGCGTTGCCGCGACAAAGATGGCGGGCGAGAAGACAAGCCAGGCGGTATGTTTGTTGACAGAAATCGCCTTAGACCCTACGCGCTTCCAAAGAGCTCGGAAAGAGGTCAGCCTACTGGGGGACAGACGAGCTCGGTGGCCGACGACCGCCAACCGCGAGGTCCGCGGTGGCGCCGAGTCAAGCCGCTCGCAACGTGAAGCGTGCGAACCGCTCGGCGGCAGGGGCGATATCCGGGTCGGACGCCCTCAGCCTGCGCCCCTTCGGCGAGGCGTCCGCCTGAGCGACCGGTCGACACTGCTGTAGGGCATAGCGGCGGACGCCGCTGGCCGCGAGTCGATCCAGGAGTGGTTGCAGGGATGCCGGCTCATCCATGCCGGGCATCGGCGTGGTGCGAACCTCAGAGTCGACGCCGGCCTCCAACAGCAAGCCTAGACTCTGCCAGGCCCACTCACCGGATCTTGGCACACCTGTGACGCGTGGGTAGTCGGCGGGCAGGGCCTTGATGTCCAGGCCCACCCAGTCGACCAGCGTCAGGATCTGCTCGAGCCGCTGTGGGTAGGCGCCGCCCGTGTGCAGGCCGACCTTGAAGCCCATGGCCCGCACCTCGGCCATTGCGGCGGGCAGTGCGAGCTGCGCGGTAGGCTCGCCGCCGGAGAACACCACGGCGTCCAGAAGACCGCGGCGACGCTGCAGGAAGGCCGTGACCTCGGGCCAAGTCGGCACGGACGGCCCGCGCGCGTCTTGGAGGTCGGCGTTGTGGCAGTACGGACAGCGCCAGGGGCAGCCACGACAGTAGATGACCGCCGCCAGCTCGTCCGGGTAGTCGAGGCTGCTGAGCGGCGTCAGACCGCCGATCCTTAGCCGCTCCGCGTTGGCGCTGGCGGTCGTCATCGCCTTCACCCCCAGAGCCCAGGCCGACTCAGGCGGCCTCCGCCCGGCGCCGGCGCTCGGCGCGCAGGCCGCTCGGCTGCTCGCTGAAACAGACCCGGTCACCGTGCTCGGACTGCTTGCCAAGGTTGAACGCAGACACCGGGCGGTGGTACCCCATGACACGGGTCCAGACCTCGCAGCGCGTGCGCTCTTGGTCGTGGATTTCAATGCCTTCGATGATCATCTCTCAGGTCCTCGTTGGTTGAAATTGCTACGAATCTGGATGGGGGTGGTCGCACAGGGCGCGAAGCACCAGGCACGAAAGTCGGCGCCGCTGGTGCATGCGCGTCGCTGATCCGCCCTGTATCTTCTGCACCCAAGCTATTTCAGCAGTGCTCCCAAGGCCGTCGACCCGGCTCTCTGCTATCCCGGCGCGCGCCGGTCCACCGAATCCACTCCTGCTTGCCCAAAGAGGACGCCGGCTGTCTTCTCTTCCCTCGCTCCTCGTGCCTCGGCACGCCCTTTTCTCTTGTGCTCCACCAGCTCCGCATCGCACTTCGGGCAGAACTCGTGCTCACCGGCGATGTAGCCGTGGTGGGGGCAGATGGAGAAGACCGGGGTCACGGTGACATAGGGCAGACGGAAATTGGTGAGCGCACGACGCACCAGGCGCTTGCAGGCCTCGGCGGAGCTCATCTGCTCGCCCATATACAGGTGCAGCACGGTGCCACCGGTGTACTTCGACTGCAGCTCCTCCTGCATGGCCAGCGCCTCGAAGGGGTCGTCCGTGTAGCCCACCGGCAACTGGGACGAGTTGGTGTAGTAGGGCGCCTGCTCGCTGCCGGCCTGCAGGATGCCCGGATAGCGCTTCTTGTCCTCGCGGGCGAAGCGGTAGGTGGTCCCCTCCGCCGGCGTCGCTTCCAGGTTGTACAGGTGCCCGGTCTCTTCCTGGAAGGCGACCATCCGCTCGCGCACCTGATCCAGCAGGCGTGCCGCGAAGGCGTGACCCCATTGGGTGGTGATGTCCTCGGCATCCCGGGTGAAGTTGCGGATCAGCTCGTTGATACCGTTGACGCCGATGGTGCTGAAGTGGTTGCGCAGGGTGCCGAGATAGCGCTTGGTGTAGGGGAAGAGTCCGGCGTCCATGTGCCGCTGGATCACCTTGCGCTTGAGCTCCAGGCCCTTTTTCGCCAGCTCCATCAGCCCGTCCAGGCGCTCGAGCAGCCCCGCCTCGTCGCCGGCATGGGTGTAGCCGAGCCTAGCGCAGTTGATGGTGACCACGCCCAACGACCCCGTCTGCTCGGCGGAGCCGAACAGGCCGTTGCCGCGCTTCAGCAGCTCCGACACGTCCAGGCGCAGCCGGCAGCACATGCTGCGGACCATGTGCGGCTCCATGTCGGAGCTGAGGAAGTTGCTGAAGTAGGGGAGGCCATACTTCGCCGTCATCGCGAACATCCGCTCCGCGTTCTCGCTGTCCCACGGAAAGTCGTCCGTGATGTTGTAGGTCGGAATCGGGAAGGTGAAGATGCGGCCCTTGGCATCGCCCTCGGTCATCACCTCGATGTAGGCCCGGTTGATCATGTCCATCTCGGCCTGGAGCCCGCCGTAGGTGAAGGGCTGCTCCTCGCCGCCGATGACCGGCACCTGCTCGCGCAGGTCCTGAGGGCACACCCAGTCGAAGGTGAGATTGGTGAAGGGGGTCTGTGTGCCCCAGCGCGAGGGCACATTGAGGTTGTAGATCAGCTCCTGGATGAACTGCTTGACTTGCGCATAGGGCAACCGATCCACGCGCACATAGGGCGCCATGTAGGTGTCGAAGCTGGAGAATGCCTGGGCACCTGCCCACTCGTTCTGCAGCGTGCCCAGAAAGTTCACGATTTGGCCGACGGCGCTCGACATATGCTTGGGCGGCCCCGCCTCCACCTTGCCCGGCACACCGTTCAGGCCCTCGGCCAGCAGGCTGCGCAGGGACCAGCCGGCGCAGTAGCCGGACAGCATGTCCAGGTCATGGATGTGCAGATCGCCGTTGCGGTGTGCCTCAGCCACTTGCGGCGGATAGACGTGGTTGAGCCAATAGTTCGCGATCATCTTCCCGGAGGTGTTCAGGATCAGCCCGCCGAGCGAATAGCCCTGGTTGGCGTTGGCCGACACACGCCAGTCGGAGCGGTCCAGGTACTCGTTGATGGAACTCGACACATCGACCAGGGTGCGGCGGTCGGCGCGCAGCTTGGCGCGCTGCTCGCGGTAGACGATGTAAGAGCGGGCGGTCTCGAAGTGGTTGGCGGCGATGAGCGTCTGCTCGACGACGTCCTGGATGCCCTCGATGTCCGGCAGGCTTTGCTGGCCCGGTTTTGCTCCCGATGGGCTGCCGTGGCGATGCGCCAGCACCTTGACCACCTGTGCGGTCAGGAGCTTCGCCTCCAGCTCGTCGAGCTCGCCGGTGGCGCGCCCGGCACTTAGAATGGCGAGCTCGATCTTGCCGGCGTCGAAGGCCACCTCCGTCCCGTCGCGCTTCACCACCCGCGTCGGCAGCACCGCCAGCGCCGCGCTCTGTTCGCCCATGCCAATCCTCCCCGGAATCTTTGAAGCACTAGATATTGTGGTTCGGAGTATAGGGAGACCTAGATGTTGGGGAAACCCCAAGCCGCCTGCAATTGATCCAAATCAAGCTTCCATAGCGATAGCGCTGATGCTCGAGGATCGCGATCGCCTTGGTTCGGGAGCGCGATCGGCCGACGCCAAGGGGAAGCGCATCTGGGGCTCGCCTCGCGCCGGCGGCTGCACATGCAGCGCCACCATCGGCGTAAACTGTACGCTTGTACGCTGACGGCATGTCAATCGCGGGAAGGCAAGCAGATGGCGACACGCATCGGCTTCATCGGCCTCGGCATCATGGGCCGGCCCATGGCACTCAACCTGATTGCGGCGGGCCATCGGCTGGCGGTCTATGCGCGCCGTCCGGAGGCGCTGGTGCCGCTCGCTGACGCCGGTGCCGAGGCCTGTGACAGCGCGGCCGCGGTGGCTCGCAAGTCCGACGTGGTCTTCACGATGCTGTCCGATACCGCGGATGTGGAGCAGGTGGTGCTGGGCTCCGGGCCGGATGATCCGCGTGCGGTCATCGCCGGCAGCAGCCCCGGCAGTCTGGTCGTGGACATGAGCACCATCTCGCCGTCGGCCACCAGGCGCATCGCCGCCCGGCTCGCGGACGCCGGCGTGACCATGCTGGACGCCCCGGTCTCCGGCGGCGACATCGGCGCTCGCGACGGCACCCTGTCCATCATGGTGGGCGGGCCAGCGCCGGCCTTCGCGCGCGCCAAGCCCTGGCTCGAGATCCTGGGCCGAAGCATCGTGCATATCGGTGGTCAGGGCGCCGGGCAGGTATGCAAGGCCTGCAACCAGATCGTCGTGGGCCAGACCATCGCCGGCATCGGCGAGGCACTGCTACTGGCCGAGGCCGCGGGCGTGGACGGTACCCGCGTGCGCGACGCGCTGCTCGGCGGCTTCGCCGGGAGTCGCATCCTCGAGGTGCACGGCCGGCGCATGCTGGCGGGCGACTACCGGCCGGGCTTCAAGGCGGTGCTGCACCAGAAGGACATGCGTATCGTCCAGGAAACCCTGCATGAGCTGGGCCTTGGCCTACCCGGCACCGCGCTAGTCGCGCAGCTGCTGAATGCGCTCGTGGGTCAGGGCGACGGCGAGCTGGACTCCGCCGCGCTGCACCTGGCACAGCGGCGCCTCAACGGCCGCGCCCATGGGCCGGTCTGAGGCAGCATGGCCCGCCCGGCGAGAACGGCCATGTCTGCCCAGGATTCACCGCCCCTCAAGGTGGACATGGACGCGCCCGCCCCGCTGGACGCCCTCACTCGGACGGAGCTGGACCTGCTGCCCGTGCGTGCCCTTCGCGCCGATGCGGACGGCAAGATCCTGTCCCAGTGCGAGGCCGAGCCCATCGCGCATTGCGCCAGCCTTCAGCCCTACGGCTGCCTGCTGGTGCTGGACCCGCAGCGAGCCGAAGTGATCGCCGCCGGCGCCAACACGGAGCGCTTCCTGGGTCAGCCGCCGGAGGCCGCGCTCGGTGCAGGCCTAGACAGGCTGCTGCCGGCGGGCGACGGCGGTCTCAGGGCCTGTCTGGCGTCCCGGCGCGACAATCCCGGCGACTTCTGTCCGAGCGTCTTCCGCGCCCCGCCGCAACCTGGCGGCATGGGCCTGGAGCTGGACCTGCGCCTCACACCCTGGCGCGAGCGGCTACTGCTGGAGATCGAGGCGCACGCGGACCTGAGCCAGGACGCGCGCCTCGAAGGGTTCGACTTCAGCGCCTTCGGCCTGGAGCTGTCGCGGCTCGCCGATATCGAGCGCGTGTGCAGCCGCACCCTGCGGGCGGTGCGCCACCTGAGCGGCTTCGAGCGCGTGCTGGCCTATCGCTTCGAGCCCAACTGCGATGGCGTGGTCATCGCCGAGGACCTGGCGCCCGGCACCCTGCCCGTGCTGCTCGGCCTGCGCTACTCGGCCACGGACGTGCCACGCCAGGCCCGCGCGCTCTACGCCGAGGTGCCGCTACGCTATGCACCCAGTCGCGACCACGGCGAGGTGCCCCTCCTTGCCCGCGACGGCGACCCCACCGCCATCGACATCGGCGCCGCGCAGCTCCGCACTCAGTCGCCGCAGCACCGCGCCTACCTGGAGCGCTTCGGCGTCAACGGCAGCCTGTCCCTGTCGATCGTCTGCGACGGCCGGCTCTGGGGGCTCATCATCTGCCATCACCGACGCCCACATCCGGTGACCTTCGCGCTGCGCCGGCGGCTGGTGGAGCTGGCCACCCTGGTGTCGGCGCGCATTGTGCTGCTGGACGAGCGCGCCCGGTTGCACGCCCGCGAGCGCGGCATGGCGGCCATCAACGGCGTCATCGGGCGCATCGACGTGCGCAAGCCCTTTCCGCAGGGCTTCCTCGGCAAGGAAGCGCTGCTGCGCGGTCTGCTGAACGCGGACTCCATGCAGATCTTCCATCGCGACCTGCCGCTGGCGGACGACGGCGGCCTGCGGCTCAGCGGCCTGGAGCAGCAGGCGCTGCTGCGCTTCCTGCGCGGGCGCGGCGGCGGCATCTGGAGCACCGACTGCCTGTCGAGTGAGTTCGACCCGGCGGCCCGTTATCCCGATCGGCTCGCCGGTGTCATTGCCGTGTTCATCGGCACCGCCGAGGAGTACGTCATGCTGTTCGGGCGCCGGCGCGACCGCCACATGGTGCGCTGGGGCTCGGATCCGGCGGGCCTGCCGGGCGCCACCCCCGACGGCAAGACCGGGGCGGACGTCGCGCTGCGGGTGTGGACCGAGGAGCGCACCCAGCATGCCCGCCCCTGGAGCCGGCTGGAGCTCGGCACCGCCGAGGCACTGCGCAGCCTCACACAAGAAGTCATCGTCGCCAGCGCCACTCACTTCGAGGTACTCGCCCTGCGCGACGGCCTCACCGGACTGCCCAACCGCGAGCGTTACCGCGAGCTGCTCACCGCCACCCTCGACCAGGCCGCCGACACCGGCGCGGTGTTTGGCGTCGGACTGCTGGACATCGACCATTTCAAGTCCATCAACGATACCCTGGGACACGACAAGGGCGACGTGCTGCTCACCGCCGCCGCCAAGCGCATCGTCGGCGCGCTGCCGGACAGCGCGGTGGTGGCGCGGCTCGGCGGCGACGAGTTCGCCCTGCTGCTGCCCACCGGCCATGAGGACGCCCTGGACGCCATGCCCCAGCGCGTGGTCGAGGCATTCCGCAGGCCCATAGTCGCCGGCGAGGATCGCTTTTCCGTCACCGTGTCCATGGGCATCACCCTGGGCCATGGCAGCTCGGCCGGGACCGACTTGCTCAAGCAGGCCGACATGGCCCTCTACCAGGCCAAGGGCGCGGGACGCAACTGTGTGCGCGCCTTCGACAGCGGCCTGCAGCAGCGCGCGCTGGCGCGCCTGGAGGTTGCACGGGAAGTCGTGGGCAGCAACCCCAAGGACGCAGTGGAGATCCGGTTGCAGCCGCTGGTGCCTATCGCCGCCGCCGGCGGCGCACCGCGTTATGAGGTGCTGGCACGCTGGCGCACGGCCGACGGCCGCCTACTGCAGCCCTTGGACTTCATCGACGCCGCGCAGCAGAACGGCCTGATACGCGCCGTGACCACGGCCGTGATGCACCAGACGGTGGCGCTCCTGCAGGCCGAGCCAGGCGCCGGCGACCCTGGTCCGGTGCTGTCCGTCAACGTGGGAGCGGCCGACCTGGGGGCGCGCTGGTTCGCACGCGCGCTCCTGGATCAGCTGCAAGGGGCCAGCGTGGCGCCGAGCCGGCTGGTGCTGGAGGTCGCGGAATCCGTGCTGATGCGCACAACGCCCAGCATGCGGCAGTCCCTGCACCAGCTGGCCGAAGGCGGCATCCGCATCGCGCTGGACGACTTCGGCAGCGGCATGAGCTCGCTCGCGCAACTGCGCGAGCTCGCGCTCGATACCTTCAAGATCGACCGCTGTTTCATCCGCGGCGTCACCGCCGAGCGCGACCGGCGCCTGGTGGCGGGCATGCTGGCCATGGCCCATTCGCTCGGCAAGAACGTCGTGGCCGAGGGCGTCGAGCGCGTCGCGGAGCTGGAAACCTTGCGCCGGCTCGGCTGCGACTGGGGCCAGGGCTACCTGTGGTCCGAGCCACTACCGCCCGAGGCGGCGCTGCACGGCCATTGGCGGCCGGCAGCGCGGAGCTGATTCATCGCCGCACCACCAGGGTCTCGGCCCAGCTCAGGGTGTCGGCTCCCGGCCGTCTTCCGATCCCTCGAAGCGGGCGGCGACGGCGGCCAGCAGGTCAGGATCGCCACGGGTCGCGAGCCTTGCGCGCAGGTCGTCGGCGAGCCGGGGATTATGGCAATAGGGCGCCAGCTCTTCGATGACCCAGGTGGCAGTGGTCCTGTCCGCCACGGCGACGAGCCCCAGCAGCCAATCGAAGGCCGCGGGCAAGCGCGCCATGGCCGCGGCGCGCAGCAGCACGCGATCCGACGGGCGGCGCAGCGGCTCGGCCTCCCAGTGCCTGCGCAGCAGGGCCACGGCCGCTTCCTGACGCGACTCGCCCAAGGCCAGCGCGGCGAGCTCGGCGAGCTCCTCGTCGGCGCCGCTCGAGCCGTGCAGTCCCCTACCCGAGCCTGGGCCAGGCGGCACCCTGAGCCAGCGGGCGACAAACGCGGGCGCACCGTCGGTGGGCAGCGCCAGCAGCGTGCGGAAGCACTCGCCGATCACTTCCGACTCTGGATCCCCGAGCAGTGCCTTGGTGCGCAGCACCGCCGCGGCCGCGAGCGGCTGGGTGCAACCGATGGCGCGTACCGCGCCGATGCGGGCACGGTGCTCGGGATCCGCCAGCAGGTCTACCAGGTCGAGCAGCGCCGCGCCATCGCCGGCCGCGGCGAGCCCCATGGCGCAGCTCGCGCGCAGGTCGGCGGCGGTGTCGACACTGCCGCCCCACACCGGCTCCCGCTGGCGCAGGACTATGCCCTCTCGGTAGAAGCCGGCCTGGAGGCAGTCCAACGCCACCAGGGCACGGGCAATGGCACCCTTGGCCATGCAGCCCGGATCATGCTTGTGGTCCCGGGCCGCAAGGCGACGGAAGGCATCCATCAGCGCGGCCTCGAGATCGTAGTGCAAGCCGTCCCCGGCAAGCTCGGCGGCGCGCGCCACCGCCCGGTAGTGGTCATGGGCCAGCGCCTCGCGCAGCAGCGCTGCGTCGGCGCCGTCGTCCAGCGCTTGCAGTAGTGGCGCTGGCGCCGCTGCGCGGCGCCGGCCGCGTGGACGGGTCTGGCTCTGCATCTGGGCTTGGACCTCCGGCTGCTGGCGGCCACCCCATTGTCGCCCCGCGGTGTCGCCCTGTCTCCCCGCTGTGACTCCACGATCTGTCTCCGCGATCTGTCTCCGCGATGCGTCTCCCCGATGTGTTCGCACCCCGTTGATCTAGTTATCGATCTTCTTATTGAACCGCCAGTTGATTCCTGGCCTTGATCGGTCGGCGAGGCGCGGTATAACGTGCACGCTTGGCTCACGACGTGCCGCAGGCTAGCGCCGCTGCGCGTCCAGCCCCATCTCCCGACGCCCGCTAGCCCGCGCGAGCCATCCAAGCACTATGGAACCCGCCGCCCACCGCACCGCCCCACAGCCTGCGACCGCGGAGCCCGACACCGAGCGCTGGCAATTGCCGGACCTGCTGGACTTCGACTATTTCGTCGACCGCGACGACGACAAGCTGCGCGCCGACCCGGCGGAGCGCAAGCGGCTCGCCGAGCGCGACCGCCGCCTCTATCGCGAGCGGATTGCGCCGCGCTTGAGCACCGCAGAGCACAGGCCGGCGCACCGCAGCGCGGCGCTGCGGCGCTGGCTCGGCATCCGCCGCGGCGCCGAGGACCCGTCGCTCAAGGCGCTCCTGCCGGGCGCCGCCTTCGCGCGCGGACAGCGCCTGGTGGCGGTCGGACTCGGCGTGCTGGGCTTCCTCGGCGGCGTGGGCGTCGCCGCCGCGCTGCTGCAGTATGAAGGCGATCGGCCGGTGAACGTGTCCTGGTACGTGTTCGTGCTGGTCATCCTCCAGGTGCTCTTGCTGGCGGGCACGGCGGCCACCTGGTACAGCCGCCGCTCGCGCGCCGTGCAGGCGGCAGTGCAGGACCTCTCGCTGTTCGGGCACCTGCTGAAGCCGCTGTTCGGTGCCGCGGCGCGCTGGGTGCAGCGCCAGCGGCTGGCCCAGATGCCGCCGGACGTGCGCGAGGAGGCCCGGGCCCACAAGGGGCTCATCACCCGCCAGTTCGTGCTCTATGGCCCGGCGGCCTACCTGCCCATGCTGATTCCGGCGCAACTCTTCGGCATCGGCTTCAACATCGGTGCCATCGTCGCGACCATTGCGCTGGAGTGGTTCACCGACCTCGCCTTCGGCTGGGGCTCGGCACTGAACGTCTCCCCCGGCACCATCCACGGACTCGCCCAATTGATCGCGCTGCCCTGGTCCTGGCTGTTCGGCGAGGGGGTCGGCGTGCCCACGCTGGCGCAGGTGGAGGGCACCCGCATCAGCCTGAAGGACCCGATGTTCATCATGAGCGCCGAGCACCTGCGCTCCTGGCGCTGGTTCCTGGTGCTCGCGGTGCTCACCTACGGGCTGCTGCCGCGGCTGGTGCTGCTGGTGCTGTCCCTGCACAGGGTGCGCCGCACCCTGGCCGCCCTGCCCTTCACCCACCAGCGCACCCAAGCGCTCTATGCCCGCATGATCACGCCGCGGCTGGAGACCGCCGGCGCGACGGGCCAGGGCCCGGCAATGCCCATTCCCGCACCCTTGACACCGGTAAGCGCGCCACGGGCGGCGCCACGGGAAGAGCCGCGGGCACCAGCACCCCCGGCGGCGCCCGGGGCATCACCTGCACCGGCACCCATGGTGCGGGAGGCCGCGCCTGCGCAGGTACCCAAGCCGACTGCCAAGGCAACCGGCACGCCGGCACCGGTCACCGAGCCGCCGCCAGCACCGGCACCGGAGCCGGAGCCAGCACCGGCCACCCCAAGACCGGCCACGCCAAGACTGGCGACCCCAGCACCGGCCATCGGCGTGCGGCCCAAGCCCAAGCACAAGGAGCAGCCAAGGCCTGGGCCGGTCCTCCGGCCCGAGCCCGCCGCCCAGGGCGAGCCGGTCGCCGCCGACGCCTGCGTGCTGCTGCTGCACGTGGACGTGGCCGACGTGCTGGAGCAGACCGACCACGAGCGCCTGCAACGGCTGCTGCACGGCCACTCCGGCTGGTGCGTTGCGGCCTCGGCCACCCACGGCGGCGGCAGCGCCATGGCCGAGCGCGCGCTGGCGCTGATCGAGCAGGCCCGGTGGGAGGCGCCGCCGGCCCGCGTCGCGCTGCTGGCCGACGGCTCGCAGCCGCCCATCACCGAAACGCTGCGCTTCCTGCGCGCGGTCCGCGCCGCCGCCGGCCAGCACGCGCAGGTGCTCCTGGTACTGGTGGGGGACCCGGAGGGCGATGATCCGCTACCGCCGCTCTCCGAGCTCGATTTCGAGGACTGGCAGCGCAAGCTGGAGCAGCTCGGAGACCCGTACTTGCGCCTAGAGATGTTGGCGGGTCCCGCCGAGGAGGCAAGCTGATGGCAACCGCGAGCCGCGTACAGACGGCCCCCCAATCACATTTCGTGAACGATGGCGATGCGCCGGTCAAGACCGCCGACCGCGATGCCGCCGCGGAGAACATCCCGGTGTTGGCCATCATGGGCCATCCGAACGCCGGCAAGTCCTCGGTGGTAGCCACGCTCACCGAGAACGACCGCATCGCCATCGACAAGCACGCCGGCACCACCACCACCACGGACGACTACCCCGTCATCATCGACGGCTGCATGGTGATGGTGTTCGTGGACACGCCGGGCTTCCAGAACCCGAGCGACATCCTGGAGTGGTTCCAGGCGCATGCCGACGAGCCGGACCTCGCCGGGGCCTTCCTCGCCGCCCATGGCGACGACCCCATCTTCAGCCACGACTGCGCCCTGCTGCGCCCGGTGGCGGACGGCGCCGGCATCATCCTGGTGGTGGACGGGTCCAAGCGAATCAAGGAGAAGGATCGCACCGAGATGGAGCTGCTGCGCCTCACCGGGCGCCCGCGCATGGCCATCCTGAACAACCTCACGAGCATCGACAAGCACATGCCGAGCTGGCAGGACGCGCTCAACAAATCCTTCAATTCCGTGCGCGAGTTCAACGCCCACCGCGCCACCTACGCCGAGCGCATCGCGCTGCTCGGCGCGCTCAAGACCATTGACCAGCGCTGGGAGCCGATGCTGGACGAGACCATCCGTGCCTTCCGCGAGGATTGGTCGCGGCGCATCGAGCTGTGCGCGGATACCATCATCCAACTGCTGAAGGATGCGCTCGGCAAGCGCGTCACACGCGTCGTCAAGGTCGCCGATATCGAGTCCGACGACCAGCGCGAGGCGATCCAGGCGCAGCTCACGCTGGCGCTGCAACAGGCCCTGCGCCAGTTGGAGGTGGACGCCCAGCAGGAGATCCGCCAACATTTCCGGCACAACGTCTGGGACCTGCCGGGCACCTCGCTGCTGGCGAAGGACCTGTTCTCCGAGGAGGTGGAAGAGGCTCTGGGTCTGCGCCAGCGCCAGCTGGCCCTGACCGGTGCCGCCGCAGGGGCGGCCACGGGCGGCGCCATCGACCTCGGCGTCGGCGGGCTCGCCTTCGGCACCGGCGCGCTGATCGGCGGCGTGGTCGGCGGCGCGCTGGGCGTGCTGGGCGGTGCGGCACTGGCCAAGCTGGACATCCAACGCACCCTCGGGGTAGAGCGCTTCTCGATGGGACCGGTGACGAACCCGCGGTTTCCGTTCGTGCTGCTGGACCGCATCATCCTGTACGCGGCGCGCGCCATGAACTGGTCTCATGGCCGACAAGCGGCGGACGAGACAGCGCCGAACCGCGTCCCGGACAAGGAGGTCAAGCGCAAGCGCGGCTTCACCGAGGCGCTCAGCGCCCAGGAGCACCGGACCCTGGCGCGCTTCTTCGCCGCCGCCCGCCGCGGCAGGGAGGCAGCGCAGGAGGAGCAGAGCCGCGCCATCGTCATCGAGATCCTGCGCGGGCTTTCCGTCAGCGACCTGGACGAGCGCCTGGGACTCTGAGCACGCCGGCTCAGAGCGGCAAGCTCGCCGGAGAGCCGGGGTCGAGCACTGGCCGCGCCTGCAGTCGCCCTTACCGAGCTTCGCGGTCGCGTCCAGGACGGTGAAGTCGTCGCCACTCAGGCGATTTCTGTCAACAAACAGACCGCCTGGCTTGTCTTTTCGCCCGCCTTCTGCGTCGCGGCAGCGGGCACAGAGCTCGACTATGCGCCCGCTG
>JANQFI010000457.1 GCA_028277905.1 Chromatiaceae bacterium | reverse complement strand
CAGCGGGCGCATAGTCGAGCTCTGTGCCCGCTGCCGCGACGCAGAAGGCGGGCGAAAAGACAAGTCAGGCGGTATGTTTGTTGACAGAAATCGCCTTAGGGTGGATAAGCGCAGTGCATCCACCAAAGCGCATCCACCAAAGCGCATCCAGCTTTGGAATCCGCGGTGGATGCGCCTCGCTGTCGTTTTTGACGATCCCATATCAGGTTTTCCTATGGTCGCTTGGGCGCAGTGACTCCGAGCATGGTAAGCTTGGCGAGTTCGTCGGGGGTAATTCAGTATGGCGCGGATCGTAAACTTCTCCTCGGTGGTAGATGCCATTACGCTCGACGGCAATGGAGTGGGGGTATTCGCATTCACGGTGACCAGCATCCTGGATTCGACCATCAGGATCGCCGCAAAGGTCGTCCTCGAGGACCCGACGCGGGCGGACTGGGTTCAGCTCGAGGGACCCTCGGAGCGGACCTTGGCTGCAGGAGAGACGGATCAGTTCACCGTTAGGATCAGCGCGCCGGCCGGTGCAGCGCCGAGGCAGTACAGACTGCGTCTGATGGTTTACGCGGTCGACAGGCCAGGCGAGGATTACAGCGAAGGGCCGAGTGTCAGCTTTGCCATCCCCGCACCGTCGAGCGCCGAGAACAGCGCGCAACCGGATCGCAAGCTCCCTTGGTGGATGGTGATCGTCGTCGCCCTCGTCCTGTTGGCCGGTGGTGGCGGCATGGTCGCCTTCATATTCTTGTCAGATGCCGAGGAGCCTGTCGTCGAGCAAGTCGTGGTTCCCGATCTTCTGGGCTTGACGGAGCAGGCCGCGACCGACATGGTATTGGATTCCGGCCTGACGGTGGCGCACGTCCTGGAACGGCCCGCGGAGGGTGCGCCGCGTGGCAGTGTCATTGCTCAGGATCCCTCCGCAGGCACGCAGGTGGATGGATCGCTCGGCGTCACGCTAACCGTCGCTGCGGTGGATCTTGCGCGCAAAGAGAAGATCTGTGGACAGTTCGCCGAGCAGGCGGTCGAGCAGAATCGGCAGAACATCGAGAGAAGCTGCGATCTGACCGGTGCAGAATGGAGCTCGGACTATGGCTACCATTTCAGCAAGTGCGATAGGGCGGCCGATTACGCGGCGGTTACGAAACAGCTGTTCGAGGCCCGTCAAGGGCGCCTGGATGCCTGTCTGCAGGCAATTGAGGATAAGAGCGCCTTTTGCGCGGCGTACGGTGACACGGCGGTTGAGCAGCAAAGGACCAATACTTCGGAAGGCTGCGGGCTCAGCGGGGCACCATGGTCCGACGATCGCCAGTACCATGTGCAATGGTGCGCATCTTTGGGCGAGGATTACAGAGATCAGGCACTGGCGGGGCAGGAACTGCGGTCGAAAGCGCTCCGTGAGTGTGAAAAGACCAATGTGGAGAAGCAGCGAGCTTGTTCGGAGTACGCCAAGGAGGCAATCAAGCAGCAGGCCGAGAATCTAGCCGAGCGCTGCGGGTTCGAAGGACCGAGGTGGCAGTCGGATTACGATGTCCACTACGACTGGTGTCTTAGCGGTGATCGTTACAAGACCTATGCGCCTGCCGAATCCCGTGCTCGTCAGGAGGAGCTGGCGACTTGTCGGAGCAGGGCGTCCGCGCGCTGCGAGCTGTACGAGCATAGCAGCTTCAAGGGTGGCCAGTACGAGGTGGCACGCAACCAGATGTTCGAGTTTGCCGGGCAGAGTTGGAATGATCGTGTATCATCGGTCAAGGTGCCCGAGGGCTGCACACTGACGGTATACCGGCATCTCAATCTGACCGGCGAATCGAAGAGATTCTCGCCCGGCGCGCACCAGAATGTCGGGGACGACTGGAACGACCACATCACCTCGGGAACCTGTACCTGCAAGTAGTCGCCCTCGGGGCCTGCCACGGGCCTCGGCGTGCGCCTGCGCGTGCATGTGCTCAGCGCTGCGGCTGGCTTGATCAAGGACGCGAAAGACCCGGCGGGCTTGTTCTATCCGCGGCGCTGCTGGGGGATGATCTCGTCGAGGCTGTGTTATGGTCCGCAGACCCTGACGAGGCGCCCGGGCGGAGAATCACAACGTGAGGGACTCTGTGACAGGCAGGGAACCGACTCACCGGCCATCGTCCATCCCCTTCGGTGAGCTTGTCGGGGCGCTGGCCTCCGGGCTGCTGCGCTCAGTCTTCCGGCTGGCGGTGCTTCTCTGCGTTGCGGCTGGCGCTGCTGCCGGCGCGGAGCGCGGCGCCGTGCTGGTGCAGGACCCGGCCGGCAAGGAGGTCGAACGCTATGAGGCAAGCTACGCGCTGCTGATCGGTGTCAGTGACTACAGCGCGGGGTGGCCCGATCTCGAGAGCGTTACGCGCGAGATCGAGCACGTCCAGCGTGTCCTCAGGGCTCAAGGCTTTCGCGTCACCAGGGTTCTCGATCCCGACGCCGACGCCCTCGAACGGGCATTCAAGCAGTTCATTGACGACCACGGCTACAGCCGCGACAACCGGCTGCTGTTCTTCTTTTCTGGCCACGGACACACCTGGGATGACGAGGGCCACGGCTATCTCGTCCCGGCCGACGCGCCCCGGCCACAGACCGAGGCCGGCGATCCCGGCCAGGAATTCCTGCGCAAGGCGCTGTTCATGAGCGACATTCTCGCCTGGTCGCGGCAGATGACCGCCAAGCATGCCCTGTTTCTGTTCGATAGCTGTTTCTCTGGGGCCGTGTTCAAGGAGCGCAGTCTCCCGGGGCAGCCCCCGCACATCAGCCGCGCGATCGCACGGCCCGTGCGGCAGTTCATTACCGCTGGCAGCGCCGGTGAGACCGTCCCGGCACGCAGCGTCTTCGCGCCCGCCTTCGTCGATGCCCTCGAATATGGCGAGGGCGACCTGAACGACGACGGCTATATCACCGGCACCGAGCTGGGCCTCCACCTGGAGGCGACGGTGTCCAAGCATGCCCGGCAGTCTCCTCAGTTCGGCAAGCATCCCGAGTACCGGCTCGCGCGCGGGGATTTCGTCTTTGTGGTCGCGGGGAGCGCATCCACCGCTGCCTCTCCGGAGGTGTCGGTGACTCAGGCGCTGGCGGATCGGGCGCGGGGGCAGGTCCCGCCTGCGAGCGACCCAGCCGCTGACGGGGATTCGCTGCGGCTGACGCATGCACAGCGCCGCGCGGTCCAGACCGCGCTGAATGAGCTTGGTTTCGACGCTGGCCCGGCGGACGGCGTGTTCGGGCCGCGCACCCGCGAGGCGCTGGCGGATTATCAGCGCTCGGCGGGCCTGCCCGCGACCGGCTATCTGAGCGATGCGCAGTACCAGCTCGTATCAGCGTTTTTCGAGCGGCCCGCGGCCGTGCTTCGCGCCCGAGAGACCTGGACCGAACCTGTGACCGGCATGGAGCTCATCTGGGTGCCGGCAGGCTGTTTCCTGATGGGTAGCGAGGAAGGCGACGCAGATGAACGGCCTGTGCACGAGGTCTGCCTGCAGGGGTTCTGGCTGGCCAGGACCGAGATCACGCAGGGCCAGTGGCGGCGGGTCATGGGGGAGAATCCAGCCCATTTCGGATCGGGCGACGACCACCCGGTCGAGTCTGTCTCCTGGGACGAGGCACAGGCCTTCATCGCCAGGCTCAACGAGCAGGGGGCGGGCGGACTGCGATTGCCGAGCGAGGCCGAGTGGGAGTACGCCTGCCGAAGCGGTGGTCGGGACCAGACCTACTGTGGCGGCGAGGACCTCGACCGGCTGGCCTGGCACGCCGTGAACAGTGGGTCCGGGACGCACCCGGTCGGCGGCAAGCAGGGCAACGGGCTGGGGCTCTTCGACATGAGCGGGAACGTTTGGGACTGGGTCGCGGACTGTTACAGCGACGATTACGCTGGAGCGCCGAGCGACGGGTCGGTCTGGGAGGCGGGGGACTGCTACCGGCGCGTGCTGCGGGGCGGGTCCTGGAGCGTCGCCCCGAGGTTCCTCCGCGCCGCCAACCGCGACAGGCTCAACCGCAATGCTCGCTACCGCAATGTCGGCTTCCGTCTCGCCAGGGGCCCCTGACTGTGCTCTTTTCTCTTTGTCCCTTTTCCCGACGTAGCTGGGGGATTGCCCTCGAGGACGGTAGCATTGGGATGCGACAGGGGACGACAAGCCCTCCGTGCAACCATTACAAGATCGTGGCCCTGATCCGATCGGCCAATCACCCATAACCGTGGCCGTCGATACCGAACGGCCGAGGAGCCCAGATGTAGACCAGGCGTGCTTGCACCAGTCCTGACAGGTTGGGACCGAGATCCCCCTGGATTGCGGCATGCACCTGCCGCGCTGCTGCTCGCGCCTGCTGGCGCCGCGGCCGCCGCCGACTCCTTGAACCGCGCCTTTGCCGCCGGTGGGAGGATCGACGACCAAGCGCTGATCTTCTATGGCTACCTCGATCGGGCCGATGTCTATCAGAGGCTCGCCGAACGCTGCGACTTCGAGCCTGTCTTCGAGCCCTGCCTGGAGGCCGTCCGACTCGCGCGACGGGACTACAAGACGGCGCTCGGGCTGGCCCAGGAGCTCGGCTGGAGCGGTGTGGCGCACCAGGTCCAGGGGTCTCTGGACCGACTCGGCATCCGCGAGCAACTGATTCAGAGTCAAGTGCTCTTGCCTGCCTGCTCTTTTCTTTCAGTCATTTAGCGCATTCGCCCCCACGCTGCCGTGACTCAACGTGACTTCAGAAGACCGATTGTGACTCCGTTGCGTCACGGTTTGGTCACGTCGGATTCGGCTCGCCAGGCTGCGGCGCGGCTCGGGGAGGAAGTGCGACGCGCGGGCTCGCGCGCATTCTTGGACAGGCGGATCGTGCGGTTTGCGGTCCGGACCTCACTCGCCGCCCCGGGCCGCCTTTGCCTGCTCCGCGGCGGTGAAGACCTCGATGATCTCCTGCTCCGTCACCCTGCCGTCGGACCTGGCCTGCGCGGCTAGCGGCTTGACCTCGGGGAAGCGCTCGATGACTGCGTCGAGCTTGGCGATCTGCGCTGGTGTTGCCGGGAGGTCGATGGGGTCGCCGGGTTGGCCGGTCGCCTGCTCGGTAGTCTGCTCGCCGCAGCCGGGCAGGAGCAGGGTGACGAGCAGGGCGGTGGCGGTGAGGCGGAGCAGGGTGCGCATTGTGGGTTCCTGGGTCGGGGACGGGGTCGGCAAGGCGGTCGGCGCGATTGGCTGGCTCAGTGTAGCCTGCCGGCTGCGCCGCGGTCTGGATGCGGAGGGGTGGGCGCCGATCGAGCCGTAGCGGTCGGTGATGGCCTCACGCGGCTGGCTGCCGAGGTGGAGCTTGTGCCGTCACCTCATCGGATTCGGCATTTTCGTGCGTCGGAAGCGGCTGAAATGGGCCATTTGTCATCCGTCCGCCACACCGCCGGCCCAAGTTCATGGACCGCGGGCGATTGGTCGGTCTCAGGCGACCTGCGTTGGACGCGCTGCGGGTGTTCAGACAGGGAACACGGGGTCACGGGAAACACGGGGTAAGGCCTTGCCTTTTGCCGCTCTTGCCCGACGCACGATGCGGCTGATCCGCGCATAGTGGAGGCCGACGTACTCACCGATCTCCTTCACCATATGGCCACCGCTGGCATAGGCGACCGCAATGGCCTCATCGCGATCTGGGTACAGCGCGGCGTATGCGGTCAGCGGCTTGGCGGGCGGCGCTGCGCGCGGGGGACCGCCGAGAGATCCCGGTCTGTCGGCAGCCGGCGGCGGTGGTGGTCCACGAACGCCTGCGAGCCGAGCAAGACCTGATGCTTGCGTTGCTCCCAAGGCCTGGGCTGGCCGATGCCTTCGGCGACGAAGCGCCGATAGC
>JANQFI010000456.1 GCA_028277905.1 Chromatiaceae bacterium | reverse complement strand
TACTGAGTGCAATCGGTCGGTCAAATGTCCAATAATAAAGAAAACCTTTATACTTCAGACAATTGCAGCATTTTTGGACAGTCGACCTGGGAGGTCTGGATGTTTGTTTCCGGCAATCGCCTTAACCTATGCCCACCCTCGACCTCGCATTGCGCTTCGCTCCACCCCCCAATGGAAGACGCGGCTCCTCCCAATCGCAAAGTACGCAAGCACCGATGGCTGATCCTGCCACCCCTGGCGCTCGGTGTCGGCTTTCTGATCTTGATGGCCCAGGGCCGCCAGCCGCCGGCGCCGGCCGAGGAGGGTGAGCGGGCGAGATCCGTGCGCGTGCTGGAGGCCCGGGCGCTCGGGTTGCGGCCGACGGCAGAGGGTCATGGGCCGGTTCGCCCGGCAAAGGTCTGGACGGCCGTCGCCGAGGTCTCCGGCCGCATCGTCGAGATCCATCCCCGGTTAAGGGACGGCGAGATCCTTGCCGCCGGCACTGAGCTGGTGCGTATCGATCCCATCGACTACGAGCTGGCACTGGCCGAGGCCCAGGCCGAGCTCGCCGAGCTGGAGGTAACGGAGCAGAACGCCCGCGCGTCGCTCGAGATCGAGCAACGCAACCAGCGCCTCGCCGACCAGGAGCTCGAGCGTCTGCAGCGCCTCTCCCAGCGCGGCACAGTTGCGGATACGGACGTGGACCAGGCCGAGCGTACGGCGCTGAGCGTGAACACCGCGGTGCAGAACCTGGAGAACCAGTTGACGCTGATCCCCACCCAGCGCCGGCTGCTGGAGAGCCGCGTTGCGCGGGCCGAGCGCGACCTGGCGCGGACCCGCATCGTGGCACCCTTCGAGTTGCGGGTTGCGAACCTGGCCGTCGAGGCCAGCCAGTACGTCGGTGTGGGCCAGACGCTGTTCGAGGGCGACTCGGTGGACCGAGTGGAGATGGACGTGCAGGTACCTCTGTACGCGCTGCGTCGGCTGTTCCTGGGTCACCCCGATTTCGACCTCGAACCGACCAGGATCAGCGAGCGGCTGCCGGAGTTGATCGGTTTCGACCCGCAGGTGCGCCTGGACTTGGGCGACTTCATCGCCGAGTGGCAGGCACAATTCGTGCGCATGGACGACCAGGTGGACCCGGAGACGCGCACCATGGGCGTCGTCGTGGCGGTGGATGAGCCCTTCAAGAAGATCATCCCGGGCGAGCGCCCACCCCTGTCTAAGGGCATGTTCGTCCAGGTGGTGTTGCGCGGGCGTGCCGGTGAGCCGCGGGTCGTGGTGCCGCGCAATGCGGTTCGCGGCGGTGCGGTGCTGGTCGTCGATGACGAGCAGCGGTTGCGCCGGCGCCCGGTGCAGGTGCTGTTCGAGCAGGACGGCTGGAGCGTGCTCGGCGCCGGCGTCGAGCCCGGCGAGCGCGTGGTGCTGTCCGATCTGGTGCCTGTAGTGGAGGGCATGCTGCTGGCCCCCGAGGTGGACGCCGCCGCTACCGAGGCCCTGGCCAGTCTAAGAGGCACGCCGTGATCGCCTGGTTTGCGCGCCACCAGACCGCGGCCGACTTGCTGATGGCCGCGATCATGATCCTGGGCCTGACGACCATCACCGGCCTGCAGCGCGAGACCCTGCCCGAGATCCAGAACGACGAGGTCCAGGTGGCGGTGATCTACCGCGGTGCCACGCCGGAGGAGGTCGAGGACGCCGTCTGCCGGCGGCTCGAGGACGCCATCGAGGGCATTGTCGATCTGGAGGAGCTGCGGTGCGAGGCCCGCGAGGGGGTCGGCACGGCCACCGCCGTGATGCGCGAGGGCGCAGACATGACGCGCTTCCTGGACGACGTGAAGTCCGAGGTGGACGCCATCGACGACTTTCCCGAGCAGGTCGAGCCGCCCGTGGTCACCGAGCTCGGCCGCACGGAGCCCGTGATCTCGCTGGCGGTCACCGGGCCTGAGGACGTGCTGGACCTGAAGGCCTACGCCGAGGCGCTGCGCGACCGCATGCTCGCAGAGACGGACGTCGCCGAGGTCAGGGTGACCGGCTTCTCGGACCGCCATATCCGCATCGAGGTGCCGGCCTACCGGCTGCGCCAATATGGTCTGTCCGCGGGTGACATCGCCGATGCCGTCGAGCGGCAGAGCGTCGGTATGCCCGCGGGTCGACTGGAGGGTAGCGCCGAGGACCTGCTCTTGCGCTTCGACGATCAGCGCAAGCGCGTTCAGGACTTCCGCGACCTCGTCGTCGTCTCGGGTGCCACCGGTGCCGCGCTACGGCTCGGCGACATCGCCAGCATTACCGACCGCTTCGACCGCGACGAGGTGAAGGTCCTGTTCAACGGCGAGCGGGCGGCGATGCTCGACATCGCCAAGACCCGCGAGCAGGACGTGCTGGAGATCCTGGCGCAGGTGCAAGGCTTCGTGGAGGCCGAGCGCCGAGCGGCACCGCCCGGCATCAGGCTGGCGCTGACACAGGACCGCGCGTCCATCGTCCAGGACCGTCTCGACATGCTGCTGCGCAACGGGGCGCAGGGGCTGGCGCTGGTGTTCGCGGTGCTCTGGCTCTTCTTCGGCATGCGCTACAGCTTCTGGGTCGCCATGGGGCTGCCGGTGTCCTTCCTCGGCGCGCTGTTCGTGCTGCCGATCCTGGGGATTACCATCAACATGATCTCCATGGTGGGCCTGTTGATCGGCATCGGGCTCCTGATGGACGATGCCATCGTCATCGCCGAGAACGTCGCCGCCCGCATGGCCGCCGGCGACAGCCCGGCTCAGGCAGCCATCGAGGGGACCCGCGAGGTGCTGCCCGGGATCATGTCGTCTTTTGCCACGACGCTCCTGGTGTTCGGCTCTCTGGCCTTCATCGGCGGCGAGATCGGGCAAATCCTGCGCATCATGCCCATGGTGCTGATCCTGGTGGTGTCGGTGAGTCTGATCGAAGCCTTCCTGATCCTGCCGCATCACCTGGGTCATTCGCTGGCGCATGCCCGCCACGAGCGGCCGGCGCGGATACGCGTCGCCTTCGAGCGACGCTTCGAGCACTTGCGCGACGGCGCCTTCGGCCGCCTGCTGGATGCCGCCGTGGACCTTCGCTATCTGACCGTCGGCATTGTGCTGATGCTGTTCCTGGTGGCCATCGCGATGCCGGTGGGGGGCAAGCTCAAGTTCGTCGGCTTCCCGGAAATCGACGGCGACTTCGTCGAGGCGCGCATCCTGCTGCCCCAAGGCACGCCCTTGGCGCGCACCGAGACGGTTGTGGCGGAGGTGGCCGCGGGTCTCGATGCCGTCAACGACGCCTTCCGCGATCGCCAGCCCGATCGCCAAGACCTGGTGCAGTCGGTAAGCGCGGTGTTCGGTGAGAACCCGGACGCCTTCGAGACCGGCCCCCACGTGGCGCGCGTCATCGTCAACCTGCTCGGTGCCGAGGTGCGGGATGCGAGGCTCGCGGACGTGCTGAGCACCTGGCGGGACGCGGTGGGCGAGCTGTCGGACGTCGTCGCCATCAAGTTTACCGAGCCCGCCATCGCGCCCGGCGGGCGGCCCATCGAACTGCGTCTCGTGGGGCCGGATCTGAGTCAGCTGAAGGCGGCGGCCGGGGAGCTGATGGCCTATCTGAATGGCTTCGCCGGCGTGCAGGACCTTACCGACGACCTGCGCCCTGGCAAGCGCGAGTACCGCATTCGCCTCAAGCCGAACGCCGGCGTGCTGGGCCTGGATGCGCAAACCGTGGCGCAGCAGCTGGCCGCGGCCTTCCAGGGCGTACGCATCGACGAGTTCCCGCTCGGCACCGAGACCTACGAGGTGAATCTGCGGGTCGACCCCGCCGATCGCGCCGGCCCAGCGAGCCTGGAGACCTTCACGGTGCGCGGTCGCGATGGCGCGCTGATCCCGCTGGCCGCGGTGGCCGAGATCGAGCTGACGCGCGGCTGGGCGAGAATTCAGCGCATCGACGGTCAGCGGGCGGTCAGCTTACAGGGCGACGTGGACCGGGATGTGGCCAACGCGCAGGAGCTGCTCGGCACGGCCCGAGCCGAGGTCATCCCGGACCTGCTGGGGCGCTACCCGGGCGTGCGGCTCGACGTGGAAGGGGAGAGCAAGGAATCCGCCGAGACCGGTGGCTCCATCGCCCGCAACCTGCTGCTCGGGCTGATCGGCGTCTACATGCTGCTGGCGCTGCAGTTCCGCGGTTGGCTCACGCCGCTGACGGTGATGCTGGTGATCCCGACGGCCCTGATTGGCGTCGTGTCCGGTCACATTGCGCTGGGCCTCGACCTGACCATGCCGAGCATCGTCGGTATGGCATCCCTGTTCGGCGTGGTCGTCAACGACTCGATCCTGCTCCTGGTGTTCATCCGGCAAGCACGCGAGCGCGGACTCAGCACGGTCGACGCCGCCAAAGAGGCGGGCCGTGCCCGGTTCCGGCCGATCCTGCTGACCTCGGTGACGACCGTCGCCGGTCTGACGCCGCTGCTGCTGGAGAAGAGCCTGCAGGCCCAGATCCTGATTCCGCTGGCCGCGAGCATCGCCTTCGGCCTCGCCTCGGCGACCGTCGCGGCCTTGTTCCTGGTGCCGGCGATCTACGTGATCCTGGACGACTTCAATGCGCTGGGGGCGCTGCACGCAGAGGATGATGAGCCGATGCCATCGGCGCAGTCGGCCGGCTGAGGCAGCGACAGCTGGCTAGGCACTCTCCGTCGCGCGCAGGTAGGCACGCGCCGCATCCAGCATCTTGCGGCGGCCCAGCAGCACTTGCCAGCGCGTGCCGCCGCACTGACGCCACAGCAGGGCGGCACGGATGCCGGCCAGGAGCAGGGCGCGGATGCGGTCCTGATTGTCAGGGTTCTGGAGATAGAGCGGATTGCCGCGGACGATGATCCTTGGCGTGAGCTTGCTGATCGTGTCCTGGTAGATGCCGGCAAGGCCGGCGAGAACCTCCCGGTCCAACAGCGCCAGGTCGCCGCGCGCGGCGGCCGCGCCCTGGATGCGCCGCCCGATCTCCTTCTGCATGTTGCGGCGGCTGGCCAGGTTGCGCTCGTGGCGCAGCAGCGAGATCACGTAGCGGGTCAGCTCCAGCTCCCGCGCTGGCTCGCCGGTGAGCTGCGCTACCACCTGCCGCGCGCCCGTGGCCACCGCGCCCGGCCCGCCGTAGACCGCGGGCACGTCGTCGGCGTCGATCTGGAACAGGCTGTAGATGCAGGGCTCCATCTGCGCCGTATCGACGCTGCCGCGGTTGGCGATGCGCTGCACGCAGTAGGCCGCCTGGTGTAGGCCGGCCAGGGCGATGAGGCGGTCTTGATCGGAGTGTTCCATCGCGAGTGGCTTGGGGTTAGGGGCTAGGGTTGCCGAGTGGCCGGGATGCGCGCACCCGCACATGATGACGCAACCCCGGTCAGAGATGCGCCCGCGGTCGGCGTTCTCTACCCCTATGCTGCGGATCCAGGGGTCTCGATGAGGGTGCCGCCGAGGCACTCGTCGCCATGATAGAGCACGAGCGACTGGCCGGGCGCTACCGCGCGCTGGGGCTGCGCGAAGCGCAGGCGGCAGCCGGCATTATCGTACTCGAGCAGGGTGCAGCGTTGCAGCGCTTGCCGATGACGCAGCCGGTACAGGCAGTGGAAGGGCAGCTGCGCCTGTGTGACGGGCGGAGTACCGGCGATCCAATGCAACTGCTCGCCCCGCAGGCCGTCGGTGTAGAGCCGCGGATGCTCGGCACCTTGGACGACAATCAGCGTGTTGCGGGCGGCATCCTTCGCGGCGACGAACCATGGCGCCTCGCCCGCCCCGTGCACGCCGCCGATGCCCAGCCCCGAGCGTTGGCCGATGGTGTACCAGGCGAGCCCGCGGTGCTCGCCGAGCAGCTGACCCGCCGGCGTCTCGATGGGCCCGGGGTCTTCTGGCAGCCAGCGCGCGAGGAACTCCCCGAAGCGCCGCTCGCCGATGAAGCAGATGCCGGTGCTGTCCTTCTTCTCGGCATTGGCGAGACCGAGCCCGCGGGCGATGTCGCGCACCGCCGCCTTGGTGAGGTCGGCCAGTGGGAATAGCGAGCGGTTGAGCTGCGCCTGGCTCAGCCGGTGCAGGAAGTAGGTCTGGTCCTTGCCGGCGTCCCTGGCGAGCCGCAACCGACTGCGCCCCGGCCCATGGCCGACGCGGGCATAGTGACCGGTGGCGATCCAGTTGGCCCCCAGGTCGAGCCCATGGTCCAGGAAGGCGCGGAACTTGATCTCGCTGTTGCAGAGCACGTCCGGGTTCGGCGTGCGCAGCGCTCGGTACTCGGCCAGGAAGGTCTCGAATACCCGGTCCCAGTACTCGGCGGCGAAGTTGACGGTCCGCAGCCGGATGCCGAGCGTCTCCGCCGCCGCCTGCGCATCCGCCAGGTCCGCCGCCACGGCACAGTAACCCGGCTCGTCATCCTCCTCCCAGTTCTTCATGAACAGCCCTTCCACGGCATAGCCCTGCTCCAAGAGCAGGTGCGCCGCGACGGCGGAGTCGACCCCCCCGGAGAGGCCGACGATGACGCGGGGGCAGGTTTCGCGGGACCCTATCATCGAGCCCTGGAGCACCGACCGATCTTCGGACCCCCTGGTAGCCAAAGGCAATTTCTGTCGATTCTCATACCAGCTTGCCCGCTTTTGCGCCCGCCTGCTGCGAAGCAGACGAAAACCCCGCGCATGCTGGTATTAAGATCTGCGGCAATCGCCCTAGGCGATTGCCGGAAACAAACAGACCAAATGGCGCAGGATTTTCGCTCGCCTTCAAGGAGCGGCAGCGGGCGCATAGTCGAGCTCCGTGCCCGCTGCCGCGACGCAGAAGGCGGGCGAGAAGACAAGCCAGGCGGTCTGTTTGTTGACAGAAATCGCCTAAGACAAGGCTTCCGTGTTGACCGAGTAACCCTGCGCGTAACCCAATGGGCCGAGCCAGCGATTATTTCCATTCGATCTGGACTCGACCTCAGGCGGATCTTCCAGAAGCCCATCCTGCGGATCTTTCGGTCACTCAGAGGGTTACGACAAAAACGCAGGATGGCTTACTGCCTACATCGTAAGCCATTGA
>JANQFI010000455.1 GCA_028277905.1 Chromatiaceae bacterium | reverse complement strand
CAGCGGGCGCATAGTCGAGCTCTGTGCCCGCTGCCGCGACGCAGAAGGCGGGCGAGAAGACAAGCCAGGCGGTATGTTTGTTGACAGAAATCGCCTAAGCTCACAAAGGCCAACCAGACACTTCTAGGAGCCGACTGGGAGCGCCCGCATCTTGCAGGCAACTGTGATCCGGGGCGGCTCGCGACCGCCATGGAAATCGATCCCGCACCAGAACCCCATGCTCCGGGGCCGCCCGTCCAGTGCCATGACCCAAGCCGCACCCCAGCCGCTACCGGAATCCGAGCCGCGATGTGCCGATTACGACCACGACATCGTCGCCTGGGCCGAGCACCAGGCGCACCTCTTACGTGAGGGCCGCCTCACAGAGATCGATAGAGAGAACATTGCCGAGGAGATCGAAGACGTGTCGAAGCGCGAGCAGCGTGAGCTCGCGAGTCGGATGGCCGTGCTGCTCGCCCATCTGCTCAAATGGCGCTTCCAGCCGGAGCGCCGCGGGCACAGCTGGCTCACCACCATCCGCACCCAGCGCAACCGCATCGAGCGCCGCCTAAGCAAGACCCCGAGCCTGCGCCGCTGCCTGCAAGACCCCGATTGGTGGGCCGACGCCTGGGACGACGCCCTCGACACCGCCACCCGCGAGACCGGCCTCGCCACGCTGCCGACCACCTGCCCCTGGGCTCCGGAGCAGCTGCTGGATCAGGGTTGGCTGCCGGAGGGCTGAGACGATTTCTGTCAACAAACACACCGCCTGGCTTGTCTTTTCGCCCGCCTTCTGCGTCGCGGCAGCGGGCACAGAGCTCGACTATGCGCCCGCTGCGGCTCCTTGACGGCGAGCGAAAATCCTGCGCCATTCGGTCTGTTTGTTTCCGGCAATCGCCTGACGCGCCAAGGAGACAGCTCATAGCAACGGCTTGAACGCCACCTCCTCGCGGCGGCTGGAGTCCTCAACGGCGGCCAAGTACTCGGAAACGGCATCGCGGATGGTCTGCCAGTGCCTCTGCCTCGCTGTGTCCTTCGGACCAGCAGTCGGGCGGCCCCGGCACCGAGACGCTCATACCCTCGTCACCGCGGTCACGCACGAGGCTGCAACCCATGTTCGCGCCTCCGCATGACACACCGGCCAGCAGCAATGCTCTCTCTTCGCCTTGCGCACTGCCAGCCGGGCCAAGGGTGGGCGGCGAGCGATGCCAAGACACTGGCAACGACCGCTCGTAGCGCCGGCCTCTTGCCCGTAACGGGAGCGCCGGCGTGTCGCCGGCTGGAGCGCATGAGCCGGAACGCCCCGGCGCAATGGACATGGGTTCACGACGCGGCGCTCTCGGCCACCAACTGCATCAATCATGGCGACATGCGGGAGTGCCTCGCCGATTCGGACTTGCGCAACGAGCAGCTGAAGAGCGATCCAAAGGGGTCAGCCTCCGCCCGACCATCCGGTCGCGGCCCGAGCTCCTGCCGCCCGAGCTCCTGCCGCATGACCAGAGGACTCTGATCGTCGGCGAGAGCAATGGGCATATCGTTGCGATCGATTTCGAGACCGGCAAGCTGCTTGCGCAAGCCGTTGCCGAAGCGCCCCAAGCGACTCGACCGGCTGCTGGCGACAACCACTAGGTCGGCGAGACCTATTGCCTTCTTGAGCTGGCTCCGGAGCACCATTGCTTCTACATGATGAGCCACCAGGCCGAGCTCAGAACCTGGACGTTCGATGGCGAGCGCCGATTCCTCAGGTGCGCGTCCCTTGTCAAGCTCAACTCCGACGGCTTGCACGCGGCGATCGTCAACTCGCCACAAGGCAGTGAGATCCTCGCTGTCGCCGTTCGCTAGGGGTTCCAGAACCTAACCAGGCTGACGACGAGAGCGCCCACCGCGAGCGTCGTACTGAAGGACCAGACGAGGAAGCGGTCGGTGCGCCGTTGCAGCTCACGGATGTCCTGCTGGATGCCCTCGAAGCGCGCCAGCATGTCTTGGCGCAGCTCCTGCCGGTGCTGGTCTGCGACCTCGAAGCGCCCCAGCATGTCTTGGCGCAGCTCTTGGTCGCGTTGGTCCGCGAGCTCGAAACGTCCCAATATGTCTTGGCGGAGCTCTTGGTGGCGCTGCTCTGCGACCTCGAAGCGCTTGTCCATCTGCGCGAAGCCCTGGCGCATCAGCTCGCGCTGGTGCTTGAGCTCTTCCTCCACCCGGACCATGCGCTCGCGCAACTCGACCTCGTAGACCGCCGGCGGCTTGCCGGGGCTCTGCTCGATAAGCCAGTCGGCCATGTTCTCCTTAGATGAGCTCGATGTCTTCCTGCGTGAGGGTCATGGCGGCTCCCGGTGATCGGCGCCTTCAGCGTCACTCGGGGTACCGGGGCGCGATGCCGTGCAAGCTCAGCATGGGACAGGCCGACTATTCGGCCTTTGCCGCGGCGTCGGGGATGTAGATGACTGCATGCTTCGAGGCGGTCTCCCGGTACAGGTGCTTCTGCTCCGGGCTGGCCTCGCGCTGGTACTTGGCCTTCCAGTCGGCATAGGGGATGCCGTAGATGGCCTCACGCGCTTCGTCCTCGATCATCGGGATGCCCCGCTCGCGGGCGGCGGCCAGGTACCACTTGGACAGGCAATTGCGGCAGAAGCCGGCGAGGTTCATCAGGTCGATGTTCTGCACGTCCGTGCGCGCGCGCAGATGGGCGACGAGGCCGCGATAGGCGGCCGCTTCGATCTCGATGCGCTCTTGCTCGGTCATCTTGGGTCTCCTCGTCAGGACAGCGGCCATGGGTCGCGACATGTCCGGAGATGGAGCACCCAGGCCCGAGGACCAAGCGCGATCAGCGCTGTTCCTCGGCCTTGGGCTCCCAAGGCTCGGGCCTTCTCAGGCGCAGGCGCAGGTCCACCCCAACCCGCCGCACCTCGTCGAGGACCAGCCCGATGCGCTGCTCCATGCGCTCGATGCCGGGCAGGTGGAAGAGGCCGCGGGCGGCATCGCCCATCAGGTGCGGGGCGAGGTAGAGCACCAGCTCGTCCACCAGGCCCGACGCCATGGCGGCGCCGGCCAGCGTGGGACCGGCCTCGATGAGGACCTCGTTGATCTCCCGCTCGGCCAGGTAACGGAGCAACAGGTACAGGTCGACGCGGCCTGCCGGGTCCGGCGGCAGCACGCAGACCTCGGCCCCGACGGCGTTGGCACGCGCGATGGGCTTTGGGCTGTGCTCGCAGGTGGCGATCAGCGTCGCGCCGGGCAGTTGCAGCATGCGGGCGTCCAGCGGCATGCGGAGCCGAGTGTCGACAACCACCCGCAGGGGTTGGCGCGGCAGCTCGTCCAGCGACAGGGACGGGAGCTCTTTGGGCCCCAAGCGCACGTTCATAGACGGGTCGTCGACCAGCACGGTGCCAATGCCGGTAACCACCGCAGACGAGCGCGCCCGCAGCCGGTGCACGTCGTGACGGGCGTCGCTCGCGGTGACCCACTTGCTCTCGCCGCTGGCCATGGCGGTGCGCCCGTCCAGGCTCGCGGCCAGCTTGCAGCGCACATAGGGCAAGCCGCCGCGCATGCGCCGCTCGAAGCCCGGGTTCAGCGCGCGGGCATCCCGCTCCAGCACGCCGGTGCGCACCTCGACGCCGGCGGCGCGCAGCCGCGCCAGGCCCCTGCCGCGCACCAGCGGGTTCGGGTCTTCCATGCCGACGACGACACGGGCGACCTTCGCCGTGAGCAGTGCATCGGTGCAGGGCGGCGTGCGGCCATAGTGGCAGCAAGGCTCCAGGGTGACGTAGGTGGTCGCCCCGCGGGCGCGCGGGCCTGCGGCGTCGATGGCATTGCGCTCGGCGTGCGGCTCGCCGGCACGGCGGTGGAAGCCTTCGCCGACGATCTCGCCGTCCTGCACCAGCACACAGCCGACCCGCGGGTTCGGATCCGTGCTGTAGAGCCCGCGGCGGGCCAGCAGGATGGCGCGGGCCATCATCTGTGCATCCAGTACATCCAGGCTCACGGCTTCCTGTGTTCCTGAACCGGTTCCAGCCCCTCGAGCAGGTCCAGCTGGGCCTTCTTCTCCGCGGCGGTGGGCTGCCGCTCCAGGCGCTCGATCTCCTCGCGAAAGGCCTCCACGTCCTCGAACTGGCGGTACACGGACGCAAAGCGCACATAGGCCACCTTGTCCAGCTCGCGCAGCTCGTCCATCACCAGCTCGCCGATGCGCCGGCTGCTGACCTCACGCTCGCCGCCGGCGAGCAGCTTGCGGTTGATGTGGGACAGGGCGGCGTCGATCTGCTCGGTGCTGATGGGGCGCTTTTCGGCCGCACGCATCATGCCGGAGCGCAGCTTGCGGCCGTCGAAAGGCACTCGGGTGCCATCGCGCTTGATGACACGGGGTAGGTTCAGCTCCGCGCTTTCGTAGGTGGTGAAGCGCTCGTTGCAGACGGTGCAGCGCCGGCGCCGGCGCACCTGGTCGCCGTCACCGGACAGCCGCGAGTCCACGACCTTGGTGTCCTGGGCGCCGCAAAAGGGACAGCGCATCGGCGCTCGGACTCCGGCTGCGGCTCGGCGCGACGGCGGGGTATCAGCCGGCGTGGGCTCGGTATACCGGGAAGCGGGCACAGAGCGCCAGGACCCGGGCCTTGACGCACTCGATGGTGTCCGCACCGCCGCGGGCGTCGATGAGGTCACACATCCATCCGGCCAGCTGCTTGGCCTCTTCGAGCCCGAGGCCGCGGGTTGTCATGGCCGGCGTGCCGACGCGAATGCCGCTGGTGACGAAGGGCGACTGCGGGTCCTTGGGCACGGCATTCTTGTTGACGGTGATGTTGGCGGCGCCGAGCCAGGCGTCGACGTCCTTGCCCCTGAGGCCCTGCTCGATGAAGCTCACCAAGAACAGATGGTTGTCGGTGCCGCCGGAGACCACGTCGTAGCCGCGAGACAAGAAGACCTCGGCCATGGCCTGGGCGTTCAGGACAACCTGGCGCTGATAGTCCTTGAATCCCGGCTCCAGTGCCTCCTTGAAGGCCACGGCCTTGGCGGCGATGACGTGCATCAGCGGACCGCCCTGGGTGCCCGGGAACACCAGGGAGTTGAGCTTCTTCGTAAGCTCCGGGTTCTCTCTGGCCAGGATCAGGCCGCCACGGGGGCCGCGAAGGGTCTTGTGCGTGGTGGTGGTGACCACGTCGGCGATAGGCACCGGGGTGGGATAAAGGCCTGCCGCCACCAGCCCCGCCACGTGCGCCATGTCCACCAATAGAAAGGCGCCGACGCCGTCCGCGATGTCGCGGAAGCGCTGCCAGTCCACCACGCGGGAGTATGCCGAGAAGCCGGCAATGATCATGCGCGGCTCATGCGCCTGCGCCAGGGCTTCCACTTGCTCATAGTCGATCTCGCCGGTGTCGCCGTGGATGCCGTATTGCACCGCGTTATAGAGCTTGCCGGAGAAGTTGGGCTTGGCGCCGTGGGTCAGGTGGCCGCCGTCGGCGAGGCTCATGCCCAGCACCCTATCGCCCGGCTGGCAGAGCGCCATGAACACCGCCGCATTGGCCTGGGAGCCCGAGTGGGGCTGCACGTTGGCATAGCTGGCGTTGAAGAGCTGCTTGGCGCGCGCGATGGCGAGCCGCTCGGCGACGTCCACGTACTCGCAGCCGCCATAGTAGCGCTTCGCCGGGTAACCCTCCGCGTACTTGTTGGTGAGCACTGAGCCTTGCGCCTCCAACACCCGCGGGCTCGCGTAGTTCTCGGAGGCGATCAGCTCGACGTGCTCCTCCTGCCGGCGCTCCTCGTCGCGGATGGCCTGCGCCAGCTCGTCGTCATAGCCTGGGATCTGCATGTCGTTGTCAAACATCGGGATGCCTCCGTGTGGAGTCTAAAGGGGGCGGAGCCCGGATCGGGCCGCCGGCTGCGAGCGAGCCCAAGCGGGCGTCGGGGCCTGGGCCCCGCACCTGGAGCAAAATCCGGGGTGTCGGCCGCTTAGTGCAGCAGGGCAGCCTTTCCGAGACCTTGTCCGGTCGTTGTCGTTATCCTAATCGACCCGGACCCGGCTTGGTAACGAGCCCCAGCGCCGAAGCTGGGTCCATGACTTCTGCCGGCGTGCACTAGCGGACGCCGGAGTCGCGGACGCCGCAGTCGGATCCCATGCCCCGGATCCCGCGAAAGGAGCTGTATCAGACCATGCGCCGGCGCGTTCGTTGCCGGGTGCTATGTCGCCGGCGGCGCGCAGCCCCCGAGACAGGATGACGCTCGCGCGAGGCAGCGGATCACCGCAGGCCCCGGCGTGCCGGGGATAGGCCCCAGAGCTCGGCCGTATCCTTTGGCGGAGAGGGTGGGATTCGAACCCACGGAGGGTCGCCCCTCGCCGGTTTTCAAGACCGGTGCATTCAACCGCTCTGCCACCTCTCCCGGCGCTCGACACCGCAACGGCGCAGACTGCGCGATCGGCGCCATTGACAACGCCCGCTGCGGCCACACTACTAGGTCAGTGTAAGCCAAAAGGCCTGTCGGCCACGAGTCTTCCGCTGGCCTGACGCTGCCGGCCTACCCCTTACCGACCGGTAAGCTTGCATACGCCCGACACTCGGGTATGCTTCGAGTGTTCGGTGCACGGGCCGGCCAGCCCCCTGCACCCCGGCACACCTTGAACCTGGAGTGAGTGTCAACCATGGCAAATCAATATTCGGTCGCGCGGTCCACACAGACCGTGCTCGAAACCAACAAGGTGTTGAAGAACACCTACCTGCTGCTAGCGGCCACGCTCGGCTTCAGCGCGCTGACCGCCATGCTGTCGATGGCGTTGGCCATGCCGTCCTGGGTCTACCTGGCGTCCGTCGTCGTGTCGATGATCCTCGGCATCTTCGTGTTGCCGCGCACGGCCAATTCCGCCGCCGGCATCGGCGTGATCTTCGGGATTACGGGCCTGCTCGGGTTCGGCCTCGGCGCCATTTTGAGCATGTACATGGCCCTACCGAACGGCCCCGGCATCATCGCGACGGCATTTGGCGGTACGGCGCTGATCTTCCTGGGCCTGTCCGGCTATGCGCTGACCAGCAAGACCGACTTCAGCTTCATGGGCGGTTTCCTCTTTGCCGGCATGATGGTGGTCGTGATTGCGATGGTCGCGAACCTCTTCCTGAGCATGCCGGCTCTGTCGCTCGCACTCTCGGGCGCTATCATCCTGCTGATGAGCGGGTTGATCCTGTTCGATACCAGCCGGATCAAGAACGGCTATGAGACCAACTACATCATGGCCACCTACGGCATCTACCTCAGCATCTTCAACATCTTCATTGCCCTGTTGCAGATCCTGGGGATCATGGGCGACGAGTAACCGACCGCGGGCGCACCGGCGCCCGCAGTGAAGGCTCCCGCGAATACGCCCGGCCCGGCCCCCGGTGCCGGGTTTTTCTTTGGGCGATTGCCGGAGAAAAATAGACCGAATTGCGTAGTATTTTCGTTCGCCTTCAAGAAGCGGCAGGGCGCATGGTCGAGCTTTGTGCGCGCTGCAGCGACGCAGAAGGCGGGCGGACAGGCAAGCTAGGCGGTGTGTTTTTCGACATCAATCCCCTGACCGCCTATCCACGACCCGACGGAGGTAGCTCGCCATGGAGCTGTTCCTGAAGATCGCCGCCGCGGCGGTCATGATCATGCTGCTGTTCTACCTGTGGCCCGCCTTGAAGCACTGGCAGGAGCACGGGCCCAAGGCCGAGAAGGGCGACTGGCAGGCGGCCATCCTGCCCCTCGCGGCCGTCGTTGGCCTCGTGGTGATCCTGGTGCTGATGGTGCGATGATCAGCGGGTCGCCGTGGCCGACCTGGACGACCTGGAGACCGTCCAGGCGCTGGAGCCAACCGGCGCTGATCACGGACAGGCGGCAGCTCCACCGCTGATTCCATATCGCAGACCCGCCCGACGACCGGCATGCCGACGAGCTGGCCGCGCTGAAAGGGCAGACCGCTGACCCGTCCGCAGAACCTGCCCACCCAGGGCATCAGTCCCCTCAGCGCCGCTGGAAGAAGCGCTCGCCCTGGTAGCTGAGCACGGCACCGTCGGTGACCACGCGCTCCAGGCGCAGGCCCTCGCGGCTCTCCTGACGCTCGGTGAGCTTGCGGCCGTTGATGTAGACGAAGCGCTGCATGGGGTCCGGATTGTAGACGTGCACCGTCATGGAGAAGGGCGGCAGGCGGTTGCGCAGGTCGAGCGACGGCGCCGGCGGCAGCGCGACCTGTCCCTGTGTCGGGCGGAGCCTTAGCCCCGGCGGCTCCGGCAGCGGCACTGCGGCGGGGCGCTCGATGGCGCCGGGATCCTGTTTGCGCACCAGTTCCTTGAAGGCCTCGATCTCGGCGAGCAGGTCCTGCGGCACGGGCACATGCTCGCTCGGCGGCGCGCCGGGCAGCGGCTCGCCGGGCGGTGGCGGGCGCGGCAGGGCGCCTACTCCGTCAACCGATGCCGACAGGCGTTCGCCGCCCAGCGCCGCCCGGCGCAGCTCCTCGGCCCCCCGCGGCAGCGGCTCGCCGGGCTCGCCGGGCTTGGCGGGCGCGGGCACCACGAGCACCTCAGGCTCGACGCTCAGATGGTCCGGGTCCTGCAGGGGCAGTGCGCCGCGTGCTGCCGATGGTGCCGAAGTCGTCGCTGGTGGCTCGGCTTCCGCCTGCACGCGTGGCTCGCTGGGCGCTGGCGAGTCCCCCACGCTGGTCAATGCTTCGGCACCTTCGGCACCGGGCTGCCGCAACCGCGGTGCAGGCGCAGGCTCTACGGCCGGTGGGGGGCCGGCCGACGGGAGTTGCGGCGCCGGCGGTGGCGCTGCAGACTGCGCCGCTGGACCCTTCGGACCCTTGACGGCACCCGCCAGCTCGTCGCTCGCCGCTGCCCGCCTGCTCATGCCAGCCTCCGTCGGCGCCGGCAGCGCCGGCGTCTTGACCTGGTCTGCGTCATCCGGCGCCGCGGTACCCAGATCACCCAACCACAGGAAGCCGCCGGCGCTCACCGCCAGAAGCGCCAGCAAGAGGCCGAGATAGGCCCAGGGTCGCGGACGCGGCGGATCGATGGGCACGTCGATGCCGAAGCCCTGCACGCGCGGGACCTGGCCGAGCTCGCGGTCGCTCTGGGACTTCTTGAGGGCTTCGAGGATATAGGACATAGAGGCGTCAGCAGCTTGAGCGCACGACGGCGGCGGCAGCTATTGGGAATGCAATGGGGAATGCGATGGGACGTCCGTCTTGCGCTGCGACAACCGCGGCACGTCGAGATCCGCCAGGACGTTGCTCAGCATGATCAGCGTACGCGGTCCCGCCACACCGTCACTGTTCAGACCCTGCTCGCGCTGAAAGCTGCGCACAGCGGCAACGACGTCCGCATCGTAGCGCGCCGGATCGACCGTGAGCTCGCTGTCCGGCAGCAGCGCCAGCCGCTCGCGCAGCCAGACGATGGCATCACCGGGATCGGTACGCGCGATGATGCGCCCACCGAAGGGCGGCGTCCGCCACAGCAGCAGGTAATCGCCGGACCAGCGCTCGTCCAGCACGGCGATAGGCGCACGCATGGCAAGGCCGTCGCGGTACAGTGACACATGCTCGTCGTCGAGTCCGCCGACCACGACGAACCCTGACTTGCGGTCGGCCAGCGCGAGCTTGAGCGCCGCAGGCCGGTCGAAATGGCGCAGGTCTGACCAGCGGCCCTCGCCGCGCTCGCAGGCCAGCGCAAAGGCCGGCACCGCGGCACAGTCCAGGTGGCGCACGCCCGGAGCGGTCTCGATCCGCCACAGCCGCAGCAGCTCGTCCACCACCGCGCCTTCAGCTACCAGCGCCTGAGTCAGCTGATCTGCGGCCAGGGTCGGCAGCTTCGGCGCCGCGGCGACGCGGGCCATGGAGATGCGCGGCGTCGGCCGACCGGCGTCCTGCGCGCTCGCAAGCGCGACTGCCGACGGCTGGTCCGTCGCGGCAGCCAAGGCAGCGCCAGGGTCTGGCGCTGCCAGGTCGCGGGCTGCTTCAACAACCCCACCAGATCCTAATGCGGCCTGCGCGGCGGGCTCAGTGATCTGCGCGATCCCAAGGCTACCCTCCCCGGCTTCGGGCGCAGCGCGCGAGATGCTGTCTGGGGCGATGTCACGCGCATCGCCGGCGGCGGCTCGGGATGCCATTGGAACGGCCGGCGACGCATTGGCGCCGGCTGCGCGGTCCTGCCCCCGGCTCTGCTCGGCGGCCGCACCCGGCGCCGGCTCCACCCCGCCAACACTGCCCGCAGCGAGCGGTCCTTGCGGGTTGCTCGCGTCCTCAGGAGCTGCATCTGCGGCTGCAAAGCTCTGTGTAGAGTCCCGAGCGGGCATGCCGTCCGGTGCTGACTTGTCGCTGGCCGCTGCGGCAGGCCCGCCCGACTGCGGCACGCCGAGTGCGGCGGCCCATTGCGCTGGCAGATGCCGGGGCAAGCCTTGGAGTAGGTCGGAGCCGCCGATCCAGACGCCGAGCGCCAGCGCGCAGAGCACGGCGGCGGCGAGGCCGAGACCGCTGCGCCGGCGCGGGCGCGCCGGGTCGGCACGGTCGATCACCTCTCGCGCGGCGGCGTCGACGATGTCGGGTGTCACCTGCAGGCGCCGCGATAGGGCGGCGCCGAGCAGGGCCCGGTCGCAGACCAGGTTGATGAGCCGCGGCACCCCGCCGGCGCGCCGGTGCACCAGCTTCAGCGACCCCGCTGTGAACAGCGGCCGGTCGACGCCGGCAACGGCGATACGATGCTCGATATAGGCGGCGGTTTCCTTCGCGCCGAGCGGGGTCAGGTGATAGCGGGCGGTAATGCGCTGGTTCAGCTGGCGCAGATCTGGGCTCGAGAGCAGGGTGCGCAGCTCGGGCTGGCCGATGAGGAAGATCTGCAGCAGCTTGTGCTTCGACGTCTCGAGATTGGTCAGCAGACGAATCTGCTCCATGACCTTGGGGCGCAGGTTCTGTGCCTCGTCGATGATCAGCACCGGCCGGCGGCCGCGCGCATGCGCATCCAGCAAAAACTGGTTCAGGTGATCCAGCATCACCTTGACCGACGGCTCGCCGGCGGGCAGGTCGACACGGAACTCATCGCAGATGGCGTGCAGGAGCTCTGTAGCGGTCATGGCCGGATTCACGACCAGGGCGACGTCCACGTCGTCGGGAAGCTGCTCCAGGAAGGCGCGGCAGACGGTGGTCTTGCCGGTGCCCACCTCGCCGCTCAGCAGCACGAAGCCGCCGCCTTCGCCGGCGCCATAGAGCAGATGCGCCAGGGCCTCGCGATGCTGCCCGCTGAGGAACAGGTATTGCGGGTCCGGCGTGATGGAGAAGCTGGGCTCTTTCAGGCCGAAGTATTTCGGGTACACACTGGTCTCGCTGGCTCACGCCGGTGGCGGGGGGCGCGGCAACGGACCGCCCGCCGGTTCAGATCTCGGACGAAGCGATGCGGATATCTCGTCAAAATATAGAGAAAAACCTCGGAGCTTGCACGCCGGACAGCAATCCAGGGTCCGTTGCGGCCCGCGCCTGCCACGCCCCGCGGTATGATGCCCGCCACTGCAGCACAGCCCAGACGCCACGGCCATGCAACAGGCAAGCGACCAACCCTTGATCCTCTGCGCCTTCGGCGACCTGATGCTGCACGGACGCTACCAGCAGCACGCCGATGCCGGCACCGCGGCCAGCCTGTTCGGGCCGCTGGCCGCGCTGCTGGCGGGCGCGGATCTGGCCGTCGGCAACCTGGAGACGCCGCTCACCCGGTCCGATACCTCACGCACCAACAAGCTCTGCCTGCGCGGCGACCCGATCTATGCCGGCCATCTCGCCGCCGCCGGCGTCTCCGTGCTGAGCCTGGCCAACAATCATTGTATGGACTTCGGCGCCGCGGCCCTCGCCGAGACGCGCGCACTGCTGCGCAGGGCAGGGATCGCCTGCACCGGCGCCGGGGCCGACATCGAAGAGGCAACCGCACCCATTGTCATCGAGCGCCGGGGCATCCGCGTCGGGCTGCTCGGCGCCTGCGACCCGCTCACCAAGCCCGCGCCGCCCGCCACGGCGAGCTCCGCCGGCGTCGCGCCGCTGGCGCCGGAGGCACTGCTGGCGGCGGTGGATGCGCTGCGCCCGCAGGTGAGCCATGTGATCCTGATGCTGCACTGGGGGCTCGAGTACAGCCCGCTGCCGACGCCGGAGCAGGTGAGATTCGCCGACGCCGCCCGCGCCCATGGCGTGTCGGTGATCCTGGGCCACCACAGCCATTGCATCCAGGGGCTGGACCAGCGCGACGGCGCCCTGGTTGCCTACAGCCTCGCCAACCTTACCGACGACGGCGTGGACCTGAAGACCCCCGAGCGGCATTACCTGGCACCGCTCACGGACTTGGACCGCGAGTCCTTTCTGCTGCGGCTGGCGCTCCACAAGGATCGCGTGGAGCTACTGGAAACCCTGCCGCTCTGGCTGGACGACGACGGACGGCCCACGCCCGCCACCGGCGAGCGGGCCGACAAGATCGGCGCGACCCTCGCCAAGTGCACGGCGCAGCTCACCGGCACTGGCGATCTAGAGGCCCACTGGGCGGACAGCGTCATCGAGCGCCGCGTGGCCGGACCCCTGCTCTCCTGGTGGCGGGACGGCGGCCTGTGGGACAAGATCCGCCGCTTCCGCCCCGGCCAGCTGGTATCGGCCTGGCTACTGCTGACCACCTATCTCAAGGTCCGCTTCTCCCGCTCCGAAGAGCGCTGGCTCCTGTATAACGAGCGCAACGACACGCGCCCCATGCCGGCTGTGCGCGAGCCGCGACGGGAATCCGGCGCCGCGGACGCAGGTGCCGACTGACGCGGCGGCGGCCGTTGCAGCAGCAGGCCGCGCGATGCCGGCGCCCAGGATCAGCACCATCATCCCCGCGCACGACGCGGCAGCCTATCTCAGCGCCTGTCTGGAGAGCGTGCTGGCGCAGCAGGGGCCTTTCCGGCATGAGGTCATAGTCGTCGACGACGCCTCGACGGATGCGACTGCCGAGATCGCGAATCGGTATTCCGCCTGGGTCGCCGCGGGGGGGACGGGCGTGCAGCTGCTGCGGCTCCCAGAGAATCTCGGCCCATCCGCCGCCCGCAACCATGGCATCGCCGCTGCAAGCGGCTCGCTGATCGCCTTCCTGGACGCGGACGACCTCTGGCCGGCGGGCCGCCTGGCGGCGGGGCTCCAGGTGCTGAGCGCGCACCCGGACGTGGGCCTCGTGTTCGGCGATTGTGCCCTGTTCGACGCCGGCGGCGAGCGCCTGCCGTCGTTCTTCGCCGACGCCGGCCTGGATGATGGCTTTTGGGGAGACCCATTGCTGATCCCGGACCAGGACCTCAAGCTCCTCCGGCTCAACTACATCCCAACTGGCACCGTGCTTGTGCGCCGAGAGCACTTGGTGGCCGTGGGTGGCTTCGACGAATCCCGGCGCATGGTGGAGGACAAGGAGCTCTGGCTGCGCCTCGCCGAGGTCTGCCGCTTCGCGCACATCCCGGCGACTTGGCAGTACAAGCGGAGCCACGCGGCCTGCGTCTCCAACCGGCGCGATGCCATGGCGCTCGCCAACCTCGAGGTGGTGGGCGAGCACTGGCAGCGGCGGCGGCGGGAGTTGCGCCGGCGTGGTCTGCGCATGCGCGACTACTTCGCCTATGAATACTGCCTGCTGGGCGACCTGCGCCAGCAGGCCGGCGATCTGACCGGCGCACGGCGCTGGTATCTGCGCGCCCTGCGCACGCGGCCATCCCTGCGACCGCTCTACTACTGGCTGCGGGCGCTGCGGCCAGCGGCGACGACGACGCCAACACCGGGCGGAGACCCGTGAACGCCCTGCTGGGCGGCAAGGACCTCAGCGCACCTGAGCTCATGCGGTTGGCGCACTTCGCCGAGGCGCGAGGCGGCCGGGTGCTGTGCCCACCGGGTCGCTTCGCCCTCTGGGGCTTCGGCACCCCGGTGGGCGGCCTGCGCATGGTGTCGGGCGACGCGCTGTACGCCTGGGTGCTCGGGGACTGGTTCCTGCCGGCAAGCCCGAGGTCGGCACCCCTGGACGCCGGCTGGGTGCTCGACGCCTACCGGCGCAAGGGCCACGCCTGGGTCGGCTCCGTGGTCGGCCAGTTCGGGCTGCTGCTCTGGGATGCCCGCCGCCACGAGCTAGCCCTGTACCGGGACGGCTCCAGCGCTCAGACCCTGTATTACCACCGCCTGCCCAGCGGAGCCGTGGTGCTCGCGGATCGGCTCGAGCTACTGGTGCAGTGCCCCCTGGTGCCGCGCCGGCTGTCCCGGGACGGGTTGCACGAATACCTGCGGTTCCTGGACATCTCCAGCCCGCGGACCATCTACGACGACGTGCACAGCACTGAGCCCGGCGTGCTCTGCCTGCACAGCCGCCACGGCCTGCAGCGACTTGAGCCGCCGGCACCGGAGCCAGAGCTGCGGGCAGCATCACAGGCAAGGCTGGATCAGGCCGCGGCGACCCTCGATAGCCGGCTCGGCCACGCTGTGGCATCCCGGATCGCTGATACCGAGGCCCTGGTCGTCTTCTTGAGCGGCGGCGTCGACTCGGCCTATCTGTGCGCCCTGGCGGCGGCGCAGGGGCGGCGGCCCACCGCCATGACCGTCGGCTTCGACAGCGCCGCCGACGACGAGTCGCAGATCGCGGCCCAGGTGGCCGCGGCCCTGCGGGTGCCGCACCAAGTGCTGCGCTTCTCGCCGGCCGAGTATCGGCGCGCCTTCGAGGCCCTGGCCGCGGCCGAATACCCCTTCGCCGATCCGGCCGGCGCACCGACGCTGCTCGCGTACGAGCGGGCGCGAGAACTGGCGGACACGGCCCTGGACGGCACCGGAGCGGACACCCTGCTCGGCATCATGCCGGCACGCCATCAGCGGCTCGCGGTGCAGTTCGCGGCACGCCTCCCCTATCCGCTCCGGCGGGTACTGGCACGGGCCATGGCCGGGGTGCCGCGGGTGCGCGATTATCGGCCCTTGCTCGACTTCGGCGATCCGGAAGAGGTCCTGGTGCGCTGGCACGGCTGGTCGCGGCGCGAGATCGAGCTTCTGTGCGGCCGGCCCGTGAGCCTCGCCGGGACGCGCTTCTACCGCGTGTTTCGCGGTTTCGCCGCCGGCGCACACATGGACCGCTACAGCGCACTGATGGGCAACCTGCCGGACGACCGAATCCACGCGGCGGCCGCGGCCACGGGGCTTCGGGTGCGCTTTCCCTTCTTCGATCCGGCAGTGGTAAGCCATGTCGGGGCGCTACCCACCAGGCTGCGCTATGCCGATGGCGTGCACAAGCGCGTGCTCAAGCACGCCCTGGCGCAGCGCCTGCCCCGAGATCTCTGGGACCTGCCCAAGCACGGATTCGACTTTCCCTTCGATACCCTGCTCGCGGCGGATGATTATGCGCTGGTGCGCGCGCACGCGGATGCGGCGACCCTGGCACGCCTCGGCTGCGCGAGCGCCGCGCTGCTGAGCCATGCCGTTGACGAGTATCAAGCGGGTGCGCGGCAGCAACGCTTCCGGGTTTGGGCGCTAGCCGTGCTCGGAGCCTGGCTACAGCAGCACCAGCTGTCCGGCTGAGCCCTTCATGGGGGAAGACATGGCCGCCCCAAGGGGGTCAGCAAACTATGCCCCGCCGTTCCTGCCGCAACGACGAGTCATGTACCATCGTCGGACTAGGTGGAATGTAGCGCCGCCGGACGCCGGCATCCTGCACCCTTGAAACCCGTTCGCATTCTCATGTTCGCGCGCTACCTGCCGCCGGAGTACAGCGGTGCGGCGGCGCAGGCATTCCTGCTCGCAGGCGAGCTGCGCGCGCGTGGTCATCGGGTGGAATTCACCACGCAGTCCTGGAACGGCCGCCGGCGGGAGTATGTCGTCGACGGCTTTCCGGTCACGGCACTCGCCGTGCGGGTACGCGCCAAGCACCAGGAGTTCAGCGTCTGGCGCAGCCTTGCGGCGCACCTGTGGCAGCGCCGCAAGGCCGTGGACATCCTGCACGGACATGGGGCCTATTACACACAGAGCATCCTCGGCCTCTTCGGTCGGCTGCTGGGCAAGCCGACACTGGTGAAGGCGAGCCTGTCACAGAACGATCTCTCCAGCCTGTCCCATTCCACCATTGCGCCGGTGCACCGGCGCTTCCTGCGCCTCGTGGACGCCTACGTGGCCATCAGCGAGGACCTGAAGGCGGAATTCGCTCAGAAGGGGCTCGCACCCGCGCGCATCTGGCATATCCCGAACGGGGTCGATACGGCCCGGTTCACGCCTGTGGATCAGGCTGCTCGCCAGACGGCCGCCGCCGCCCTCGATCTCCCCGCCGAGTGCCCCATCGCACTCTTCGTCGGTGTCTTCGACGAGCGCAAGCGCATCGCCTGGCTGCTCCGAGAATGGGTCGCTCGCAGGGCCTTCGGCACCGACGTGCACTTGGTGGCGGTGGGTCCTACCAGCCGCGATACCTATGGCGCGGCCCTCAAGCAAGAGCTGCACGCCCTGGCCCGCGAGCACCCACAGCTGATCACCGTACGCGACTTCTCGCCCGACATCGCGCGCTACTATCAGGCCGCGACCCTGCTCCTGTTTCCGTCCCTGCGCGAGGGACTGCCGAACACGGTACTGGAGGCCATGGCCTGCGGACTGCCCTGCGTCGCGGCACGGGCACCGGGCTCGCGGGAGCTGGTACAAGACGGGCGCAACGGCGCCACCTTCGCGGTGGACGATGCAACCGAGCTGGATACAGCCCTGCGCCAGGTCCTCGCGGAGCCAGCCAGGCTCGGCGCCCGCGGCCGCCAGCTGGCCGTCGAGCACTACGACATCGGCGCCATCGCGGAGCGCTACGAGGCCCTGTACGAGCAGCTGCTCGGCCGCCGGGGCGTCTAGGCGTGTCGCACTGATACCCTATCGCGAACAGCATCCGTGCCGACGGCCCGGTGCGCCTGCTGCCGCGTCGCTCCTCGGTGAGCCGCCGCCAGGCCTCGCCCAGGACAAGGACGGCGATCTCGCGCAGGCGGTGGCTAGTGCTTTGCTGCGGAAGTTCCGAGACCGGGATCCCCTCGTTGTCGTAATCGCAATCGTAATCGAATATGCGCACGGTCGAGACCGCGATCACGACCACGACCACGAGCACGAGCACGAGCACGACAACGACAACGACAATGACCTGAGACGGTCGCGGGACATTCGCACTGCTGCACTAGTGCTTTGCTGCGGAAGTTCCGAGACCGGGATCCCCTCGTTGTCGTAATCGCAATCGAATAGCCGCAGGGTGGAGAGCGCGACAACGACAATGACCTGAGACGGTCTTGGGGCATTCGAGCTCCTGCACTAGGCCTGGGCTAGGCGTCATCGACGGGCGCCACCGGGGGCCTTGGCTGGGTGGTGCTGCGCGGCAGCGGGGCGGTGAGACCGGCGGGAAGGCCGTGCAGGTCGGCGAGGGCTGATACCTGGAGGCTGTGGCTGTGCTGGCTTGCGTCAACAGCGCATGAGTCACTACAGGCGCCGATACCAGTCTCGTGCCAAGCTGACTGCCTCCTGCGGGGACGGCAAGGCCTTGATTCTGGGTTGCTGTTTGCGGGCTACTGCTATGCCCGTCGGCGGCGCCCGCTTGCTAGTCGCCGCCGCTGTTTCCCTCCCTGCACTTGCGCCTTCATAGGGCAACGCAGATTTGGCTTCCCATTGCTTAAGCACCGTTGTCATACCGACGATGATGGCAACCAGTGCATAGTAGAAATCGAAATACGCCAAACCCAGGAACAACCCGCTAACCGCATAACCGACAAGACTCACCTGCATCATGCGGGCGAGGTTGTTCATCCATTCCAGTTCCGCGATACCTCGTGTTCGCCGAACAATGCGCGCACAAGCGCGCAGGCTGAATAGACCGATGAGCAGGAACAACGTCAGGCCGATGAAGCCATGTTCGGCCATGACCTCGAAGTAGATACTGTGCGCGTCGGTATTACGTGCGCCGACTTCCGGCAAATACATGAGGTAGGTGGCGGGCTTGAAGGTCTCGAAACCACCGCCAAATGGCCGATCCAGCGCCAGATTGAACGCCATTTCCCAGGCTTGCAGCCGCCCCATCGCCGAGCCATCCTCTTCGTATTCGCTGATTGATGCCATGCGCTCATGCCAGCTCTCAGGCATGAAGTTATACACGGTCAGCGCCAGCGGGACCAATAGAATGAGCCATACCACCTTGTTCTTGGTCTTCCAGAGGAAGTATGCTCCGACCGCGGCAATACCGACAAAGGCGCCACGCGATTGCGTCCCGACTATGGAGAAGACGCAGAGCACAACCCCGACGAGCAGTGCGAGCTTCAGGAGGCGATACGCAACGATCGTGCGCACGTACATGAGCAGGGGAATGGCCATGATGAGTGCTAAGCCGATCTCGTTGTTGCCGCCGATGAAGCTGCTGGCCGGGCCCCAAACTTTATAACCGCCGCCGGTCAGAATCGTGAAATACCCCCCCTTGAAGCCGTAGAAACCGATCGACAGTGCCGCGACGGTCGTCAGCGCAATAACACGCTCCTTGGTATTCAGCATCATCATCGCGACATAGGTGGTCAGCATGATCTTCCAGACCTTGTCCCACTGCGTCCAAGCCCGATCGGGAAACAGGCTGAAGATCGTTGTCGTCAGCATCCAAAACCAGAACAGCGCGAGCGTGACGGTAATGGATGTGGCGGGTAGGCGTTTCTGTTCCTGCTGCGAGATCAGGAGACTGGACAGCATCACTATGGCGATGAGCTGGGCGAACGGCTGAGTGGATAGCGTCCAGCTGATGAGGTGCGGATTCATCAGCGAGAGCCAGTACCAGACCAGCAAGCCGATGAACGGCTTGATATAGATGAAGGGGATCGATCCGTAGATCGTTACCAACAGAAAGATGTCCCGCAGTCCCATGAATCAACAACAACCGGCAGCCTCGGCACCGCGACCGGCCTCGCCCACCGGCACCCGACTCACGACGTACCGATACTTGCCGGACGCCTCGCGGGGAATGGTCGAGACTTGCTCGATGCTGATGTCAACAGTTGCGCCCAGGCGGCGGCGGAAGGCTGCGGCCAGGCCGGTGATGAGCTCGGACGCCAAGGGCGCGGCTGCGGTCACGAGCACCCGCGTTCGCGTTAGTGATTCCTGAATGATCTTGAATTGATCGATGACGTCGATGTCGCGGAGGATGTAGATCAGTGCCAATCCATGCATGATGGTACCGTTCGCCGCGACAATGAAGTCCGTGCTGCGGCCGTCAAGGCGCCCGAGCAGGGGTAGCCCACGCCCGCAGGGGCAGGGTTTCGGATCCAGGGCACCGATATCGCCCGTGCGATAGCGAATGAATGGAAAATCCGCGGTGGCAAGATGGGTGATGACGATCTCACCGGTCTCTCCAGCAGGAACCGGCGCGCCGTTGCGATCCAGGACTTCGACGACCAGATCCTCTGCAGTGATGTGTAGCCCGCCTTCCGGGCAGGCATGCGCGATGAAGCCCGCATCGCGCCCACCGTAGCCGTTTGCGACTGGGCAACCGAACACACGCTCGATCGTCTCGCGTTGGTGGGCATAGAGCCGTTCGGACGTGACGAAAGCAACGCGAATGCCAATATCACCGAGCACGATGCCGGCCGACTCGGCATGCGCCGCAATCAGGGCCAGCGAGGACGGGTAGCCGAACAGCATGCGCGGGCGTGCATGCCGGATCTCCCGGGCGAAGCGATCCAGATTCGCGGCGGATAGATCGAACGCGGGCAGCAGGCGCGTACGCAGTATTGCATCACGCAGCGCACGCAAGCGGTCCTGCGCACCAAGCTCGATGGGCGAGCCCCATACCACGATCTCGCGGTCGCCGATGTCCACATCCCACCAGCGCGTCGCCCGCCACTTGGCGGCGACATCATGGCTGACACGCTCCTTACCGATGAAGAAGACCAGCGGCTCCCCGGACGAGCCCCCGGTGTTGAAGCGTGCGAGTCCGCGCGCGTCCTTGGCCTTCAGGGCGTCGAGATTGGCGCGGATAGTCGCTTTGTCCAGTAGCGGCAGGCGCCGCAGGCCGGCGACATCCTGCACCTCAGCGGGCGTCAGTCCATGCGAGTCGAGCAAGCGACGAACATAGGGGACGCGGGCGTATGCCCGCCGCATAAAGGCCGCCAGCCGCTGGCGCTGATAGTCGGCGAGTGCATGCGGTGGGAGCCATTGGGTACGTTCTAGGGCTTGGCGCACGGCGACGCTGTGGTGGCCCTTCGCCCATTCATGGATGGGGAACAGCAGGGTGCTGGCGAAGCGGGTATAGAGATCGGCCATCAGGGCGCCGCCTCACCGTCCGCGCGGGCGTGCTGGACTTGCGCTGGTCGGCAGAGCAGGCGCTCATAGACGTCGACATAGCGACGGACACTGCGCGACCAGGTACGCTCCTGCTCGACGAAGCATCGGCCCGCGACGCGCTGAGCATCCCAGCTCGCGCGGTCATCGAGCATGGAGCCGACGGCGCTCGCCAATGCCGAGGCGTCGTCTGCCGGGAACAAACGTCCATTGGTGCCGTGGCGGATGAGCTCCCGATGGCCGCCCACGTCGGATGCCAGTACGAGCTTGCCCTGCGCCATGGCCTCCAGGGGCTTCAACGGCGTGACGAGCTCGGTGAGGCGCATGGATCGCCGTGGATAGACCAGAATATCCACAAGGCTATAGTAGCGCTCCACCGCGGCATGAGGCACGCGACCCGTGAAATGCACCCGATCAGCGACACCGAGTCCCGCAACCTGCTCCTGTAGCTGCGCTTCCTGCGGGCCACCGCCCACGAGCAGCAGATGCACCGGGCCGCGCCCCGACGATCTGCGAGCCGGATTCTCACCCAGCAGGGAGACGGCAGACACCGCGAGATCCAGCCCTTCGTAGCTATAGAAGGAGCCGATGAAGCCAAGCACGAGCGCGTCATCCAGGCCCAACTCGCGCGCCAGGGACTCATCCTTGGCCACATCGAGCGCGAACCGCTCGGCGTCCACCGCGTTTGGAATGACGGTGAGCTTCGCCACCGGGATGCCGCGAGCCTGGATGTCCTGCCGCAACCCCTCGCAGATGCAGGTGACGGCATCGGCGCGACGGAACACATGGCTCTCCAAGGCACGCGTCAGCCGATAACGCGCGCCGCCCTCGCGGCTGGTGCCATGATCGGTGGCGGCGTCTTCCCAGAAGGCCCGGCATTCATACACCACCGGCAGCCTGCGGCGGCGTCCCACCCGCAGTGCCGCCAGTCCGTTCAGGGCCGGCGAGTGGGCGTGGATCAGATCCGGCTGCTCGGCTTCCACGGCTGCCTCCAGTCGCCACACCAGATCCTCGACGATGCGCCACTGGTTGAGCACCGGCAGACCGCCCCAGGGCGTCGCGGGTGGCGGCGTGCGATAGAAGCGCAGCCCGTCGATCTCCTCGACCGCTGCGGCCCTCTCACCCTGCTTCCCCGAGGTAATCTGTACGGTCTCCCACCCCAAGGCCACCTGTTCGTCGAGGATCGCCTGAGTGCGAAACGTGTACCCGCTATGCAGCGGGATAGAATGATCGAGGACGTGCAGAATCTTCATTCAGGCCGCCTCGGCGGGTGCCGGGCGTACGTCGCTCTCGCGCATCAGGAAGGCGTCGAACATCAGCAGACTCCATAGCGCGGCACTATAGTCCCGCCGCCCTCGATCATGGGTGTCCAGCAGGTGCTGCAGACAGCCCCGCTCGAACAACCCGGTGTCCGCAAGCCGTGGCCCCAGCAGCGCGGTGCGCACGCGCTCGCGCAACGGGCCGCGGAACCAGCTCGCCAAGGGCACCGCGAAGCCCATCTTCGGCCGGTACAGCAGATCCTCCGGCAGGTGCGAGCGTAGAGCGGCCTTGAACAGGTGCTTGCCGTCACCGCCCCGGAGCTTGAGCGCCGGCGGCAGTGAGGACATCCATTCCACCAATTCGTGGTCCAAGAGCGGCACCCGGACCTCCAAGGCGTGGGCCATGCTGGCGCGGTCCACTTTGGTGAGGATATCGTCCACGAGATAGGTCTTCATATCCAGGTACTGGACCATCGACAAGGCATGATCCGTAGGGCTCGCGTTGGCGTGGCGGCGCAGCACCTCCACGGCGCGATAGCCTTGCAGCCGATCCTTGAAGGCGGGGCTATAGAGCCGCTCGCGGAGATCGTCCTCGAGCACGGCGATGATATTGAAATAGCCCGACACAGGATCGCGCGTCAGGGCCTGGAAGGTGGCCTTGGCGCGCAGAAAGCGCGGCGCGCCGAGCAGTGGGGGATAGGCCCGCCCCAAGGGTTCGAACAGCGCCCGGCGGACAGCCAAGGGCAGCAACCCGCGCAGGCGCTGCTCATCGAGATGCCAGCGATAGCGCTTGTAGCCCGCGAGGTTCTCGTCACCGCCGTCACCCGAGAGGGCCACCGTCACCCGCTGGCGGGCCAGCCCACAAACCAGGTAGGTCGGCAGGGCGGAGCTGTCGGCATAGGGCTCGTCGTACAGACCTGCCAGGGTATCCAGCAGATCGAGCCTGTCGACGTCGAGCTGCTCGCTGTGGTGATCCGTGGCGTAGCGGCGCGCGACTTGCTCCGCGTACCTGGACTCGTTGAAGGCCGGGTCGCCGAACGAGATGGAGCAGGTTCTGACCGGCCCCGCGCCGTCGGCGGCCATGATCTGCGCCATCAACGCCACCACGGCCCCGGAGTCCACGCCCCCGGACAGGAATGCGCCGAGCGGGACCTCTGCGATCAGGCGCAATCGCACGGCCTCGGCCAGGCGTTCCAGCAACTCGTCGCCAGCTGATGCAGCGCGCATGTTCGGGCCGGCGTCGAATGGCACATCCCAGTACCGTCGCGGCTCGGCCCGCGCGGCGCCGCGGCGCACGAGCAGGTGATGCCCGGCCGGCAACTTATGCGCCCCGGCGTAGATAGTACGCGGCTCTGGCACATAGCCGAAGGCGAAGTAGTCTTCCACCGCCTCCGGTGCCATATCCCGCGGCAGGTCCGGGTGCTGCCGTAGCGCCTTCAGCTCGGAGCCGAAGATCAGGCCGCCGTCGCCGAGCCAAGCATAATGCAACGGCTTGATACCGAGACGATCGCGCGCTAGAAACAGCGTCTGCCGCCCGCGGTCCCAAAGCGCAAAAGCGAACATGCCACGAAACCGGTGCACGCAGTCGGCGCCCCACTCTTCCCAAGCATGGACGATGACCTCTGTGTCGCTATGGGTGCGGAATCGATGGCCGCGCCCCGCCAGCTCCGTGGCTAAGGCCTGGAAGTTGTAGATCTCGCCGTTGTAGACGACGACAACGCTCCCGTCCTCATTGAACAGTGGCTGGCGCCCGCCCGAGAGGTCGATGATGGACAAACGGCGATGACCGAGCCCTAGGCCCGGTTCCAGATGGATGCCGTGCTGGTCCGGCCCGCGGTGAGACTGGATGTCGTTCATGCCGCGCAGCAAGGTCGCGGACACCATGGCCGCGGGATCCGCGGCCAATATTCCCGTAATGGCGCACATACCGTCGCGCTATTCGACTGCCCGATTCGACATCAAGGAAGATAGGCTCAGGGTGTCGCCTGCAGCGATCGCTCGACCTCGGTGGCGATGGCGGGCAGCATCGCATTCAGAAACTCGGTGAGCGAAGCAGCAGCGACTTCCGGTTTCTCGTCATAGGGCGCGGCCACAGCGATCAAGGCCGCTTCGCCTTTACGCCCCAGCAGTCGCGACCTGGCCTCCAGCAGCTTTGCGAGATAGGGATTCGCCGTATGCCGATCGCCCACCAGATACCAAGACCAAACGAGCAGCCGTTCACCGCTGCGGGAGGTCAGCAAGTGCTGCTTCAGCGCCAGCTCGCCGGATCTCAGGCGCACGCGCTGCGGACGCATCATGATGTTGCTCCAGATGGGATGCTTCTCTTCGACCATGACATTGGCGGACGTGACGAGCTCGGCCCCCTGTCGTTGCCTTCGGTATACGCCTAGGTACAGCCCCACCGGACCGACATTCGGGTCGATGTCAGAATCGGCGCTTGGGGCCCTTTGCGGTGGGCTTTCACCGGCATAGAAGGCGTACAGACTGCCATCCGCGCCCAGGACGCGGGGGCGCCAGTCCCAAGCCGAAGCTTGATCCGGCTGCAACGCCCAGCCGGGCGCCAGCGGCGGCTCCAGGGTCACCGCCGCGACCTTGCCACCATGGTCCGACAGCGCCCAGGCGGCGGCCGGCCAGAAGGCTGCACCGACCGCTAACACGAGCAACAGGTGGAGGGCGCGCCGTCCGGTGATGGGCTCGGCCGCGATCGGCTCCGGCTGCGGCATTGGCGCCGGCGGGTCGCGCCAGATGCTACCGACGACGAACATTATGGTAATGATGACGCCGAAGAACACCCAGCCATAGATCAGATGATCGACGCCGGCAGCGAGCTTCATGTCGCTCAGGTGGCCTATCATGACGATCATGTACGCACGGAAGCCGTTCGCGATGACCGGCACCAGGATGGCGAAGAGAACAAACAGCAGCCGCTTCCACCACTTCTTATAGGTCAGATAGGCGAATAGGACGCCGAGCGTGACCGAGGCGATCAGATAACGCATCCCGCTGCAAGCCTCCACCACGGACCACTGACCGCTGGGAATGGTGAAGAAGGTGCCTTCTCGGTAAACGGGTATGCCCGTGAGCTTCAGCATGCCCACGGTGAAGTCGGCGGTGTAGTTCATCATCGGATGCACCAGCTCCTCGCCCATGGGCACACCCAGGAACAGAAACAAAAGCGGAAAGGCCAGAAAGCGTGCCACCCGATGTCCGAGCACAGCCCAGAGCGTCACCACCAGCAGGCCGACATAGGCGAGTTGCTGCACCACCAAGGTATCCACGAGCTGTCCCGCAAGCCAGGCGAAGCCCAAGGGCAGGAACAGCACCAGGGGCAGCGCCGTGGGTTGGGGTGCAAGGTTCTTCAGGCCGGCACGCTTCTCCCATACCAGCCACAGGCTGATGGGCACGATGAGAAAGCCGTGGGCATAGGTCTCGGAGCGATCCCAGATGGAAACGATCGACCAAGCGGTCTCGTGGAAGCTGAGCGTGACCAGAGCCACCGCCGCCAGCAACAGGATCAAGTCGGGCCACCACAGGGCCAACCGGGGGCGGTCGGCGGTGGCCGCAACATCATCGATAATCATGCCGGTCTGGTCCCTTGTGTCATTCATGCGTCAACCTGTGTCGGGGAGGGTTCACCGGCGACCACGCCAAGGAAGCGCTCAATTGCGGTGCGCCAATGGTATCGCTCGCGAATCAGCTCGCGCGCGGCCGAGCCCACCCGGGCATGCCCGCCCTGCAGCACGGCGACGAGTTGCGCGGCCATGTCATAGGGATCATCCGCCACCAGCAAGTGCCGGCCAGGCTCGGCGTCGATGCCGTCGAGCCCCATTGAGGTCGTCAGCACGACGCGCCCCATGGCCATCCCTTCCAGCACCTTGTTCTGTACACCGCGCGCGATGCGCATCGGCGCCACAATGGCGGCCGCATGCTGAATGAAGGGCCGCACGTCCGGCACACGCCCGGTGATGAGGATATCCGGGCAGGCCAGCTTGCATAGCTCGCGGGCCGGCCGGGCACCGACGACGTAAAGCCGAGCCGAGGCGAAACGCTGGCGCACAGCGGGCCAAACCTCAGCTGCGAGCCAGCGGACGGCATCGACATTCGCCCGATAATCCATTGCGCCGGTGAACACGACGGCCTGTTCGCCGTCGCGGTAGGGCGTCGACCGCGACGGGGATGGCGTGAAGTAAGCGAGGTCGACCCCGTTTGGTACCGCACGCGCCCCCGCCACACCGCTCAGTTGGCGAAACAAGGCTGCCTCCGCCGCGGACACGAACAGACTCGCATCGAATGCCCGCGCGGCGCGTGCATCATGCGCCAACAGGCAGCGCGCCTCACGCGCGTAGAGCCATGACAGGGGCGCCTTGGTGCGCTCGGCGTACTGACGCCATTTGTCCGCGTCGACGTCCACATAGTCGATGATCCGGCGCCGGCGTGCTGCCAAGGGTCCCAGTCCGTATTGTGCCATGGCAGAAGAGTAAACGACGATCCGCGACAGCGCCGGCCGGGTGAGCATTCGCCTGACCCAGGCGGCCATCTGTCTGTCACGATAACAGGCGACCGACAAGGGCCTGGGCGTCAGCAGCGCCGGCATGGCCCTTAGCCTGGCACGCAGTGACGGCAGTGGACGCAGGCAGACCTCGCCGCAGAGCGCGCGCATTCGCTCGGTATGCGCCCAGTCACTCGGATCATCCACGAACGCGCCCAAATGCACCCGATAACGTTCTGCGAGACCCATGAGCCACCGGTATGAGCGGATCTTGTCGCCCTTGTCCGGTGGATACGGGATACGATGGCAGAGCAGCAGGATCTCGGCACCCTCATCGTCGGACGCGTTATCGTCCGACACGGCGTTTGGCGCACCTGCTGTCGCTGTCCGCATCCGGTGCGCGTCCGTCAACCGAGATTGCGGGCCAAGGCCGGACCGATCCGGTTGGCGATGGGCAAGGGCAGCCGCTTCCAGACCGCGATGAAGTACTTGTACTTGGGATTGCTCGGGTTGACGTCAGGCACGGCTCGACCCTTCACCAGAAAATACTGGTAGTGCAGCGGCTGCGCCTCAAAGCCCCAGTTCTTCTTGAAGCTGAACGAGCCAGTGCCCCGCTTGCTGCGCCCGTAGTCGAATACAGCGATTCCGCGCCGTCCGGCGCGGGACATTAGATCCCAGTACATGAAATCGTTGCCGTACAGCGAGCGGGCGAGCGGCCTGCTGCCACCGTAATAGGGCAACACGGTATCACGATAAAAGAAGCTCATGACGCCGGCGATGTCCGCGCCGCCGTGGGTGACGATCGACAGCTCGCAGGCGTCGTCGAAGACGCGACGCAGCACCTCGAAATAGCGTCGTGGAAAGACCGGGGTGCCGAGATTGCGCACGCTTTCCGCGTAGATGGCATAGAAGCGCTCGATATCCGCCGTTCGCTCTGTCACCAAGCCGATATTGATGCCTTTGCGCACCATCGCTCGCTGCTTGCGCGGGATGGCCTTGAGGTTGGCTTCATCGTCGTCAGTGATGGTCTTGCGGAAGGTAACATAGAGCTGATCCTTGGTCGGCCAGCCCGCCTGCACCGGCTGCTGGTTGCGCAGTTCCAGAGCATCCACACCGAGACCTTGCGCAAGCGCGCAGGCGTCCTCTGTAACCCTTTGGCGTGCCTCGTCGTTGCTCGCGAGCACGCCGCCGTAGACACATCCTGGCGTGGAGACCAAGGTATGGCCGAACAGGCGGCTCTTGACCTCGGCGAGCGGCAGCACCGCCTCCACCTGCCCGGCGCGCCGGGCGAGCAGATAATGCGGGCGCTGGCGCAGCCCCTCAGCCACGACCTCGTGCCAACCGCTCGTGTGGCAGAAGGTACCATCCGGATGCGCCGCGACGAAGGCGTCCCAATCCGCGCGGTCTTCGGCGGTGAATGCCCTGACGCGCAGCTCAGGTGCAGGCGTCATGGATCCTGTCCTCAATGGGCAGAAACAGTCGATCCATCCGCGACCAGCGAAAATCCCGCGCAAGACGGCGCAGGCGTCCCTCCATGCGGCGCAGGTTCAAGTAATGCCGCACACGAGTCTTGATGCCGACACCCCGCTGGACGGGCTGATCCGGGTCGATCTCCCAGGGATGGAAGTAGAACACCGCCGACCTGCAATCCCGACGGTTCACGCGCCGCAACGCCCAGCGCGAGAAGACGTAGGGGAAGAGCCGGAAGTAGCCTCCGCCACCGCAGGGGAGCTTGCGACCGGCAACGGCAACCGTGGTCACGGGCACCTCGAGCAGATGCTCGCAGCCTGCTGGGCGAAAGGCGAAGCGCGGTGCCTGGGGCATGCCGTAGAGGTCGTGACGGATGGGGTAGATGCTCGAAGAATATCTATGCCCGGTCTCCTCAAGCACGCGTAGCGCCCAGAGGTTGGTCGCGCCAATGGAATAGCTGGGCGCCCGATAGCCCTGCACCGGCATGCCGCCGATGTCTTCGAGCAGCCCTTTGGTGCGCGCAACGTCGCCACGGAACGCGGCCTCGTCCAGTTGCGTGACGCGCACGTGCGCATAGCCGTGGCTGGCGAGCTCGTGGCCGGCGCCGAGGATACGCCGCACCAGTTGTGGATAGCGTTCCGCGATCCAGCCCAAGGTGAAGAAGGTCGCCTGAATGTCGCAATCCACGAACAGCGCCAAAATCCGGTCGACGTTGGCCTCGACGCGGCAAGGCAGGCGCTCCCACTCGTCGCGACGGATATGACCCTCGAACGCCGACACTTGGAAATAGTCTTCGACATCGACGGTCATGGCATTAACGGCGGCCCGATCGACCCGCTCGGCAGGTGGCAGCACGGCGCCGACTGCTTCTTCGGCGCCTGCGCCGTCACCGGCAGGAACATCGGCGGATAGCGTCATGGACGTCAGTCTCCTAGGCCGGTGGTGCCCGGGCCGGTGGTGCCCGCTCGGGGCATCTCCTCGCGGTACCAGTCTTCGACGACGCGCACGATGCGCCCGGCAGCGCGGCCATCCCAGAGCTCCGGAACGCGGCCAGTCTTACCACCAGTACGCAGCACATCGCGGGCGGCCGCGAGGATGCGCGGGCGGTCGTTGCCAACAAGGGTATTGGTGCCGGCCTCGACCGTGGTGGGGCGCTCGGTATTGGCCCGCAAGGTCAGGCACGGAACGCCCAAGGCCGTCGTCTCTTCCTGAATGCCACCCGAGTCCGTGAGCACCATGACGGCATTCTGCAGCAACGCCAGCATGTCCAGGTAGTCGAGTGGCGGCAAGAGTACGCAAGCGGCCTGCGCGCGCTCCATGAGCTTGGTGGACTCCAAGCGGGCCGCGGTACGTGGATGCAGCGGCAGCAGCAAGGGCAGCTCCGTCGACAACTCTGCAAGCGTCAGGATCAGACTCGCGAGTGTCTGCGGGTCATCGACATTCGACGGCCGATGCAGCGTGACTACACCGAAGCCATTCGTCGGCCCTCGGTCCACGCCGGCGGACGCCAGCACATCGGCAACGGCCGGCGCGCGCCGCCGATTCTCGAGCAAGGTGTCGATCATCACATTGCCGACGAAATGCACGCGCCTCGGGTCAATGCCTTCCCGTTCCAGGTTCACCATCGCTTGGCGCTCGGTCGTGAAGAGCAAATCCGAAAGCTGATCCGTGACAACGCGGTTGATCTCTTCGGGCATGCTCCGATCAAAGCTACGCAGGCCGGCCTCCACATGGATGATCGGCACCCCCTTCTTCGCGGCGACCAAAGCGCAGGCGATAGTCGAGTTCACATCGCCGACCACCAAAACCGCGTCCGGCACCTGGGCGTCCAGCACGGGCTCGAAGCGCCGCATGATCTCCGCTGTCTGCACCGCATGTGAGCCTGAGCCCACCCCCAGGTCTGCATCAGGTTCCGGAATGTGCAATTGCTCGAAGAACGCGGTCTTCATGGCCGCATCATAGTGCTGACCGGTGTGCAGGAGATAGGCCTCGAGCACCCTCGAGCGCTCGAAGCACTGCATCAGCGGCGCGATCTTCATGAAGTTCGGCCGCGCGCCGACGACACAGATCACGCGCTTCAGCATGGCGCGCTCCAGCGACAGTGGAATCGCATGATCGCCCGTAGATCGAGGTCAGAAAGCTATGTTGAAGTCCAGGCTTGCCCGGTTCTCCGAGAAATCCCGGTCGGACGCCTCGGAATCCCGATTCAGGCGGCCGATACGGGCGCCGAGGCTGCTGCGCGGACCCAGACGGTAGTTCAGCACCAGATCCACCGCATCCTGCACATAATCGAAGCCTGCGTCATTGTCCTCGGAGTGGCTCCAGAAGTTGATAATGGCACTGGCACTGAGCCGCGCCGACAATGTCCGCGAGTAGCTGAGCCGCACTTGATTGTCAAAGGTATCCAGATCCGCCTCGTCGTACTGGCGCCGCGTCACATACCATCTCAGCGACCCTCTATTCCGTCCCTTTGCATACTCAGACAGCAGAGTGAACCGGTCGCGCAGGAAGGTATCGTCTACCAATGTCGCCGTGGTCACCGAAGTCGTCAGGACATCACCCCGATTGAACGGGTCCTCAATGGGATTGCCGAACAGGTCGCGCACCGGCACGACCTCTTGCTGCTCGAGCTCGGTCGTCGCACTTTCGATCGAGACGTCGTAGTCGGAGTGGAAGACCCAGCGCTTATGCCGGTACTGGCCCCTGAAGCGATAGGTATTTCCGAAATACCTCTCGCCAACGCCAAAAGAGAATCCTGCTCGCCTGCTTGGGGTCCAGCGGAATGTCGTCTCCCAACGCAGGCCCCGCGATTCCCCGTTTCGTCCGCGGAAGGCATTAGTTCCTTCGTCATATCCCAGCAGAAGATTCAAGCGATACTTCGGGCTGAAGACGTAACCAACGCGCGTCGCGAGCGTACCTGTGCCTGCTCGGGTATCCGTATCGAACAGCTGGCGACGCCAGATGACCGACCAGGGAATCTTTGTGAACATTGGGCCGCTAAGGATCTCCGCACGCGTGTCCGACGTGCCCGTCCGCAAGCCACCGCCACGATCGGCGCTGTCCTCCGTGAAGTTGAACCCCAGCCCCGGGGTGATGCGCAGGCTGGCAAAGCGCCCCGCGAGCACCGGCAAAACGATGCGCGGTCGCACGGTAAAGGATAGGCGCTGGGTAAAGGCCTCCACGTTACCAACCGCGTTGAAGCCACTGTTCACGCGCGGGTCGACCAGTGCCTGGTTCGCGTTCGCGCCCAGGTCCAGGAAGAAATAGCGCTCGATCAACTCCATCGAGGCACGAGCGCCGAGGGTGTGCAACACCCGGTTCAGATCATCGTTGCCAGGGTACCATAGGGCGCTCGGACCGTAATTGAATCGCGCCTGCACGCGAGTGCCACTTCGCGACGAGCTCACGTAGGGACGGACTTGGATGATCCCCCCTGGCTCCTCGGCGTCCGCGCTCAACCTCAGGTTATCGGAGATTATGCCGCGGATCTGCAATCCGGCGTTGCCCCGCCAGGAGGCGCCAGCGTCGGCTGCCGCGCAGAGGAGCACGGCCAGGCCGATTCCGAGACCAGCGAGCCTGCACATCGTCAGTGCAAGGCCGCGGCAACCCAATCAGCGCGCACCATCCGCTCCGTCATCTTCACCATAGCCATAGCCATAGCCGTAGCCATAGCCATAGCCGTAGCCGTAGCCGTACTGATAGCCGTACTTCCCGGAGAACAGGGTGCTTCGGCACTTGTTGAGCAGCATGTACACGTTTTCGGTTCGTCCAAGCTGGCCGAGGGTCTCCTTGACCAGTCCCTGTGGCGTCGTTTCATGCTCGACAACGATGACGATTTGACCCATCAAGGACGCCAACACGGACGCCTCGCTCGTGGCCAGCACCGGCGGCGAATCAAACAGGACGATCCTGTCCGGATAGCGTGTCGCGACGTCGTGCAGCAGTCGCCGCATATTCTGACTCGCCAGCAGTTCCGTAGACTGGCGGTGGCGTTGACCTGCAGGCAATATCGAGAGCTTGGGAATATCCGTGGGCCGGATGAGCTCGCCAACATCGGCCCCTGCGTCCAAATGCTCGATAAGCCCAGGTGCGTTGCCCAGGTCAAGGCGCCGTGAGAGTCCGGGCTTGGCCACGTCGCCATCGATGAGGAGGACCCAGCAGTCCAATTCCAGCGTCATGGACGCCGCGAGGTTCAGCGATATGAAGGTCTTGCCCTCGCTCTGCACCGAGCTCGACACCATGATCAGATTGAAGGGTGCCTTGCCGTCATGTCGCCGCTCGAACGCGTTCATCAACAGCGGTCGCTTGACCATCCTGAACTCCTCGGCGATCCGCTTGTGCTCGGCCTTCTGGCGCTTGGTCTGGCCGTCCGTGGGGAGCACCATGATCTCGCCAGTTTCCAGGACTAGCGCGCCATGATCTGTGGGGCCAGACAAGAACCCTTCATTCCCCGCGACCAGGCCCTCAGGCCCTTCGGCGTCGGCCGCTGCGACCGCGTCGCGCATCCAGCGTGACGCATCGGTCGGCTGCCCTCCCTCTGTGCTCAGCGTACTCATCAGACTGCTCCAGGGGGCTCAGAGCCCAGTTGCCATAAACCGGAAAAGGGCACAACCAATCACGAGTATCTCTGCCGCGACGCTCAGAACGGCAGCTTGGACGCGACGTCAATACCCAGAGAGAACACGGTGAGCACTGCAACATAACCGCCGAGCAGAACCAGCACGGACAGGGAAAACGCCATGGTCGACAAGCGCGTGCGCAGACGCTGCCTTGGCACGGAAATGAGATTGATACTGCCGAGCACGGGTACTCCGGTGACTTCGGTGAGCTGCCGTCGATCGAAGAATACCGGCCGCAGTTGCGCCAGCAGAAAAGCGATGCCTAGACCGGCCACCAGAGACCCTGCGAAGACCTGGGACGACAAACCGATCCGATCCGGACCGGAAGGCTTGTTCGGCACCTTCGGCGGATCGAGCGTCCGGAACTTGACCGTATCCACGCTCGTGTCGACCTCTCGAGTCAGCCGGGCCTGTTCCAAGCGCTCCAGTAACGCTTGGTGGTTGCCGCGCAGCACGCCATAGTCGCGATTCAATTGCTTCTGCTCTGCCTCTATCTGCAGAACCTCGTCCACGGCGGCTTGAAATTTCTCGATCTTGTCCCGCAACGTCGTAACCCGTGTCTCCTGCTCAGCCACTTCGGTTTCAGCGCCCGCGAGACGAAGCTTCATCTCCTGGTACACGGGACTCTCGGAGAGTGATCTGACCACCGCAATATCGTTGTTCTTCTGCTCCTCGACGTATTGGTCGCGCTCGTTGTTGCGCTGCTTGACAAGTCGCGCCAGGGCCTTACGCAGCGCGATGATTTCCGGGTGCCGCTCGGTGTAACGGATGAGCAACTCATCGATCTGGGCATCCATCTGCGCGATCTTTTCATCCAGCGGGCTGGTTACCTCTTTCGACGATTCCTCCAGCCAAGTCTGGAAGTAGGGCAGGCTGACGCCTTCGCTTTCCATGTAATCGAGCTGCTGTTCCATTTCTTCTCGGCGACTCTCGGCGAGCGCAAGATCGTCCTGCGCCTGGATCAGTTGTTGCTTCGACTCCTTGAGCCTGTCGTAGTAGCTGCCCTTCTCTGAAAGGAGATCCAGATTGCGCATCTGGAAGTCTTTCAGCTTGCGTTCCGCATCGATGAGGCGGCGCTCATAATCCTTGATCTCGCGCTGCAGAAAGCGTTCCGCCGAGTCCTGATCCTGGCGGGACGAGCCGAGATTGGATTCGACGAAGATCGTCAACATCGACTGGACGACGCGCTTGGCGAGATCCGGCGAACGGTTCTCATAAGAAATCGTGTAGACATTGGCGCCCTGCGGTTTCAGCTCCACGGAGCGCCGCAGCCCGCTGACGAGCTCATCCATTTGCTCGGGCGTATTCGCACGCAAGTCCATGTCGGTCATGCGTGCCAGCTTTTCCATGTTCTCGCGCCCGAACAGGAGACTGGTCATCATGCGCACGCGCCGCGACTCGTCGGTGTTGATGGCGAGTCCGCTGAGCAGCGGCGTGAGAACGGAGTCGGTGTCGACATAGACACGCGCGCTGGAGCGATACACGTCCGGCAGGGAGGCGACATAGGCCCAGCCGATCGGTGATGCGACGGCAGCCACGATCACCACGAACCAACGGTAGCGCCAAATGCCGCTGAGATAGAACAACGCCAAGCGGATGGCTTCTTGCATCGATTTGCTCTCGGCTCGTTTGCTTGCGCCGTCGGCTGCGCTCGGGTGAAAACGCTTAGGTCAGAACCAGGACTCCGGAATCAGCAGGATATCCCCTGGCTGCATATCTACGTTCGCGGTGAGGTCGGCATCTTCGATGAGATCGCGCAGCCGCACGGTGTACTGCTTCTTCTCTCCCGCCTCGAAGCGCACGAGAACAGCTCGGTTGCCGTCGGCGAACTCGGTCACTCCACCGACCGCGATGAGCAGATCCAGCAGCGTCATGCCGTCGCGATACTGCAGCGCCTGGGGCTGGGTAGCCTCGCCAAGCACGCGAATCTGCTCGGGGTAGATGCCGACGAAGCCTTGAACGATGACGGTGACGAGCGGATCGCGAAGAAATACAGACAGGGCCTCTTCCAAATCCCGGGCAAGCTCGGTTGGCGTTTTGCCCGCCGCCGGCACGTCCTCCAGTAATGGCGCCGTGATGTACCCGTCCGGGCGCACCGGAACCGTGGTGCTGACTTCGGGATAGCGCCAGACGAAGATCTCGACGGAGTCACCCGGGCCGATCTTGTACTTCTGCGCGTAGCGCAGTTGATAGGTCGCCTCGGGCAAGGGCGCGTACTTTTTCGCACAGCCACCGCCCAGCGCCACGAGCATGAGGGCCACGATGAGGAGTATACGAGGCATGGACAACGCTTTCGCACCAAGATCGCCTAGGGTGATGCACCGCGGGGAATCCGGCGTCCGGCGCCGGAAGCCCGCGTATCGCGGCGATTATTGCATATCGCACTCGTCTTCCGTCATCCGATGCCAGACCCATGCCGCCACGGGCCACCCCTTCGCGCACGGAGCCCGCCCCTGAGAACGGCATTCCCGGCAATCGACCGAGGAGTCAGTGTCGGTGACCGCGGCGCGCCACCGGCGCCCCCCGGTCACTCGGCGGCGACCTCCGGTCGGGGCACGGCTTCATGCGGCTTGAGGTAACCCCGCAGACGGTCCAAGCCCGAGCGCAGACGGGGCATCTCTTCCGTGTAAGCGAAGCGCAACATCCGCCCGCCATCGGCACCACCGAAGTCCGACCCCGGGGCCACCGCGACGCCCGCAGCCTCGAGGAGTGCCGCGGCAAAGGCCGTCGCGTCATCATAGCCCGGCGGTAGCCCCGTGAGCGCATAGAACGCGCCTTGCGGAACCGCTGGCAACGGCAGGCCGAGTGCGCCCAGGGAATCGAGCAGCAGGTTGCGACGCTCACGGAGGATCCCGCAACGCCCTGCCAGCAAGGACTGCACCGACGGCTCCAAGGCCGCGAGGGCAATGTGCTGGCCCAAGGTCGGCGGTGCCAGGTACAGGTTCTGCGCGACAGGCTCCACGACCGCCGACCAGCCCGGCGGCACCACCAGCCAGCCGATACGCCACCCCGACAGGCCGAAGTACTTCGAGAAGCTGTTGACGACAAAGAGGCCGTCGGCTTCGCAGCCAAGCGCGGTCACATCCTCGGCGTCGTAGACCAATCCCTGGTAGGTCTCATCGACGACGAGCGCTGCACCACGCCCCCGCACGGCGTCCGCGATCGCGGCCAGCTCTACTGCACCGATCACCGCGCCGGTGGGATTGCCTGGGGTCGTCAGCACCAGGGCCCGGATCTCGGGGCGCCACTCAGCCTCCACCTGCTCAAGCGACGGGTGCCAGCCCGTTGCGGCGCTGAGCGCCAACGCCTGCACGACCGCGCCCGCCACCGCGGCGATGTGCCGATGGCAAGGATACCCGGGCTCGGTGACCATGACGCCGTCGCCAACGTCGAGCAGCAGGGTCAGTGCCAGCTGCAGCGCGGCTGAGCCACCGGTCGTGACGATCACGCGCGCTGCGTCGAGGTCGATACCATAGCGTGTCCCGTAGTGACGGGCGATGGCGCGGCGCAGCACCGGC
>JANQFI010000452.1 GCA_028277905.1 Chromatiaceae bacterium | reverse complement strand
GATTTTCGCTCGCCTTCAAGGAGCGGCAGCGGGCGCATAGTCGAGCTCTGTGCCCGCTGCCGCGACGCAGAGGGCGGGCGAAAAGACAAGCCAGGCGGTGTGTTTGTTGACAGAAATCGCCTTAGGTGGCCGGCGGCCCCTTTCGCGGCCGGATTGACCGGTATCAACACCGCGCAAGGCGGTTTGATTCGAGTCAAGGCCGCCGTCTTTCCGTGAGTCGAGACTCGCCCAGGCCCTTGGCGCTGTGTGCCGATCTGCCAACCTGGCATGCGCCCAAGCAACGGAGCACCACGTAACCCGCTACGCGAGCCTCTGTCATGTATTGCAATCAATGCGAGCAGACTTACCGCCAATCCGCCTGCGTCAACAGCCCCGGCATTTGCGGCAAGAACCAGGACATCCAGTCGCTGCAGGAGATGCTGCTGTACGGGCTCAAGGGCATGGCCGCCTACGCCCACCACGCTCGCCGGCTCGGCCAGTCGGACGAGCAGGTCTCGGCCTTCATCGAGGAGGCCCTCTTCGCCACCATGACCAACGTCAACTTCGATCTCGATACCCTCCTCGGCTACTGCTTGCAGTGCGGCGAGATGAACCTGCGCGTGATGCAGATGCTCGACCAAGGTCATCTCGATCGCTTTGGCAAGACGGCTCCTCACATGGTGCGCGAGGGCACGCTCGCCGGCCCCGGCATCCTCATCACCGGCCACGACCTGTTGGACCTGTGGCAGCTCTTGCAACAGGTGGAGGGGACCGAGGTCAAGGTCTACACCCACGGCGAGATGCTGCCGGCGCACATGTATGAGCGCTTCCAACAGCACCCGAACCTGGCCGGCCACTACGGCGGCGCCTGGCAGGACCAGAAGCGGGAGTTCGCGGCCTTCCCCGGACCAGTGGTGGGCACCACCAACTGCGTGCTGATCCCGCCGGACAGCGGTCCATTTGCGGGTTACAGGGGCCGGCTCTTCACGACCAACGCCGTCGCCGTGCCTGGCGGCACGCGGCTGGAGCCGGGCGATTTCCGGCCGGTCATAGACGCGGCCCGCGCCTGCGAGCCCTGCGTGGATGATCTGGTCGGTGAGTCCCTGGTGGGGTTCCACCGTACCGTGCTGCTGGAGCGAGCGCAGGTCATCGTCGACGCCGTCAAGGCGGGCCTGATCAGTCGCTTCTTCGTCATCGGCGGCTGCGACGGCGCCGAGAGGGGCCGCAACTACTTCAGCGACTTTGCGCAAGCAACGCCGCAGGATTCCTTCATCCTGACACTGGGCTGCGGCAAGTACCGTATCCGCGACTACGACTACGGTGAGCACCTGGGCCTGCCGCGGCTCATGGACATGGGCCAGTGCAACGATGCCTATGGCGCCATCGCCGTGGCCGTCGCCCTGGCCGACGCCTTCGACTGCGGTGTCAACGACCTGCCGCTGACACTGGTCATAAGCTGGTTCGAGCAAAAGGCCGTCGCCGTGTTGCTGACCCTGCTGCACTTGGGCATCAAGGGCATCAGCCTCGGGCCGAACCCGCCGGCCTTCGTCTCGCCGAACGTTTTCCGGATCCTGCAGGAACGCTATGACCTGCGGCTGACCGGTAGCCAGGCCGGGGCGGATCTGCGCGTTGCCATGGGCGCCTGAGCCGGCGCGAACAGGGCACCAAGCGGATTTGTCGCCGCGAGAGCCTCGGCATCCCTGAGCGCCCGCATCTTGCAGGCCCCCTGTGCCGGTGGCGACACGCCCCCGGATGCCGGTTGCAGGTTGGCAGCCGGCGAGTCCAGTCGCACCGCCAGCTCGGTTGGCAAGGTTCCGGAAAGGCCCCGTGGGCGCGTCGCCGTCAGCTGTCAGTCCTGACCCGACCTGGAGCTCGGACAGGGGGTACACTGAGCCATAACTTGCCGCTGGCACAGCACGATGGTGTTCCCTGCTCTCCCACAATCCGCTCATCCCGAGTCGCAGCAAAGGCACCGCAAGGCGCTCGGTGCCTACTATACCGCGGCGCCCGTGGTTCAGTTCATCGTCGGCTGGGGACTGGCGCAGCGCGGTGGCACCGTGATGGATCCATCTTGCGGTGATGGCCGATTTCTGGTGGCCGCTGCCCGCCAGGGTGCCGGAAGGCTCATCGGCTGCAATCTCGATCCGCTGGCCCTGCAACTCGCCAAGACCAGCCTCGCGGCGAGCTCGGCGCCGCCGGTATCTTGGTACGAAGGCGATTTCTTTCTGCTGTCTCCGGAGCGGGTCGGACCAGTGGATCTCATCGTCGGCAACCCACCCTTTATTCGCTATCAGCACTTCTCTGGCGAGCGCCGATCCCGTGCCTTGGCATCAGCGCTGCGTGTCAGCGCGCGGTTGAGCCGCCTTGCCGCGTCCTGGGCGCCTTTCCTACTGCACGCGATGCAATTCCTGCGGCACGGCGGGGCCATGGGCATGGTGGTACCGGCGGAACTGGCGCAGACAACCTATGGTACGGAAACCCTGCGAGCCCTTTGCGCTGGCTTCGGCAGGGTCAGGCTCCTGACCTTTCGGCGCAATTGGTTCGAAGATGCCCAACAGGAGACCTTTCTGTTACTGACCGAGCGCCGCGGGGAGCGCACGGCATCTGCCGAGCTGGTGCCGCTCGCGCGCATCGAAGACCTATGCGGCGTGACGGATCAGATCGCGTCCAACGCCAGCTTCTGCCTCGGAGCGGGCGGGCAAGATCGAGTCGGCCTCGCCTTTGTTGCGCCGGCATGTCGCGACTTGGTCCAAGCGCTTGGAGAGCGAGACGATGTGGTCAGGCTGCGCGCGGTGGGTGAGGTCGCCAATGGCTACGTGTCCGGCGCAAACGACTTCTTCCACTGCACCGCCGCCGAAGGTGCAGTGCGCGGGCTACCAGCAGATTGGCTATTGCCCGTCGCCCGCAGCAGTCGCTCGCTACGCGGACTCGCATTCTCAAACCCTGACCTCGAGCACGCCGAGCGCGGTGGTGCCAAGCATCACTTGATTCTGCCGCATGACGACGACCTGTTCGCCGCCGATCGGAGCGCGCTCAAGGCATTCCAGTGTGAGGGTGAGCGCCTCGGAGTTGCCGGCCGTTACAAATGTCGGGTGCGCTCGCCATGGTGGCGCGTCCCCGGCCTGATCCACGCGCATCTGTTGCTGCCGTATATGATCGGCAGCCAGCCGCATGCCGCGGTGAACCGCTGCCACGCACTGTATCCGAACAGCCTGCACGGTCTGCGCCTTGCCAATCCCGTCATCGCCGAGCGCGTTGCGCTTGGTCTGTTGAGCAATCTGTCGCTCCTCGGCATGGAGCTAGAAGGACGCAGCTACGGCGGCGGCGTGCTTAAGCTGGAGCCCACCGAGATGCAGCGCGTACATCTTGTGTTGCCATCCTGCCCGGAATGCGAGCTTGCCGATGCCTTCGACCGGGCCGACCATCTGTTGCGGCAGGGCGATTTCGGCGGCGCCGTCGGCATTGCCGATCGGTTGATCCTGCAGCAACAACTCGGTCTTTCGAGTGCCGAGCTGCAAGTTCTGGAAGAGGGCCGTTCTACGCTCGTGGAGCGTCGCTTGGCTCGATCTAGGCGGCGGGTGCCGTGACTGCGTTGAAATGCGCCCTGTGTGATCTGAGTCGCTCGACCTTGCGCCTCCGGGTGTGTCAGCAGGGCTGCATGCGGCGACCTATCCGCAACGCTTGGTGGATGCCTTCAACCGCCGCAATCCCTTCTATTGATCAGGTATCACTCGGAGCTGCGTCAAATGCCCCTGTTTCCCGCAATCAGCGACGCCTAGTGCTTTGCTGCGGAAGTTCCGAGACCGGGATCCCCTCGTTGTCGTTGTCGTAATCGCAATCGTAATCGTAATCGAATATCCGCACGGTCGAGACCGCGATCACGACAACGGCCTGAGACGGTCTCGGGACATTCGCACTGCTGCATTAGTGCCCCTGTTCGCCGCAGTCAGCGACGCCTAGTTGAAACGCGTGCAGCGGTGTGGGGCTGTGGTGCGCCTCGCGCCGAGTCCGGTGCTGTTCCGCCAGGACGACCAGGCGGCGCGGTGCGACTCGATGGCGAGGAGGCAGGCGGTGCCGAGCCCCTCCGCCGGCAGTTTGCGGCCGTAGCTCATGGTTGCCTAGCGCGTTCCGCCCAGGCAAGCCCCAGTGCCTGGGCGACCGCCGGGACCAGCCGGGCGCGGATCTCGTTCCGTACCTGGATGAAGCTCTCTAGCGATTCGCCGTAGGGATCGTGGAAGGGCAGGTGGATGGATCGCACCGGCCGCGGAAATACCGGGCAGGCCTTCTTGGCGTTGTCGCAGACGGTGACCACGAGGTCGATGTGCTCGTCCATCACCTCGTCGATGTCCTTCGGCCGCAGTCCGTCCGTCGGCAAACCGGCATCCTTGAGCGCTGCAATGGCGTTGTCCGCCACCGTCGACCTAGGGGCGACCCCGGCGGAGAGTGCCCGCACTTGACCGCCTAGCTCATGGCTCAGCAGCACTCCGGCCATTTGCGAGCGACAGGAGTTGCCGGTGCAGAGGACCAGAACGGTTTTTCGGACGGTCTTCGGCACGGACTTTGGCGATTCGATGGTCATGCGGTCTTCCCCGCGGTGGTGACGATCGCGTCGGTTGCGCAGGTGTCGCCCCCGTAGCAGCTCACGCTCAGATGGCCGACGCGTGCGTGCATATTGATGTCGGGGGAAAGCGCAGAACTGCGGCCCTGGCGTACGCCGCTGACTGCGCCCAAGAGTGCGCCGCGGCGCTGGCTGCTGCGCTGCATCTGCGCGATGACGCGCAGTCTGGTGCGGTCCATGAGCGGCGCGGCCCGCCTGCTATCGGGACAGTATCCCTTTGTTTTGAGCGCGAATATTATGATCGCGAATCACTCGTGCCGGCGCGAGGCGAGCGACCTGCCGGCGCTCATGATGCTCTTGCGGAGCGGCGCGCCAGTCCGTTTGTTGGCAACCTTGATGGACATAGCCGTGCCCGCGGGCCCCGCATGTGGTCGACGCCGAGCAGTGGAAGAGGCTTTCCCGGCTTTTTCGCGGCTGCGGGGTCGAGGTGACTTGCACTAGCGGCCGCGCGAGTGCCTCATGATCACAGGGGTACGATCACAGGGGCATGATCACAACGGTAGGCGAAGCTAACGCGGCCGCACGCTCGCGATGATTGCCTCGCACATCCCGAGTAGCTCATCCGTGCATTCGCCTTTGCGTCCGGCCTCCGTCAGGCTTTCAAGCGCCAAGCGCGTCACCTGCGCTCGATCGCGGACCTGCGCCAGCGCAGCCTTCAGGTGCTCAATCACCTTGTCTTTGGCGTTGATCTCGCCGATCAGTTGGTCATAGTGCGGTTCGCGATATCGGTCCATCAGGGCTGCCACGACCGGTTGGTGCCCAACGAGGTAATCGTAATTGAAATCTCGGGCAGCGAAGCTCACAAGGCCTTCGACGTTCCATAGGCCCTCGTCAGAGACGCGTTCGAAGGCCATCGTCCAGTCGGCATACTCTCGACGCGTTATCCTTCGGCGGCTCAAGAGCTTGATGTCGGCATGGCGGCGATCGGCCCAGATCTTGTCCACGAGGCCGTCGATAACGGGTTCCTCGCCTTCGATCGCTTGCAGAAAGGTGCCATTGCCGTAGAGCAGCATCCCGGTCACGCCCTGAGCAGAATTGTTGTCGCGGCATTGCATCAGCAGGACCAAGAGCTGCTCGGCCGACATCGGCTTGTTGGCGCGACTAACGTACGACACCTGGATCATCGAATTCCTCCTCGCCTAAGCAGGGTGGCGACGCAGATGTGGCGCTGCCGAGCGTGGCGCACGCCAAAAGCGGGTAGCACTGTGGATACGAAATACGCCGGGGGCGCGTACAGCGTCCATCGCTCCGGTTAGGTAGCGTCATTCCGCTGCCTATGCAAGAGCCCTGGCGCGTAACCCCTTCCTCGGTTGTGGCTTCCAGGGTTGGGGCGGCCAGGCTACGACCAGCGGCAACTGGTCCGAGCCCCCGAGAGATCAGGGTCGACGATCTCGCGGCCATCTCAACACTGCGCACCTGCGCGCGCAGGATTTCCGCGGTCCGGACCTCTACGTGGTGCAGGGCTTCGCGCGTGGCGAGCGCAAGCGCTGCGTGGTCTGGGACTAAGGCGATTTCTGTCAGCAAACATACCGCCTGGCTTGTCTTTCGCCCCGCCTTCTGCGTCGCGGCAGCGGGCACAGAGCTCGACTATGCGCCCGCTGCCGCTCCTTGAAGGCGCGCGAAAATCCTGCGCCATTCGCTATGTTTGTTTCCGGCAATCGCCTAAGGCAAGGCCCCGCTCGTCGTCGATCTGGGTGTCTCTGCTATGCTTTTTGCTAATACATGAAGACAACGGTCAGCGGAGGCACCTCGTGTACAGCATCAACCGACACGGGCACACCTATCTCTACCAAGTGGACTACGGCGAAGAGCTTGCCGTTGCGCGCATCATCGTGCGCAGCGACGCGGCAGGCACCGAAGGGCTGTTCCTGGTCAAGCAGGACGGCTCGCTGGAGCCTGGCGATGATCTCGATGGCTTCGGTGCGAACACATTGCGCCACGACGGCATCTGGCCCGATCCGCCCGCGGAGGCCATCCGCGACGCCCGCATCATCGCGAAGCAGAAGGCGTTGACTGCCTAATCGCTCGCTGCACCGCCGCTGCTCGTCCTACTGCGTTCATCCCAGGTTCATCCCATCAACGTCAAGCCGGACCTGATCCTTAGCGATCGCAACCCGGACGCCGACAGCCTCCAGCTCGTCCAGCTTGGCTCGCATGCCGAGCTGGGACTCTGACGCGCTCGGGCGATTCCTGACAAGTCGAGCAGCAAGTCGAGCGGCGTCGGCTCGGCAGACGCATCAGGACCCAAGTCGGCGTCCCCTGCCGGTTGCATTGGGTTCCGCCAATTGGCAGCGGCTCCGGTCGCGCTGGCGGCGAATCGTCCCCGTTGCCCCCTGAAGTGCCCTCTTTGCCCCCTGCTTGTCCTGTCGCCCGCGGCCCTTCGCTGCGAGCTTTGCCATCGACAGGCGACGAGGAGGAGCATCATGGCAAGCAGCTGGCTGACGAAGCGGCGTGAGTCGATCAGCGGGATGACGCAAGAGGCCCTGGCGGCGGCAGTCGGCTCCGACAAGTGCACCATCCTGCATCCCTTTGCGGGAGGCCATCGCCGGTGCCCGAAGACGACCAAGGCTTCAGCGAGGATGGCGCGGTCGTGAACCAGGAGCTCCTCGCGCACAACCACGACCACGGGCAGGTCTTTGGCGTCTAGGACCGACCGCCATGGAAACCGGCGAGGTCAAGGATCGACTGCTCGAGCTGCTCCCGAACCTGCGCCTGTTCACCTGCGAGCCCGACCTCGGCGAGCGCCCGTCGCCGTGGGTGGACCAGGACGGCCTGGAGGCCATGCTCGCGTACATGGCTAGCCTCATGTTCCCGAGACCGCAGCCACTCGACGGTCAGCGGGGACATGTTCATGTCCGCCAGAAACCTCAGGCGGCCTGGTCGTCGCGGATCCGGTCCGATGCCAGCCATGCCGCTTAGGACAATGCCTGTTGAATGTCCTCCGGCTCCAGGTCAGGGAATTCCGCGATGATCTCATTTCGGTTCATGCCTTGTGCGACCAAACGGATGACCCGCGCGGCGGTGATGCGCATGCCGCGGATGCACGCCTGCCCGCCCATGATCCGCGGGTCGAAAGTAATTCGTTGAAATGCTTGCATTGTCTGACTGCCTCAGTGATGGGGCGGATACGCTTCGCTTAGCCGCCTTCGCGGCGTTAGGCGATTGCCGGAATCAAACAGACCGAATGGCGCAGGATTTTCGCTCGCCTTCAAGGAGTGGCAGCGGGCACTTAGTCGAGCTCTGTGCCCGCTGCCGCGACGCAGAAGGCGGGCGAAAAGACAAGCC
>JANQFI010000447.1 GCA_028277905.1 Chromatiaceae bacterium | reverse complement strand
GCGATTGCCGGAAACAAACAGACCGAATGGCGCAGGATTTTCGCTCGCCTTCAAGGCGCGGCAGCGGGCGCATAGTCGAGCGCTGTGCCCGCTGCCGCGACGCAGAAGGCGGGCGAAAAGACAAGCCGGGCGGTATGTTTGTTGACAGAAATCGCCTGAGGTCGCTGAGATCCCGGGCGCAGTGCTGTTGAGCATCGACGGGCGCGGACGATCAGAAGAGCCGGTCAAGGAGGGCGCGCCAGCGCTCGCGCTCTGCTTCAGGCGTGAACAAGGGGCTACGGGCGGCACAGCTTCGGCTTAAGTCCGCAAGGAAATCCGCTTCTTCCTCGGCCCGACGCAGCAAGCGGCTTAGTGCGGCAGTATCGCCGACCGGGTAATAGCCTGTATAGTCGTCGCCGAGCAATCCGACGGAGCCCGGGATCTTCGAGGCGATGACCGGGACGCCGGCTACTACCGCTTCGGAGATGACGTTTGCACCGCCCTCCATGATGGAGGATAGGACCATCAACCGGGCCTTCACGAATACCTTGCGCACCGCCCATCCAGGCACTTCACCGCGCCAGATGTACCTGGGGTTACGAGTCATCTCTGCCTCGGCCCGGGCGGCCCACTCCTGGTCATGGGCTTTGCCCAGGTGGATCACTCGGATACGGGAGGAAGCGGGCAGATCGCGGGCGGCTAGCGCCGTGCGCAGTGGGTCCTTTTCCTCGCGAAGATGCCCGATGACGCAGATGTCGAAGAACCTTTGGGACGGCTCCCTGGGCCGCGACAAGGGTAGGGCGGATTGATAGATTACGCACAGCTTGTCTCCAAGGCGCTCCGGAATGGCCTCATGTACCCGGTCATGCAGACAGACCAGGGCGTCGGCGAGAGCCATAGAGCGCAAGGTGATCTCCGGATCGCTGGCCAGAAATCGATAGATGTCGGTTCCGGTCAGCGCCACGACCAAAGGGGCTTCCGGGTGTTTCCGCCGGAATGCCTGGATGGATGCCGAGCTGCGCCAGGCGTGCAGTGCAACCATCAAATCTGCCGGCTCGTATCCGTAGTCCACGGCGACCTGGACCCGATGTCCCAATGACCTCAGAATGCGTGCCCAACGCACCGCCGTGGTCCGATTGCCGGCCCGGGATTGTTTCTGTGCGGGGGTGATTAGGCTGATTTCTAAGCTGATTCTGGGCATCGCGATACGGAGTATGCGGTTGCTATCGCCGAGTCGCGGCGGGCGGCTGATAGGGTCGGGGACGCCGATGGTGTGGGTGCGAACCGCCGCGAGCGCTTGGGGCCGGACGTCGTCGACGCCCCTGCGCGGGGGTGGTTCGGATCACTGGTGAATCGTCCGGGGCCTGGAGCTTAGGCGATTTCTGTCAACAAACATACCGCCTGGCTTGTCTTTTCGCCCGCCTTCTGCGTCGCGGCAGCGGGCACAGAGCGCGACTATGCGCCCGCTG
>JANQFI010000444.1 GCA_028277905.1 Chromatiaceae bacterium | reverse complement strand
CAGCGGGCGCATCGTCGAGCTCTGTGCCCGCTGCCGCGACGCAGAAGGCGGGCGAAAAGACAAGCCAGGCGGTCTGTTTGTTGACAGAAATCGCCTTAGCGCGACACCAGATGGGCGTCGCGCTGCGCTGGCCGCGGCGCGAGGAATGGCAGAGACGCCGCGCCCCAGCAGTAGCCGCCAGCGGCCAGCCGCGTCGATGAGCGGGCGGAAAATCCGGGTGGTGAGGCGGTTGGATGTTACCGGCGACCTGTCGCCGGCGACTTGTCGGCCAGTGCGCCGCGTGAGCGCTGTCGCAGCGGTCGTGGTCGCCGCGTCGACTCCGCGTGATTGCGGAGCCGATTAGGAGCCGGCGCGCGGAGACGCGCCCTGGCGGGCTAGCTGCTCCGGCCCCGGCGCCGCGCCAGCCGCAGGCCGATCAGACCGGCAAGCAGGAGGACCGATGTAGCCGGGATGGGCGCCGCAGGGCTGGCGAGATCGGGCTCCGAAGCAACCCTGACGACCAGGTTCAACGCGGATGCCGACGCATCGTGCTGGCTGATCCACTGCACGTCATCGACGCCGGCCACGTCGGAGTACAAGCCGTAACGCTGATACTCAGTGCCCCGCACACCGGTGACCTCTCCGGCGAACAGGAACATCAGCCCCCCTTCTTGGTCGCGACCGGACTCCATCGCATCCATCACACCGTTCACCAGGTAGCCCGTCGAAGCCGAGCTCTGGTCGAGCAAGCTGCCGAACTGGAGGTAATACCTCGGTTGGGAGCGACCCCCGTCCTCGTCAAGCGTGAGCTGCAGCTTGCCCACCCGGTCAACGCCCTCCGGGTCGGTGCTGACGGCGGCGTTGCCGACGGCCGTGAGCACCACCTGGTTGTCTTCGGACAGTGTCATCGACACCTGATCCAACGACGGATTGCTGTACAAGACGTCGCCGAGTCCGTCGAAGCGAAAGTCCTGCACGCTGGCGCTTGTGCGAAAGATCTTCGCCGATGCGCTGCCCGCGCCGAACAGCGCGAAGCAGGCCAATACGACCGCCGCGCCGCAGCTGAACACTGGTCGTTTCCCAAACATGAATTGCCGCCTCGCAGTCCGGTTTCAGCTACAGAATTTTACACCAGCGGCCTCGGATGTTACCGCCGATACAACACAAGCACGATTCGCGCCATGTATCGGCATCGCCCGCCGAGCAAGCCCCAACACCCTACAGGGCATCGACTTTTGGCGCGCGACCCAGGCCCGTCATTGCGTCGATGGCCGCCGACCAACACTCTAGAGCCGACGAACGCCCGGCCGCTGTAAAGCGAGCTGACACCTCGCCTCTCGCCTAGGCGTCTTGCCAGCGCCCAGTCTACAGCCTGGCGCGCCCGAATGCGTGACCGTCCCGTTAAAACGGCCCCTATCGCCCGGGCCCCTGTCGCCCAGTGCAATGGGATGCCCAATGCAGAGGGAAGGCCCTGCACGCCAAGCCCCGAGGTGGGTCGCTCATTCCGGCGGCGGCCTGTCCTCCCAGAGAATGTCATCGTCTTCGGTGGCCGGCGGATTGCCGTCGTGCACCAGCGTGCGACGCCGTTGCAGGTAGGCATCACGCACGAAAGCGTAGGGATCTATGGCTGCCTCGTCCAGCAACTCGCCGGCCGCCAGTAGATCGGCACGTCGATCCACAGTGCGCAGTGCGATGAATCCCCAGTAAATTCTGTCCTTCTCCAAGCTGAAGAAGGGGTCGAGCGCGATGTCTCCCGCGAACCCGAAGGTATCGCGGACACTGCTCGGCCCCAGGATCGGCATGACGAAGTAGGGGCCGGGACCTAAACCCCAATAGCCCAGCGTCTGACCGAAGTCCTCCTTGTAGCTTGGCAGGCCCAGGTTGCTGGCCACGTCCACCAGCCCGACGAAGCCCACTGTCGTGTTGACGAGGACGCGCCCGACGTCGTTACCGGCCCGCGACAGCTTGAACTGCGCCGCGTTGTTCACGGCGGAGGTGATGTCGGCGACGTTATTGAAGAAGTTGGTGATGCTCTCGTCCATCTCCTCCGGTGTGACGAACTGGTAGGCCTGCGCCGCCGGCTTCAGGAAGGCGTTGTCGAAGTCGGTGTTGAACTTGAACATGCCCCGGTTGAAGCCTTGCCAAGGGTCCCGAGGGTCCCGGAGCTCCGCGGGTAGCGATGCGCAACCCGAAACCAGGACCACCACTGACATCAAGGCAGCGACAAGGTACAGCCAACCGCGCATACGTTGAATAACCCCCGAGCTCGACCCCTGCCCCTGCGGCGCTACCGCGCGGATCTTAGGCGATTTCTGTCAACAACCATACCGCCTGGCTTGTCTTTTCGCCCGCCTTCAGCGTCGCGGTAGCGGGCACAGAGCTCGACTATGCGCCCGCTGCCGCTCCTTGAAGGCGAGCGAAAACCCTGCGCCATTCGGTATGTTTGTTTCCGGCAATCGCCTAAGACGAGGCAGTGGCTGGGGTACTCTCCGCCGCTCACCGATGTTACTGAGCAGATCCGGATCCACATGGCGAACGGACTGGGCGTCGGGGAACAGGTTGAGCTGTTGGATGGCGTTGCCCAGTCGAAGACGCTGTTTCAATACCGCCACCCGATCCGCAAGCATCTTGGCAGCCGTCTTTTCTCCCACGGCGGTCGGGAGGTCGTGATCAGGACGGTATATCGCGCCGCCCAGGTCATGAGCGACCCGGCCGACCTGATCAGCGCGTCGGTCGAGGCTCTGAATCGAGAAGGGGATCGAGCTTCCCGCGTTCAGCAACCTGGACCGACCGGTCGGCGACCTGCGCCAGGCGATCCATGAGGAGATCTACCGGACGATCGATGTCGCTTTGAGACAAGCCCAGCGTCAAGACCTCGATGCGATGCTGGAGCAGCCGGCCGGACATCGGCTGAATACCTTCTCTCGGCTGAAGGAAACCCCTGGCTCAGCAAACTTGAAGCACTTGCGTCTGTGAATCGACAGACTCGCCGAGTTGGATGCCGTTCTCAATCCCCGGCCGCTCCTCGGCGAGATTGCGCACACCAAGATCCGGCAGTTCCCCGCCGAGGCTATGGCCCTGGAAACTGGCGATCTGCGTGATGTCTGCCAGCCCGGCCGACGGCAGGCGTTGCTGCTGTGTCTGCTTCACCAGACCCAGACCGAGACCCGCGACCAGCTCGTCAAGATCTTCATCCGCAGGATGCGGCGGACTCGGAATCGGGGTCGAGCGGCTGCACATCATGCAGAAGGACCAGCGCGCGATCGAGAGAAAAGCTCCTCGCGATCTTCGGCCAGGTCCTGCGGCACGCCGGCACAATGGACGCGGATGAAGAGCTCGGCCGCGACGTGCGGCAGGTGCTCTTCGAACAGGGTGGCGTCGAGGCTCTCGGCGCTCAGTACCACGCGGTGACCGCCTACCACAACGACAACTACCTGCCGTTTCAGTGGCCGATCCTCAGTGGCAACCGAAGTACGTTGCTCCGCCTGCTCGAGCTGCTGACGCTGGAGTCGTCGCGCGCGGACTCGCGCCTGCTCGACGCCCTGGATGTGGTTCGTCAGCACCAACGCGGCCACCGCAAGATCCTGAACATCGCATTGGATCTTGGCTTCGCCTCGCAACGCTGGCAATCCTGCGTCCAACAGCGGCAGGACGGCGAGGTCCTACTCGACCGCCATGCCTTGGAGCTTTGCGTGTTCATGTACCTGGCCGAGGCGCACCTGCGTCAGGCCAGCGGCGCCAGCTCGCACGCGCGCTTCGGCGCGATAAGCTTCATCCACCGGCCTGAAGCGGCTGCCGCGCAACGAGTGCCCGTGCGCCGTTCGCGCGCGAGCGCCTCGAGCTGCTCGACACCGAACGCGTCCTCTATCGGCTACCCAAACCCCAGCGTTCGGCAACGCGCGCGCCCGCGCCAGCCGCGAGGTCCGTCAGCCCCGCCGCTTGGTGTCGACCAAGCATCCCGCCCGGCTAACCTCCTGTCTCCGGCCATACCTGGGCTCTCGCGGTGGCTTGGACTTCCTGTCCGTCGTGACCTCGGCGGCGTCGCACGGGAGGAATCGGCGATCCTCGCGCATGTCGCCGACGCCGGCACGGCGATCCTGCCGGCCGAGAATCGGCTGCCGGCACCCATCGACATCCCCGCTGAGCCCAGTTTCGCGATCCGACGCTTCGACTTGGACCCCGTTACCACCGCATTGCCGCTGCCAGGGGAGCACAACCGGCTCAACGCCTCGGCGGCGAGCGCCGTCGCGCGCTGTTTCGGCCTGATTGAGGACCGCATCGAGGCGGCGTGGCCCGTTGCCGGCCATGCCCAGATGCGCGGCGCGGTCATACACGCGAAGGATCGGACGCGCCCGACGGTCATTAACGATGCGTATAGCGCCAACCCTACTTCCATACGCGCGGTACTCCAGGTGCTAACCGAATACCCCTCGTCGCGCTGGGCCGTTCTCGGCGACCTGCTCGAGCTGGGCGCGGTGCCGGCGCCTGCTGTGTCGATGGCCGAGAAAGGATGCCGCATCCCTGCGGCGTCTTTGTGGATCGCGGGATCCGTGTCCGCGGCAAGATCCACGCACCGCTCAGGGCAAGAACAGTAAGAGCACCAGCAGGCCCAGCAGACCGATGACCAATAGTAACGCCCGCGCCAGACAGTCCCGCAAGGTGCACCCGTTTTCACCGCTCGGTTGCTGTCCGAACAGCCTGCGGAGCAGAAACCGGATGCAGCCGAGCAGCGTGCAGCTCGTCTGCTCCGTGCCCTCCTCCTCCACCACCACCGGCCCGACGGGTCGGATGGTCGGCGGCGGCACTGGGCGCCGCATGCTGGGTGGCTCGGGGCAGTAGAGCCTGCGCCCCGACACCAGCGGATCTTCGCAGGGCTCCTTGGCCGCGAGCCGCCCCCGCTTGGGCGGCCGAATCCGTGCCGACCTGCGTACCGGCGCGCTCATCGGCGGCCGATCCGACGGATGTCGCCGTCGAAGGTCGGCACCGACAGCACGAACGGGTCGGTCGGATAGGTGAGTGCCTGCTCCTCCAGCACACCGAGTGCAATGGCCTCGCCCATGCGCAGGCTGTCGTAGTAGTCGCTGAAGTAGTGCACGCCGGCCATGTTGCGGCCGATGGAGATATTGGCCGCGAGCTTGTTCAGCTCGCCCTCCAGGGTCAGGAACGGCTCCTGGTCCACCGCTTTATCCAGCGGGTCCGTGCCTGCGGCCGAGGTCGCCGGGGCGCGGAACACCACCGACTGATCGCCGGGCGCGAGGCGCTTGAAGGCGATCTTCGTCTTGTTGTTGTCGTCCGCATCCACATACTGGGCGAGCATGGCGCTGGTATCGAAGAATGCTTTCAGAATCGTCACGCAGGCACCCGCGACCGTGGCGTGCCCGGCGCCATAGGCAGGGTGCATCGGCGAGCCTTCCGGGAACGCCATGGGCAGGAAGTAACTTCCGCTGTCATCGCCAGACGCAGCGCCGCCGCCGCAGGGCTGTCCCGTATTCAGCGTCGCGATCTCGCCCAGGGTCCCGTTCGCCATCAGTGCATCCTTGTACTCCGTAAGATGGGCAATGAGTGCGTTGGGCACGTTCGCCGCCCCGCCCGGGAAGCGCCGCGCCAGCTCGATCCGATGGGCAAGGGCCTCCGGGCGGAGCCGAATGTGGTTGTTGAACTTCTGGAAGCGCACCGCCTTGAGGGCGCGGGTCGCCACCTCGGTGACGAGCGTGAGGATATGCGGGCCGCCGTAGAGCGCGAAACCGCCGGCGTGGCGCTTGGTGTGGATGTTTCCAGCCGCCGCGCCTCCGCCCGAGAGGTGGTCGCAGGCGGGGTCGGCCGGGGCGCCCATTTCCAACAGGATCAGACAGGCGTTGAGGTACGCCTCATAGAGCTGATCATGATGCACATAGGTCGCAAGGTCGCGCGGCGTGGAGATGAAACGCCGGTCCGGCAGCGGCGGATTCGTTGTGGCGAGGTAATTGACATTGCCCGGATTCAGGCCGCGTTGGACCAGCACGTAGTCATCCATGCATTGCATATGGTCTTCGCCGGGTGCAGCAACCGGAACCCGTTGATCGATCTGCAGGACGCCGTATTGGATCTTGCCGTCTTCGACAGCGCCGGCGCCGTTGCGATCCGGATTGCCCATCAGCATAAACTGGGACAGGTAGGGCCCCTGCTCCACACCCGGCGACGAGCCGCGAAAGACGGTCTGGCGCGTCAGCTTCAGCGTGCCGCCGTCCAGCTCGCGCTTGCGCGGGCGACCGGTGGGATTCTGCGCATAGGGGAGGTCGTTCAGTCGCACGATCGCGGCATCGACATCGGGGTTTGCGCCGTTGGCCTCGAGCGCGTTCAGCGGTTGATCGCGCAGGATGGCGAGCTCATAGACCTCCGCGATCTCGAACACCAGTTCGGGATCGGCCTTACCGTCGGCACCAAGCAGCGGCGGGGCCGGCGGCATCGTCACTGCCTGGGCATCCGGGCCCTGCAGCTCATGCGCGGTACCGGCCGTGGGCGCCTCCCACTGGCGCATCTCCCTGGGGTTGGGCAACGGACTCGCGTCCATCAGCGTCCCGCCGCTGACCACGTGCTTGGCGCCGTGCGGTGCGCGGTCCGTGAAGGGGTCGATGAAGCCCTCGTCGATGGCGCGGCGAAATTCGACGAAATGGTGCGGGTCATGCAACAGCCCGGTATCCGCGTCGTGCGGTAGCCCCTTGGTGAAGCTCATGAAATAGCGATCGCCGGCGAAGCGTTGCTCGTCGCCGTTGGCGTAGTGGGTCGGATGCTCGCGTGAGCGGGCCTGCTCCGCGGCCTCGAGGCGAATGGCGTAGGATTCTTGCTTGCGATCGGTCATCGACTGGTCCTCCATCGTAAGTTGGGTTGTCGAGCAACCGGCATCGCGGCCGCTCGGGCGCCCGCGGTGGCTCGACAGCACAACTAGAGCACGCCAGAGCCAGTGGTTCTGTAAGATTTTGCCGCAATTCGACGTCAGATCGGAACGCTGACGGCCACAGCGCCACCAGCGGCGACCGCTACCCTACCCTAGGCCTCAGAGTCCGATGAGCTCGGCCCTCACTCCCTGCGCCGTTACGGTCGCGCGCAGTTGCTTCGACCCGACCTTGTCCGGCACCTAGTGAGCGTATGGTCGAGCGCGGCCGGTCGTCAGGGCTCTGGACGCCGACGACGCCATCGAGATCCCGGAGCTTGGCTTCCATCTCCAGGCGGCGACTCAGGCTTAGGCGATTTCTGTCAACAAACATACCGCCTGGCTTGTCTTCTCGCCCGCCTTCTTTGTCGCGGCAACGCGCACAGAGAACGACTATGCACGCGCTG
>JANQFI010000465.1 GCA_028277905.1 Chromatiaceae bacterium | reverse complement strand
ATGGCCGACGGCTGAAACAGCTCTGGCGATTATGGTCCGCATCGCAGGGCGACTGGGACCTGCGCCGCAGGCTGATCGGACGCCCGGAAGTGGCCCCCTGGCGCGGCCTGTTGGTTTTCTGGCATCGCAACGTCAGGCATCGATTCTTCAGCCGATCCTGGTTGGACCTCGAGCTGGTCAAGGCGAGAATCCGAGTCTCTCAAGCAAAGGATCAATTCTGGCTGATGATGCACCTTTCCGAGCTCCGCTCGGGGCGATTTGTGCATGTGCTCGCTCGGCTGTGCCAGGAAGCAAGAGAACCGGATCAAACGGGTCGCGATTTGGCCGCGACCGGCTGGAAGACGTTGGAAGCCAAGCGAGGTCGCGCGGTGGCAAAGGCCGCCCGCCAAGGCTGTATCCGTTTTTGGCCAACCTATACGCCCGCGCTGCCCCATGAGCGCGCCAACCGCATCATCGAGAACGAGCTTGTCGTGGGCCTATCGGGCTTGGGGACGCTATGGGCCGAGAACAGGCTGGACGTTGAAGGGTTCTCGCGACAGGCCTCAGAGCGGGCCGCACGCTATGCCTTTCGAGAGCTCAACGCCTTTCCCACCTGGTTTTCGGCGCTGGTCGACCATCGGCCCGAGGTCATCCGGCAACTGCTTTGGTCCGCCATCGATGAGGAATGGCGCCACCCGGAAGACGGACAGGCTCACATCGGCGAGCTGTACCGCTTGGGCTGGGATTCGGAGCATTCCGTACAGCTCAGGCGATTGGTCTGCGATGCGCTGCGCGAGCGCCTGTTCGAGGACGAGCCCGCGAGCCTTGCCGTGCTGGTACAGGCGCTGCAAGCGGTCACCCGGTGCCGAGAACCGGACCGCGCCCGGCTCGCGCTGCACGCCGCCGATCGTGCGACTTCTTGCACCGAAGACATCGGGCGGCAAGTCCTTTGGCTCCATGTGCTCCTGCAGGTGGATGCAGGACATGCGCTTGATCTGCTGGACAGCATCCTGCCGACAAAGATCCAGGCGGATCGCCTCGTCTTGGAGCTGGCATCTGCATTGAGCGGGGAGCACTACCAACCGGACCTTCGCCTGGAGGATCCGGATTATCTGCACGCACGCCACCTGCGACGCCTGCTTCCGATGATCTATCGATACGTTCGGCCAGTGGACGATATCGATCGAGCCAACGGACGCCCGTACTCCCCGGGTCCCCGCGACCACGCGCAGCGGTATCGGTATCACCTGCTCTCTCGACTCGCATCCGATTCCGACCCGAGCGCCTTGCCGGTGCTCCGCGCGCTGATCGACGAGCCGGACCTGTTCCACGAGCGCGACTGGATTCGTCATCTCATCGACGCGCGCGCCGAGCTGGCAGCGGAGCAACCGCCCTGGAGCTGCAAGGATCTGCGCGAGCTTGCGCAAAAGCATGAACATGCACCGCGTACCGGCTATGAGCTGTTCAAGCTCGCGCTGTCCCGGCTCCGCGACATCAAGCATTCGGTCGAGAGGGCACGGGTCAGTGCCCGCACCGACGTCCGGGAGGGCGACTCGGAAGACGTGCTCAGATCATGGCTGACACGCGAGCTGACGAGCCGCTCGCGCGACCGGTACTCGGTGCCGCAGGAAGAAGAGATCGATCTCGAAAAGCGCCCCGATCTGCACCTGGAAGCGCCGGGGATCACCCCGCTTCCGGTGGAGATCAAATGGGCGGACGGCGCAAGCTACGGCAACGCCAATAGGCTGCTGGAGCGGTTGGAGAACCAGCTGTTCGGCGACTATCTCCGGGCCGCGGAGTCGCGGTTCGGCATATTCCTGATCGGGCAGGTAAGACCGAAACGGTGGCAGGAGCCGGTCACCGGCCGATATCTTGATCTTGAAGGATTGCGTGCCCTGTTGCAGAGGCGCGCCGACGAGCTTGTCAAGGACCGGCGGGATGTGGACGCGGTTGAGGTCGTTGCGATCGATTTCCGACGCCCGAGCTAAGCACCCCCAATTCCATTGATTGTGCTCCCGGCGCCCTGGCCCCGCCCAGCATTCCGACGGAGGTCCCGGAGGTTTTATGGATGAGCGCGCCCGCCCTATCGCGCTGCTGCCGCAGGCCGACCTCGGCCTGCGGCTCTGGAAACGGGAGCGTGTTATGCGAGCGCGCCAGGAGCGCGCCCTATTCATCAGCAGTAGTGATTAGACGCAACGGCCATTGGCAGCTGCGCAGGCGGACTCTCTGCACCATCGCGAGGCCGCCGCGCGTCCCGGTGACGCTGTGACCGGTCGCCGCCTTCCGCCAGCCTCCTCGCTGATGTTGCTGGGCGCAAAGCGACGGTTGGATCTCCTGTCCGGTTATCCGTTCCGTATCCGTCAGCGCGCGCGGCCGATGACGTACTGAAGAATGATATCACCGGGGCTCACGCCCAGACCCAGGGCCTCGCAACTCCAGGACGTGGCGCCACGGAGCGCGGCGGAGACGGATTGACCTGTGGTGCGATTGCGGCACAGCACCCAGCCGCCGTCCTCACCGGTGACCGTGCCGCCCACCTCATCGCCGGGCTCGGAGGCCAGGATGTAGCGAGCAGGGGTGACCGTGTCGTTGGCCGCGGCGAGATCGAAGGCGCTCAGCCCCGGGGTCAGAACTTCGAGGGTAGCAATGGGCACGGATGACTCGGTGTAGACGCCGCCGCGGGCCGCGACCAAATCCCCGGGAAAATCATCACCCCACGCGCAATCGCGCGCGTCGCCGAGTTGATCGTTGCTGCCGTCGGGGGAGTAGGTCAGTCCGAACTCGAAACCTATGCCGTACGCGCCGCATCCCGTGGCGGGGTCGAGGTCCGTATCCATCAGGAGATGGCTGTAGGATACCGGGGCTACAGCGAACTCTTTGAGGAAGTAGACGAAATCGTCATCGTTGGCCACCCGGACCGAGACCAGATCGGCGCTGCCGTAGTCGCCCGCCGGATCGGTGATCAGGGCGGGGATTCCCGCCCAGTCGCTGGGGTCCCCGTCGACGACAAGGGTACGAAAATCGCCTTGGGTTGCGGTCGCCACGCCGGGTGCGGAGGCAGAGCCGCTGTCGATAACCAAGGAGTCGCCGTCGACGGTGGTTATGGTCTGGTCGCCCAGCGCGATGGACGGCAGCAACAGAATGCCGGCAATTACTTGAAGAGTAAGACGCTTGTACCTTGCAGTCATGATGTTCTCCTGATTGAGCGAATTGATCCAACAGATAGGAAATACGGATAACGGATAGGCAATCCAAGCCTCCGTGCGAGCCCAGGTGGATCCACCCGGGGCTTGATGCTCGAGGTAGCGGGGGTGCTGTGCAGGGTCAACGCTCGGCGGCGAGGCGGACGACGTCGCGAGCGGTGCAAGCACGCGCCTTCCCGGGCGCTAGGGCGAGAATCCGAAGTGCGGCGGACGGGTCGGAGACAGGGGTGGTTTTGACAGCTCCTGTCGGAGACGGTAGCTACCAGGCGATGCGCTGGTCAAGCTCGAGGTCGTGGTCGGGCGGGCCGAAGAGGTCCGAGTCCGGCACCCGCTCCCGAGCATCGTCCCAGGCAGGGGGTCCGCTGGCGGGGGCGATGTCCTCCCAGGAGACGGTTCTGATGCCGAGTCGGTCGTAGACAACGCCATGCCGGCGCTGAGCGCATGGCATCGGGATCGATATCGGGTTCGCTTTCGATCCCGATTCCGATCCCCATCCTCATCCCCATCCCGATCCCCATCGAGCTATGGCGTGGCCGGGCGTGCGCAAGCCGCTCGGCGCGCGGCCGTCTAGCGGTGGCTCCCGATGTTGGTGTCAGTAGGCCGCGGCGTCTGCGTCATAGCGCAGGCCAGCGGATCCCGCTTGCGCGCGTACCGCGTCGAATAGCTTGTGGTCCAGGCTGTCCTCGGCGCCGCCGGTCTCGGCGACCTGCCGGCGCAGGTACGCGCCGCGCTCGGCGGCAGTCGCTTCGAGCTCGCGTTGCAGCTCGGAGCGTCGCTCGGCCCGCTCGGCGATGACGCGCCGCTGCTCGGCCTCCGGCAGGCCCTGCAGCGGCTCGGGGAGGGCCTCGGGGGCGATCTCCTCCAGCGCCAGGGCGCCCTGAGTGACCTCGTCCACCAACTCCTTGTCGCCGAGGAGTGCCGCCTTGCCGCTGGCGGATGCCGCAAAGGTCGCACGGCGCGCCAGCACCTGTGCCGGCGCGGCGTCGCGCGCCTCCTCGCTGGCGGCGAGCCGCTTGGCGCGCTCGGCACGCTCCTCGGCGCTGCCGTAGTAGAGGCGTGTTCCGTCCAGCTCGGTTGAGAGCCTCGCGAGCTTGTCATCGTAGGGGGTGGCGATGGCGACCGCGTTGCCGTCCTGCGCCACCTGCGCGTAGGCGCCGGCGCCGAGCTGGGCGATGCGCTGCCATGTGCTCCGGGTGCGCGGGTCCTTGCCGCACTGGATGGCGTTGACGCGTATGCCGCGTCGGCTGGCGAGGTCGAGCGTCTTCGTGTAGGGCACGTCGTCCTGATAGTCCATGTGCGGCGGCGCGTCGCCGACGAGGAAGACCACGCGATAGGCCGCCGCGTCCTGCCCCCAGGAGATGCGGGTGAGCGCCTCGTGCAGCGCCTGGTTGACGCTCTCCGGGCCATCGCCGCCACCCGTCGCCTGGAGCTGGAAGAGCGCCGCGTGCAGCGCGTCCAGGTCCGGCGTCAGGTCGACGACGCGTGTGACATAGGCGTCGCCGCGATCGCGATAGGCGACCAGGCCCATGCGGATCTTCGGCGCCGGCTCTGCCGCGGCCATGGTGGCGGCGATGGACCAGATCTTGTCCTTCGCGGCCTGGATCAGCCCACCCATGCTGCCGGTGGTGTCGAGCACGAAGACGGCCTCCACCACCGGCTGCGCGTCGCTCCCCTGGCCTGGGGGTGGCGCCGGGATGGTCGCGATGGGATCGGGCGCCGGCGCCCGGCCGTGCAGGCTCGGCAGGCAGACGAGGGCGCCGGCGGTGGCGGCGAAGAGTGCGATGCCGATGAGTGCGGTCTTGCGTTGGCGCATAGTCATCATGGATCTCCAGGTTGGTGTTGCTGCGAGGTGCCGGAGTGAGCTCAGCGGGAATCGTCCAGCGGGGAATGGTCCAGCGCGGCGAGGCGCCGGAGGCTTGCGGTGGCGCTACGCTCGGCCCGGTCGAAGCGACCGTCGTCGTGCGCGTCTGGGCCTGCGGTGTCGGGGCGCCGGCCGCCGAGGTTGTCGAGCACCGGGAACAGCGCCTGCACCAGGAAGAAGCACCACAGCGCCGCGGCCAGGCTGCCGGTGGCGGCGATGGCCCAGAGGCCGGCGCCGAGGCCGAGCAGCACCAGGCCAAGGTCGGCCAGGGCCGCGATGGGGCCGCGCTGCAGCAGCAGGGAGCGCGTGAGCCACAGCAGCCCGAGCTGCAGGGCCAGCAGCCAGTGCGGTGCCGCGAGCAGGGTGCCCGCGGTGGCGCCGCCGCCCGCCAACAGCAGGGTTACGCGGCCGGCTGGCTCGGGGCTGCGCCAGAGCAGGTAGCCGAGATAGCCGAGGCCGACGACGGCCAGGGTCAGAGTGCCGGCAAGGCCAGAGCCGAGCGGCAGCCGGAAGAGCGTCTGCAGGGCGCCGCCGGCGAGGCTGGCCAGGGCGGCGACGGCCACGCCCTCGAGGAAGCCGGGCATGGCGTGGCGGTGGGTCGTGCGGGCCGTGCTCATGCCGACCTCCGCCGCTTGGCGGCCAGCAGTGCCACCTCAACGTCCGCGTCCCGCACCGGCATCCCGTCCTCGGCGTCGAGATCGAGCCAGGGGCCTCGGCCGGGCTGGCGGTCGCCTGCCGCCTCGCCCGCGCCGGGCTGGGACAGGCCGGGCTGAGCCAATAGGGCCGCCTCGGCGCGTAGCTGCTCCAGCCGGCGGCGACGCGTCTCCAGCCTGGTCTCTAAGGTCTCGAGTCGGGCGTCCAGCTCGTGGGCGCTGCGGGCAAGCCGAGCGTCCAGGCGCTCGCGCTCCAGGCCGCGGCGCAGCAGGTCCCGCGCCAGGTCGTCCTGGCTCGCGTCCAGGCAGACCGCCAGCTGCTCGGCGTCGACGGCGACCTTGCGGGCCGATGCATCGCGCCGCTCCCTGATGCGACTGCGCTGGCGCTGCAGCATGGCCAAGGTGCGCTCGTCGGCCAGGATCGCGTCCTCCATGTCGCGCAGGGCCTGGGCGAGCAGGAGGTCGGGCTCCTCGAGGCGGTCCAATAGCCCATGCAGGTCCGCCCGCAGCAATCGGGACAGGCGGGTGATGAGTGCCATGGTCGGGTCTCCGTGTCGGTCTGAAGGCGTGTTCAGCCTAGGCCGACCCGGCCCACCCGAATAGGCAGCTGCCGGTAAACTCGGCGGCGCCTCTTTACCTGGAGTTTACCGAAGCCGCCCGCCGCGGCTGCTAGCCTTGCTTGTTGCCGATGGCAGTCACCCCAAGGCCCATGTCGCAGCAGCACAGCATCCTGATCGTCGAGGACGAGGAGCCCATCCGCGTCGGCTTGGAGGACGTGCTGGTGTTCCATGGCTTCGCGGTGGAGTCCGCCGCCGATGGCCGCACGGGCCTGCATAAGGCGCTGACCGGCGGCTTCGACCTGATTCTGCTGGATCTGATGCTGCCGGGCATCGACGGCTACGCGGTCTGCGAGCGGGTGCGCGCGCAGGATCCGGAGCAGCCCATCATCATGCTCACCGCCCGCGGCACGGACGAGGACATCGTTCGGGGCTTGCGGCTCGGCGCCGACGACTACGTGGCCAAGCCCTTCTCGGTGGTGCAGCTGATGCTGCGGGTGCAGGCCGTCCTGCGGCGCACGCGGCCGCTGGCGGCACTCCCGGTGCGCTTCACGCTCGCGGATGGCACGGAGGTGGACGCGGCCAACCTCAGCGCCCACCGCGATGGCGTCGCCATCGCCGAGCTGACCCGCCGCGAGATGGAGACCCTGCAGTATCTCGCCGCCCACGCCGAGCGACCGGTGGCGGCGGAAGAGCTGCTGCACCGGGTCTGGGGCTACCCCAAGCAGGCCAGCCCGGAGACCCGCACCGTGGCCATTCACATCGCCAAGCTGCGCCGCAAGCTGGAGTCGGATCGCGCCGAGCCGCGGCTCCTGCTGACGGTGCGCGGGGCCGGCTACCGGCTCCGATTGACACCGTGAGTGATCGTCTGGAGCGCCGGGAGCACTGGCGCCTGCGCCTGCGCCTCGCGCTGTTCCTGCTCGCCGTGGCGGTGCCGTCCGGGCTGCTGCTGCTGAAGGCGCTGGACCAGCTCAAGTGGGAGGCCCTGCGTCAGACCCAGCTTGCCGCCGAGGCCCTGACGCTCGCCATCGACCAGCGCCTGGATGCCTTGGTGCGCGAGCAGGATCGGCGCTCCTTTGCAGAGTTCTCCTTTCTCACCGTGGCCGGTGACCCTGCGGCGG
>JANQFI010000424.1 GCA_028277905.1 Chromatiaceae bacterium | reverse complement strand
GCCGAACTTCGCGCCGCGGATACTCAGGCTGCCGCCCGCCAGGTCCACATCGGCACGGTCCAGCGCGAGCGGCTCGCCGATGCGCATCCCGGTGACAGCCAACAGACCGAAGAGGGTCGCATAGGTCGCTGCCCGCAGCCCGGTTGGCGAGGGCAGCCGCGCCGCCGCCTCGATCAGCGCGGCGATCTCCTCGTCGCGGTAGACGTAGGGTGATGGTCGCACATAGCGATAGGGCAGCAACTGCGCCGGTGGAATCTCGGTGCGGGGGTCCAGGGCACGGCAATAGCGGGCGAACTGGCGCACCATGCCCAACCGTCGCGCCCAATGCGCCGGCGAGGCGCTGCTCGGCAACATCGCCCAGCGCAGGGCCAGATCGGTGGTGACCGACGCCACACCTTCGCGCTCGGCGAAATGTACGAACTGGTGCAGATCGCGGCCGACGTCGGTCAGCTTGAAGCCCAGCCCTCGCCGCAAGGCAAGGTAGTCGTCCACGGCAGCGGAGAGCACGCTCATGACGTCACTCCCGGCCAGGGCTGTGCCAGCTCGGCCAGGGCGCACGCATCGACCTTGGCATAGATCTCCGTGGTCTGCGGCAACTGGTGGCCCAACAGTTGGCCAATCTCCGCCAACGAGGCGCCGCGGCGCAGCATCGTCGTCGCCAGCGAGTGGCGCAGCACGTGCGCCCCTCGCAGCGGCGGCTGGAGACCGGCCCGGGTCAAGGCACGCGAGACGATGCCGTCGATCGCCACCGAGGCGGCAAAGCCGATGCGCGGTGCCCGCAGGCGCACGAACACCCGTCGGGTCGAGCAGGGCGGACGCCCGCTGCGCAGATAGCCGGCGATGGCTTCACCAACATCCACCGGCAGCGGCAGCCGACGCCACCGTCCACCCTTGCCGCATACGGTGAGCAGCCCCTCGGTCCAGTCGATGTCCTCCAGACGTAGGTGCACGACCTCGCCGGCCCGCAACCCTAGACGCGCAAGCAACAGCAGAATGGCGTAATCGCGCTGGCCGGCGAGGGTGCGCTGATCACAGCTGGCAAGGAGTGTCTCGACCTGCTCGGCCGGGAGATACTTGGGCACGCCGGAGCGGCGCCAGTCCGCGACCGTCGGCACAGACGCGGTCAGATCGACCGCAATGCGGCCGTGCTGGTACAGAAAGCGCAGGAAACCGCGCAACGCCGAGACCATGAGCTGCGCCGCCTTGGGCGAGAGGCGATGGGCCTCTGCGCGCACGAACGCGAGGACGTCGTGCGCCTGCAATGCCGCCGGATCAACGCGCGCTGTCCCGGCGCAGGCGGCGAGAAAACGCATCGCGACCGCAACATAGGTGTCCACCGTCGTCATGGCGAGGCCGCGTTCCTGAATCAAGTAGCGCCTGAATGCCTGGAGCATCTCCACCTGCGGCCCGTCCTCGGCAACGACTGTCGGCTGCGGCAGGACACCTGCATCAGACAGCTGCCTGAGCAGATCCCGCAGCGTTGTCGGGTCACCATGGGAACGGCGCCGCTCGCGCGTATGGAACTCGTGCAGAAAACCGCAGACACGTTGCTCATTGAGGGCGCCGACGGAAAGCTGATGCTCGGCCAGCCAACCGCTCAACCTGGCGACCAAATGGAGCTTGTCTTGCAGGGTCCAGGGGGCGTAGCCCTGTTCGCGCAGGCGCTGCGCGAAGGCTTCCGCATAGGGCGCCAGCGGTCCTGAAACCGCCGACCGAAGAAGCGTTCTCATGTCGTGTCTCCTCGCGATACCGGCCATATGGCCAGTGCCAGGAGACAGCCGGATTATGCCGCACGCAATGCGGTTGGCTTGGTGCGTGAGTCCCTGCTAGAGCGCGTCTAGAGCTGCACGGAACCGACCGTTCGGCATAATCGGGTGTGCGGAATAATGGCGCAGGCTGTGCGGCGTGATCTTTTTTTTATCCCGCAGGTGGCGACCACCTGATGCAGGGCCGCCTGCACGCCGGCCGGCGCCAAGGTGCTCGACG
>JANQFI010000405.1 GCA_028277905.1 Chromatiaceae bacterium | reverse complement strand
CAGATCATCCCCCATACCGAGCTGTTCAAGGGCCATTTCGCGTACGAACCGCGCGAAACGCGCGGCGAGGTCAGGATCGTCGGCGACGATGTGCTGGGCAATTTCGAGGAGCGCATCCAGGGCTTCACCGAGGAACAGGCGCAGAAAGAGGGTGAGCGCTGCATGAGCTGCGGCATGTGCTTCGAGTGCAACAACTGCGTGAACTACTGCCCGCAGGATGCCGTCTTCCGGGTCAAGAAGAGTGAGCGCGCGGTCGGACGATATGTCGACACCGACTACGCCAAGTGCATCGGTTGTCACATCTGCATGGACGTCTGCCCGTCGGGCTACATCAAGATGGGGCTCGGGGAGTAACGCCGATGCCGCAACGGCTCTCGCCCGTTCTGACCCTTGCGCTGCTGCTGGCGGCGGTGCTCGCCGTCGCGGTGGCGAGCGGCATCTCTGATGCCGAGGCCGGGCAGAGCAGCCGGGTTTCGGTGCCGGCGCCGGCCAAGGGCAAGGGCGACAGTTGCGTCGCCGAGACCGAATTCATGCGCCGCTACCACATGACGGTGCTCAACCATCAGCGCGACGACACGGTGCATGACGGCATCCGCACCAAGCAGTTCTCGCTGAAGGGGTGTATCGCCTGCCACGCGGTCGAGGGCGCGGACGCGCGTCCGGTCACATATGAGAGCCCGCAGCATTTCTGCCGCACCTGCCACGAATACGCAGCAGTACAGATCGACTGTTTCCAGTGCCATGCCTCGCGGCCGGAGGACGACAAGGCGGCGGGCAACGCGACCGAACCCCGTCACTCGTCGGCACGGTCGCTGGCCGAATATCTGGAAAGGGCGCCGCAATGACCCGCCGCCCCGCTGAGATTGTTCCTCGCGGCGACGGGAGCCTGCCCGACCCGGCGCAGCCCGACCGGCGCGCGCTTCTGCGCGGGCTCACCGCGGGCATCGGATTGACGCTGGCGCCGGGCGTGACGCTCTATGCGCTTGGAGGCGCGGCGGAAGCGCGGGCGCCCGATCAGGCCGTCACATCGAGCGTGCGCTGGGGCATGCTCATCGACGCCGGCAAGTGCGCGGACGGCTGCACGGCCTGTGTGACGGCCTGCGCGAAAGAGAATGGCTGGGAAGACACCGGCAAGCCACTGACCGACGCCCAGTGGATCCGCAAGCTCACCGTGCGGGATCCCAAAACCGGCTC
>JANQFI010000401.1 GCA_028277905.1 Chromatiaceae bacterium | reverse complement strand
GCTGTAGGCAGTAAGCCCACCTGCCTGCCTTCCTCCTTTTCGATTTTTAATCAGCAGGTTATGCGCGAATCTGCCGGCGCTCCGTCTGGAAGATCCGTCAGGGCACAGTATCCCTAACGAATTTCCGGCACAGTATCTTTAACTCAGTCCTAGTCGACCCCAGAAAACATATCGCGTGTGCGGGGGTACCCGCTCCTCCGCTTCGGAACCGGCTTCTGCACGGGAAAGAAAGCGGCGGGGTCGAGCGCAAACGGCGGGATTCAGGTCTGACATTGGGCCTTGATCACAATTCCGACCACCCCGTCAAGCGGCGAGCGGCATCAGGTCGGGGACCCTGGCCTGCGGCGGTCGTCGTCGGCGCGGACGCGGCGCCAACGGCATGCGCGCGATAAGGCGATGGTCGCCAGCAGCCCGGCGGTCAGCCGCTTGGCTGTGGCCACCTGTGCCTGCGCCGGCAAGTCCTCGGCATCGGCGATGGCCTCCAGTTGGCGTCAAATCCTCGCCAGGCGTGCATTCAGGCGCTCGGGCGGTTGCGCTCGGGTCTGCTCCAGTATCATCGGGGTGATAGGGCTCGTCGAGGGCGCGGATCAGCGCGCGCGCCTTGCCTTGGCGAGCTTGTGCTTGATCACGACCCGCCATCGCGCGGGTCAGCGCGGCAAGCGCACCTCGGTTGTGCTGCATGAGCGCCGGTGGACGCCCGGGACCCTGGCGTTGCTCAGGATAGGCTTGGCCCGATGCCTGTTGGGCCGCGCGCTCCTCCACCACCTGCGCCTCGGCCGCTGCGACCTCGGCCTCGGCCTGGTGCGCCGCCCGCGCCAGTGGCAGACCCGCGCCCTTGGCGGCCTCGTGCTGCGGCGGCGCGCCGTCACCCCTGTCCGTCGCTTGCAGCGCGCGAATCCCCGTGTCGATGGTCCGCCGGCTCACTCCCAACACCCCGGCCACGTCGGTGATTCCCCCGCGGTCGATCTTCAGCGCTTCGACCGCCGCGTAGCGGCGCCGATGGTCCTCCGGCAACGACGCCCAGTACAACCGCATGGTGTCTCCGTGTCCGGCATCGTCCCCCGCAAAGGCACTCATCGTGTCGCCCCCTTCGTCGTCCGAAGGCATGATCCTCCACCGAAAGCCATTTTTTAATCATTGAGTTGGTGTAAGTACAGAAGACTCTACACGAGGTCTGATGAGTAACTTGATACTGAACCCTTCCTTGATCAATGGCTGACTACCGAGAGGCGCCGCCGAAGGCGGCCGGATTTGCGGTCAATCCCGACAAGAAGAAACAAGCGCTCCCTGGCCATGAACCAAAGGGGCAGTCCTCCCGCACCTGACGCATAGCACAGTGAGCGAGGTTGTGGTGTACGCATAAACGGTAGCCATTGACGGCGGCGGTGCGGGCGCTGAACCCCGCGCTGGCGGACGCGGCCTAACCGCCGCATCCATAACGGCCAGGTGACGGGTGCCGTCTCATGGCCGCGTTATACTGTGCGGAGTTCTCCCGGCGAGCCCAGCAACCGAGACGCCCGCATGAGACCAGCACCGCACCAACCCCCGGGGACCGCGGCGTTGTCTGCGTCCAAGCTCACCCTGCTGCTGTCGACAGCACTATTGGCGACCGCCGCCGGCGCATCCGTCTACGGCTTCCTGGACCAGGGTGCCGTGCGCTACTTCCGCGGCGACGATGCCGAGCTGATGATGCAGAACCTCAACGCCACGCTCGCGGATCCTGCCGACGGCGCAACACAGGCGTGGCGCAACTCGGCCACCGGCAGCCACGGCCGTGCCGGGGTACTGAAGCGCTTCGAGCACGACGGCATGGACTGCCGGCGGGTGCGCGTCACCAATCACGCCCGCGGCATCGACGACACCGCGACCGCGGACATGTGCAATGTGGATGGCACTTGGAAGGTGCTACGGCTCCCAGAGTAGACTGGGCTCGGAATTGTGCTGCTCCACTAGTCCCGCGGCAACCCCGACGGCGGCATGAGCTCCGGCCCGGCCGAGGCCTCGGCCGTCGCCTGGTCCAGCAATGATCGGGGTAGACGCAGCAGCCGCCGATACCAGCGTAGGTCCGCGCCTCGGACCACCCGGCAGGTGCCGTCGCAGGTGTCGATGTAGAGCTCGACGACCTCGCCGCGCGCCAGTGCCGACGGCAGCGGCGCCAGCCAGCCATCCAAGGCCGCCGCGGCGCCGGCCCAGGCGTCCTCGTCGCCGTCCCACAAGGCATCGCCCAACCGATCCCAGAGCACCAAGACTCGCTCTGCGCCGCCCGCGATGAGCTCGGCGGCGTCGGCACCCGGCCGATCGCGATGCTCGATGCCGGCAGCTGCCGCGAGCCCGCGCAGCAGCGGTGCTGCGCCCACTGCGACTGCGGGTGGCTTCTCCGGCCGCTGCCAAGCACCGCCGCCCCAGCACCAGATGCCGTTCACCGGCGGGCGTCCGGCGGCCTCTCGCGCCTGGCTCACCGCACTCTGGAACAGCAGCATCTGCGCCTCGCTCATCAGCGCCGCCCAGCGCGGGGCATCGGTCCCGGTGGGCAGGAAGCCGTCAATGTGCCGGCCATCGACCCGCGTCAGCGGCGTCGTGTTCAGGTCCAGCGGCGTGTCGCACTGCACGTACCAGCGGTCCGCCACCGCGGCGTGGAACCTGAGCCCGTCGCCGGTGAAATGGCCATTCAGCATGGCCACCAGGCCATCCGCCTCGGCGCGGCTGATGCCGAGGTGCGAGGCATCAAAGAGCCGCAACAGGTCCCGATCCGGCCTCAGGTGCACCGGGTCGGCGTGCAGCCACCAGCCGCCCCGGTCCCAATCCGGATCATCGGCGACCAGCGCGTAGGGTGCGCTCGCTGCCGCGCCGAAATGTGCCAGCAGTGCCGAGGCCGGGTCCTGCTGGCAGGACTCAACCTGTGCTGCACGATCCAGCAACAGGTCTAGCACTTGCGTGCGCAAGGGTTGCACGGGGGGCTGTACCGGGCCCAGGAGGCCGGGGACGATCAACTCGAGCGTCGTTGGCATCGGATCACATCGGGTCCGGGGTTGTCATCGGTTCCGATCCCGGCGGAACTTCCAGCGACACGCTTTGGAGGTCATTCGCGGAATCAGCAGGATCGCGCAACATTGGAGATTGGCTTACTACCTACATCGTAAGCCTTTGAACAACTGACGCGTACTCTTTGGAGCTTTGTGCGGCAATTTGGGGTTTCAAGCGCCCGCTTCATTATCTACATGCCTACAGAATCTGTCTTTGATGGAAGGATATGAAACAAGAGGATTTAGGATAAGCCGATTTACTGCCGGAGGATCCTCCGGAAGCGCTCCTGCTTGCTCCAATCCATGTTGCCGAGTCCGGGCGTACTGCCAAGTAGCAGACGGGTGACGGGCGCCGCCAAAGCCGCGGACCCGTACAATCAGCCGGCGAAGCGATCGCACATTGCTGCGCTTGCAAATCCTGCTGAATTGGTCTAGCTTGTCGTATGCCGCGTTTATGCGGCGGCCGAGATGCTCTCGATGGCATATGTCGCAGGATCTACGGCATCTTGATTAGGGCCTTGAGCGAGGGCACGCGGTCTCCGCCCTTCTGTCGGGTATCGCTGGCAAGATGGTCCAGCGAGAAGCCAATCTGGAGGGCGTTTCATGGGTCGCGTATACGTCAAGTTTGCGGGTAGCGATTTTTCGACCGGTGATGAGGCGCAGCTCTTCCCCCTTCCGCTCGGTGAGAGCGACGGTACTAACCTGCCGAGCTGTTATCACCTCGCTTACGCCTTGGGGCACGAGACCGTAGTCGGCACCGAGCAGCAGCGACTTCACAACGGGCTTGTCGCCGCAACTTTGCGGGCAATGGGCTTCAAACGGATGGACGAAAAGGACGGCTTCAGCTTCTGGGCCGCGTCCCGCTTGCCGTCCTTCGATCGAAACGACTTCGGGCGATCGAGCTTTCCTGATGACGCCGACCTTGTCGTCGAGGACGGTGCCAGGATCGTGCCGCCCAAAGACGGGGTCGCGCTGGTCTTCGCGAACACCGACGGCGATCACGAGCAGTCCGATGCATCTTCAAGGTCAAGCACTTCAGGCAAGAACGGGTTTCGCTGAAGCGCGACAACGTGGCTCGCAAGGCGCAGCCGAGCCTCCAGACGTGGGTCCGGTTCTCTCCGCCGGCGACATCAAGCAGCGTGGCCCCGTTCAGCCTCCCCGCAACAGGCCTGCCCATCCTGCGCTTCGAGCATAGCGGCGAATGGGGTGCGACCTTCAAGGTCGCGAACGAGTCGCAAATCGGTGAAAGGCCGAGCGTGCCGCTGATTCCGAACGAATTCTTGGATCCCACCAGCAGCGAGGCGCAGAATCGCCATCGCCGACACCACCTCCGTCCCGCAGACTTCCACTCGCCTTTCGCCCACGCCCTGCGCATCGATCCGGAGGTACCGGAACAGCTCCAAATCGAGCTGAGCCTCGCCGGGCGTCTCATCTTGCGTCCACTCAAGTCAGCTATTGATAAGGGGTAGAGGCACCCAGGCGTCCGCAAAAAAGGTGATTAGCTCGATCCCTCAGCTGGCGGGCTCGCCGGCTGAGCCCGCGGCGGGCGCACACTGGTTGGCACAGTCCACCAGTGGAGCGCGAGCGATGCCCCAAAACCCGATCCAGTGCCAACCTGGCATGTCCTTGAGCGAGCTCATCGCGCAGTACGGGACCGAGGCGCAGTGCGCGCAGGCGTTGGCGCAGGCGCGCTGGCCGGACCGGCTCGTCTGCCCAGAGTGCGGCGAACGCGAGCACTCGCGCTGCACTGCCGATGGCCGCCAATACTGGCAGTGCGCGACGTGTCGAAGCCAGTGTACTGTCAGACCTCCCGGACACACTGTCCAAAAATACTGTAATGCATTGAATTAATTGAATATTTTTAAATATTGGACGATTTGCGGCAAACGAAAATTGATAAGTGACTGTTTTATAATAAATGCCGCTCACCCCAATCCAGTG
>JANQFI010000399.1 GCA_028277905.1 Chromatiaceae bacterium | reverse complement strand
CCTTGCCTTGCGCATGGTCAGCAACGGTCATCGCTTGGCAGGCTTCCAGGCAGTCCTGAATCGCTGCGCATTCCAACGCCGAACCGCGCGATCTCGAAGAACCGGCGCCCATCAGCGTTGGCTCCCTTGCCGTTGCCTTCGGCGATGTGCAGAGGGATCGACTGAGAGGCGCGCAGCAGTTGGTCGCGCGCGTGGCGATCAGTGCCTCTTCAACGCTTGGCCACTGCGTACGCCCAAGCCAGGTACCGCATCGACACCCGGTAAACATCGCGTTGCTCATGTCCGAGATGCATTTCGGTCCTCGGTGACGATAACGACAACGATAACGATTGTATACGTTGTGTAACTTATTTCTGATTCCTTCCTTAGCCACTTGTGATCCGGACGCGGGCGTCGCGGCGGTGTCAGAGCAACAATCGCCGGATATCCCCGAGCAGGCTCGCGAGCAGCCTCGTGAAGCGAACCGCGTCGGCGCCGTCGACGACGCGGTGGTCATAGGACAGCGACAGCGGGAGCATCAGGCGCGGGGCAAACTCGGTGCCCTTCCAGACGGGCTTCATCTCGGATCGCGAGACGCCGAGGATGGCAACCTCCGGGGCGTTGACGATGGGCGTGAAGGCGGTGCCGCCGATGCCGCCGAGGCTGGAGATGGTGAAGACGCCACCTTGCATGTCCCCAGGCAGGAGCTTGCCGTCGCGGGCCTTGCCGCTCAGGTCCATCAGCTCGCGGGCGAGGTCGAGCAGGCCCTTCTTGTCCGCGTCCCTCAGCACCGGCACCACCAGTCCGTTCCGCGTATCCACGGCCACGCCGATGTGGGTGTAGTGCTTCATGACCAAGTGCTCGCCGTCGGCGGCGAGGGATGCCTTGACGGCCGGCATCTGCGTCAGTGCACCGGCGACGGCCTTGAGCAGAAAGGGCATCAAGGTCAGCTTGACGCCGGCCCGCTCGGCGGCGGCCTTTTGGTCCTTGCGGAATGCCTCGAGCTCCGTGATGTCCGCGTCGTCGAATTGGGTGACCTGGGGCACCGTGAGCCAGGCACGGTGCAGATGGGCGCCGCTGATCTTCCGGATGCGCGGGAGCGGCCGGGTATCCACCAGGCCAAACTTGGCGAAGTCCACCTCGGTTGCGGCCGGCAGCTGGAAGGGTAGCCCGGCGGCCGGGGCGCCGGCGCTGAGGACCTGCTTGACGTAGGCCTGCACGTCGTCCTTCATGATGCGACCCTTGCGGCCGCTGCCCTTGACACGGGCGAGGTCCACGCCGAGCTCGCGGGCAAAGCGGCGCACCGCCGGGCTCGCGTGCGGCGTGCGACCGCTGGCGATGGCCTGCATGTCCTCCGGGCGCGGCAGCACCGGGGCCTTGCGGCGCTCGGACTCGCCGGGTAAGGGGCGGGCCGCCATCTGGGCGGCCGGAGGCGCCGACAGCGACGGCCTGGGCGCATCGGGCTTGGGCGTCGCGGCCGGCGCCTGGGCGAGCTCGATCTCTTCCGCGGAGCTGTCCATCGCGACCTCGCCCGGCACTGGCGCCGCGGCCCCGAGCAGGGTCATCAGCAGGTCGCCTTGGCTTACCTCGTCGCCGACCTGGACGCTGACCGAGTGCACCTCGCCCGTGGCGGGCGATGGGATCTCCATCGTGGCCTTGTCTGACTCCAGGGTCAGGATGGATTGATCCACAGCTACCGGGTCGCCAACGCTGACGAGTACCTCGATGACGGGGATGTTGGTGAAGTCGCCGATGTCCGGCAGGCGCACTTCCACGACCGCCCCGGCGGCCGGTGCCGCCGCAGCTGTTGTGGGGGATGCGGGGAGCCCTTGGGTTCCGGCGCTGGCCGCCCGCGGCGGGCTGCTGGGCGTTGAAGCCGGCGTTGGGGCTTGCCCGGCGGGCGACTCCGCCGCGTCTCGCCGGCCGGCGGCTGCTGCGCCGCCGCCGGTCTCGACGGTCATCAGCAGTGCGTCCTTGCTGACCTTCTCGCCCACCGAGACCCTCAGCTCCTTGACGGTGCCGGCGACGGGGGAGGGTATCTCCATGGTCGCCTTGTCGCTCTCGAGCGTCAGAAGCGACTGCTCGGGCAGGATGCTGTCGCCGGGCGAGACCAGGATCTCGATGATCTCGACGTCGTCGAAGTCGCCGATGTCCGGTAGCAGGACCTTCTCTACGCGTGCCACGGTGTGTGCTCCTGGATGCGGTTCGTGCAATGGCGGGTCGCGCTGTTTGCGAACAACACCCTGGTTAGACGGTCACCGGGTTGGCCTTTTCGGGATCGATCCGATACTTGTCGATGGCCTCCCGCACGCGACCTGGGCCGATCTCGCCCTCGTCGGCCAGCGCCTTCAGCGCGGCGACGGCGATGTACCAGCGGTTCACCTCGAAGAACTTGCGCAGCTGGCTGCGCATGTCGCTGCGGCCGTAGCCGTCGGTGCCGAGGGTGCAATAGCGCCGCGGCAGGTAGGGCCGGATCTGGTCCGGGTAGGTGCGCATGTAGTCGGTAGCGGCGACGATGGGGCCTGGGGCTTCGCTGAGCTGCTCCGCCACGTAGGGCAGCCGCGGTGGCTCATCCGGGTGCAGCATGTTCCAGCGCTCGGCGTCGATGCCGTCGCGGCGCAGCTCGTTGAAGCTCGTCACGCTCCAGACGTCGGCGGCGACGTCGAAGTCGCGCTGGAGCAGGTCGGCCGCGGCGATGACCTCCCGCAGGATAGTGCCGCTGCCGAGAAGCTGCACCCGGTGCTCGCCACTCACGGCCTGGCTGAAGCGGTAGAGGCCGCGGCGGATACCCTGCTCGGCGCCCTCCGGCATGGCCGGTTGGCGATAGTTCTCGTTCATCACGGTGATGTAGTAGAAGCAGTTCTCCCGCTCCTTGAACATCCGCCGCATGCCGTCCTGTAGGATCACCGCCAGCTCATAGGCGAACCCGGGGTCGTAGCTGACACAGTTCGGGATGGTGGACGCCACGAGGTGGCTGTGACCGTCCTGGTGCTGGAGGCCCTCGCCGGCCAGCGTGGTGCGCCCGGCCGTGCCGCCGAGCAGAAAGCCGCGCGCCTGCATGTCGCCGGCGGCCCAGGCGAGATCGCCGATGCGCTGGAAGCCGAACATGGAGTAGTAGATGTAGAAAGGGATCATCGCCTGGCCGTGGTTGGCGTAGGCGGTCGCGGCGGCAATCCAGGACGACATGGCGCCGGCCTCGTTGATGCCCTCCTGCAGGATCTGGCCGTTCTTTTCCTCGCGGTAGTACATCACCTGGTCGGAGTCCACCGGCTCGTACAACTGGCCCACGTGGGAGTAGATGCCGAGCTGGCGGAACATGCCCTCCATGCCGAAGGTGCGTGCCTCGTCCGGCACGATGGGCACGACCAGCCTGCCGATCTCCTTGTCGCGGATGATCATGGAGAGCATGCGCACTATGGCCATGGTGGTGGACATCTCCCGCTCGCCACTCGATTCCAGCAGCGATTTGAAGGCATCGAGGGCCGGGACTTCGAGCGGCGCGAAGTCGGCGTTGCGCGCCGGTAACGGGCCGCCCAGGGCCTCCCGGCGTGCGTGCAGGTACTGCATCTCCGGACTGTCCACCGGCGGCTTGTAGAAGGGCGCGGCACCGATCTGGTCGTCGGAGATCGGGATGTTGAAGCGGTCGCGGAAGGCCTTGAGCGCCGTCTCCCCCATCTTCTTCTGCGAGTGGGTGATGTTCATGCCCTCGCCGGCGACGCCCATGCCATAGCCCTTGACGGTCTTGGCCAGGATCACCGTCGGCTGGCCCCGGGTGCGCATCGCCGCGGCGTAGGCGGCGTAGATCTTGATGGGATCATGCCCGCCGCGGTTGAGGCGCCAGATGTCCTCGTCGGTCATGTTGGCGACCATGTCAGCGAGCTCCGGGTATTTGCCGAAGAAGTGCTCCCGGGTATAGCTACCGCCCTTGGCCTTGTAAGCCTGGTAGTCGCCGTCCACGCACTCCTCCATCCGCTGGACGAGGAGCCCGTTCTTGTCGCGGGCCAGCAGCGGGTCCCAATAGCTGCCCCAGATGACCTTGATAACCTTCCAGCCGGCGCCTCGGAACATCGCTTCCAGCTCCTGGATGATCTTGCCGTTGCCGCGCACCGGGCCGTCGAGCCGCTGCAGGTTGCAGTTGACGACGAAGACCAGGTTGTCGAGGCGCTCGCGCGCCGCCAGCGAGATGGCGCCCAGGGACTCCGGCTCGTCCATCTCGCCGTCGCCGAGGAAGGCCCAGACCCGACGCCCCTCGGTGCTCAGGACACCGCGGTCTGTGAGGTAACGCATGAAGCGCGCCTGGTAGATGGCCATGATGGGGCCCAGGCCCATGGACACCGTTGGGAACTGCCAGAAGCGCGGCATCAGCCAGGGATGCGGATAGGACGACAGGCCAGGGCCGTCCACCTCCTGCCTGAATCCATACAGCTCCTCCTCGCTGAGTCGGCCTTCCAGGAAGGCGCGGGCATAGATGCCGGGCGCCGAGTGGCCCTGGACGAACACCAGGTCACCGCCGAAGTCCTTGTTGGCGGCGCGGAAGAAGTGATTGAAGCCGATGTCGTACAGGGTCGCGCTGGACGCGAAGGACGAGATATGCCCACCCAGCTCCGTGGACAGCCGGTTCGCCTGCACCACCATGGCCATGGCGTTCCAGCGCACGAAGGAACGAATCCGCCGCTCCATGGCCCGGTCACCCGGGAAGCGCTCCTGCCGTTGTACCGGGATGGTGTTGACGTACGCGGTATTGGCGCTGAAGGGCAGGTAGGCCCCGGAGCGGCGGGCCTTGTCGATGAGGCGCTCGAGTAGGTAGTGGGCGCGCTCGATGCCCTCGTGCTCCAGCACGGCGTCGAGGGCGTCGAGCCACTCCCGGGTCTCTTGCGGGTCGATGTCGGGCTTGTTGGCCATGGGCGTGGGTGAGTCGATCCTGGGGCTGGGACTGGGCGGTGGCTCTGAGCCGAATCTATAGGCCATCCGCTGGGGGCTGGCAGCTTGGGGCTGGGCGCAGGGGCGAAGCGGCCCCGGGCGTTAGGCCTGCTGGGGCGGGCCAACTGCGCCTCGGGGGGCTCGCGGCGGCGCCCCACCGCCGTCGATGCCCGGCACAGCCGCATCTTGGCCCGGCGTGAGTGCGCACGCTAACCCAGGGCTGGAATATTAGCAAATGCCAATGAATGCGGGGTCTTAGACGATTGCCGGAGAAGCACACAGCGACGGCAAGACGCCCTGGGCCGGGATCGGGGAGGGGATTCCGCCTGTGAACCGCATCGGTTCGGGTGCCGAGCGCGACTCGATCGTTGCGACAGGTTCCTCACAGCGGGCTAGGTGCGGCGCGTCCAAGGGTTGACGACCCACCTTCCGGCGAATCGGGCTCCAGGCGCATGGCCGCCGAGAGAGCGGGAAACAGGGCCAAATCAGGTTCTTTGGCCATTAATTCAGGCGGCCGGCGGCTTACCTGTATATGTCCAGCGAAACGGCTTGGCCATGGTTTCGTTGAAGCAGTCGATGAATTTTGGACAACTTCTCACGCAGGTCATCGACGGAAAGAAACTTGCCGTGGCGGATGACTCTGCGCGCGAGGATCGAGAGCCGCATCTCGATCTGATTGCGCCAGGATGCGTGCTTGGGCGTGAAATGAAAGCCGATGCGACGGCTGGGGTCGCGCAGGAAGCGCTCACCTGTGGCCATGGCCTGCAGGATGCCGCGCTTGCCGTTGACGCGAGGTCGATGTCGAGCCCCCAGGCGTCGGCGACCAAAGCGATTTCTGTCAACAAGCATACCGCCTGGCTTGTCTCTTCGCCCGCCTTCTTTGTCGCGGCAACGCGCACATAGAACGACTATGCACGCGCTGCCGCTTCGCGAAGGCGGACGAGAATCCTGCGCCATTCGGTATG
>JANQFI010000341.1 GCA_028277905.1 Chromatiaceae bacterium | reverse complement strand
CGGGACTGGTACGACGGGGGGTACTACAGGCATTCGCCGGTGCGGGACCCCGAGGGGCCGTCTGGGGGCTCGGACCGCGTCAGCCGTGGCGGGGGCTGGAGGTACGACGGCTCCGCGGGCTGCCGGGGCGCGCTCCGCTACGGGTTCGCCCCCGGCTCCCGCCGCGGCGTCCAGGGGTTTCGCCTCGTGAGGACAGCTTCCCGGCTCGCAGCGTCATGAACCCGGCGCGCCCCATCCCATTGCGCGGCAGCGCCTTGGCCGCCCGCGTGCCGCCGTCTCGCCCGCGCGATAGCGCGTGGCGGGGCGGCGAGCACTCGGGGCGGCCGGACACGCGCTCTTCACCGTGCAGCGCAGCCTGTCATCGACACCTTAACCATCAAATCCGACCCGCAGGTGAAGATAGGTAAACCAATCGTTGCCGGGACGCGCATCACCGTGCGGCGTAGTCAGGAAGGAAAGTTAACCGAACAGATAATCCGAGGAACCGACCATGGCCATGAAGAAGATGAGAATCCGCGTCACCAACGACGGCCGCACCGAGATCACGGTGGAGGGCGGCGAGGGCGGTGATTGCCTGGAGTTCACCAAGGCGATGGAGCAGGCGCTGGGGCAGGTGGAGCAGCGCGAGCTGACCGAGGACTACGAGAAGGAGCCGGTGCAGGTGTTCGAGCAGGAAACCGAACGCGGCGGCCTCTGAGCCGGCGACCGATACCGAGGGTACACAGCCATGGCCGAGGCATTCGTAAGGGATCTGGCGACCTACATCCGCGCCGGTTACCCCGTCGTCACCATCGTCTCCAGCGAGGAGGACCGGGCGCTGGAGCTGATTGTCGAGCTGCTGCGCGAGAAGGCGATGACCAAGCGCGCGCGCAAACTCCTGGTCTGGTCCGTCTCGCGCGGCTTCACGGACGCGGACGGCCGCCCGGCGGCGAAGGAGGACACGCGGGACCCGATGCGTGCGCTGGCCTTCGTCGCCAACTATGCGGACGGTGCCTTGTTCCTGTTCAAGGACTTCCATCCGTATCTGCGCGAGCAGGCGCCGAACGCGGCGCTGCTGATCCGCCACCTGCGCGACCTGGTGCCGGGCCTCAAGGGAACGCCGCGCACGCTGCTGTGGCTGTCGCCGGTGCTGGCCATCCCGCCGGAGCTGCAGAAGGACGTGACGGTGGTGGACCTGCCGCTGCCGGCGGAGGCGGAGTATCGGGACGTGCTGAACCGACTGGTGGCGCCGTATCGGGATGATCCGAAGGTGATGATCGATCTCGACGACGATGCGGTGGACGGCATCGTCAAGGCCTGCCAGGGTCTGACCCGCGCCGAGGCCGAGAACGCGCTGGCCAAGGCCATCGTCAGCCAGCAGGGGCTGACCGGGGCGGACATCAAGGCGATCCTGGACGAGAAGGAACAGATCATCCGCAAGTCCGGCATCCTGGAGTACACGGCGGCCGTGGCGGACTTCGCGGACATCGGCGGGCTCGGCAACCTGAAGGTCTGGCTGCGCCAGCGCAACGAGGGCTTCTCGCAGCGGGCGCGGGACTTCGGCCTGCCGAACCCGCGCGGCGTCATGCTGGTGGGCGTGCCCGGCTGCGGTAAGAGCCTTTGCGCCAAGGCCGTCGCGGCGGAATGGCGGAAGCCGCTGTTGAAATTCGACCTCGGGCGCGTCTTCGCCGGGCTGGTGGGCGAGTCCGAGGAGCGCATGCGCAAGGCGCTGGAGGTGGCGGAGGGCGTGGCGCCCTGCGTGCTCTGGATCGACGAGCTGGAAAAGGGCCTGTCCGGCGTCGGCGGTACCGGCGATAGCGGCGTCGCGACCCGGGTCTTCGGTACCCTGCTCACCTGGATGGAGGAGAAGGCTAAGCCAGTGTTCGTCGTGGCCACCGCCAACGACATCTCCCGGTTGCCGCCGGAGCTGCTGCGTAAGGGGCGGCTCGACGAGATCTTCTTCGTGGATCTGCCGACCCTGCAGAACCGCGGTGAGATCCTCGCGATCCACCTCGCCCGTCGCAACCGAACGCCGGGCGACTTCGACATCGCCGCCGTGGCGCGTGCAACCGAGGACTTCAGTGGCGCCGAGCTGGAGGAGCTCGTGATCGACGCCCTCTACGAGGCCTTCGGCGAGGACGACCGCGAGCTGCGCACAGAGCACCTGCTGAACTCCGCCAAGGCCATCAAGCCGCTGGCGAAGTCACGCGCCAGGGAAATCACCACGCTGCGCGACTGGGCCGGCCAGAACTGCAAACCGGCGGTCGCCCCGGATGGCGAGGTTCAGGATGGGCAGTCGCTGCCCGGCGCCGACAGCATCGCCGATCGCCGCGCGCGGCTGGTGGATCTCTGATACCGACGGCTTCAATACCCGGGCCATGAGGCCGTGCTAGAGTCCCGGTGACTCAGTGAGTCCCGCCCTGGCGATGGGCCTTCCGCAATGACCCGACGCGCACTGCCCAGTTCGCCGGGCTGGAGGCGGAGCCTCGCTGGGACTGGTCGCGGCGCTTTCCGGGCATTCGGGTGAGCTTCGGCGGTGGGTTGGTGCGTGAGCCGGCGGACCTCGACGGGAAGATCGGCGAGGAGCTGGATGTCAATCAGGAACCACTCGGCATCCGCTGCGCGCAGCCGACGCCGTCCGGCCGTTTCGCCGAGCTGGTCCGCCTTGCCCACACTGACAGCGGCGAGCGAGTCGTGGTGTTGGCGGATGAGTACGACAAGCCAATCCCGGACAACATCACCGATCCGGAAACTGCTAGTACCCCGTTTCACCTTATTTTGCATGCTCAGAGCCCCCAAAGGCGCCAAGGCAAGGCACCGCCCGCCGGGGATAGCCCACTCTATTGCCAAGGGCGGTAACGCCGCCTTGGCGCCTTTGGGGGGCTCCCGGCGGGCGCGACGAACGGCGCGAGGAACACCTGCGTCTCGATCGTGCTCGCGAGAAGAATGCCAGGCGCCAGCGGCAGACCGAGCGCGACCTCCAGGT
>JANQFI010000318.1 GCA_028277905.1 Chromatiaceae bacterium | reverse complement strand
GTATACTTGTTGAACAAGTCGGTTTCCATGGCATCAGCTATTTTCCTGTTTTTCACGGCTATTCATCACTTCAGAGCCAGGATCGATAAAGTCAGATTTTGGGGAATGGCGACCCTGCAGAGCGCCTATGTGCATATTCTGATATCGCTCTCCATTCTATCATCCACGTACTATCCTGAAGTTCTTCGACGTAGACAAGATGAACTTGAGTGGGGAGTTGACGGTTCTGTTCGGCGTGTTGGCGGCTTACTGTTTCTGGGTGCTACGGAACCGGCCATGGGTATACCAGGTCTTGGCGACATTATGCATTGCCGGCCATCTTGTTACCATGGGCTTCAATGGCTGGCTAGCCGTCGCAAAGTGGCACGGCGGTCTGCCCCCTATCTCGTTGATAAGCATGGTGTTGGCAACAACCAGCCTGCTTCTGTTCTTACAGCCAGCAAGACAGGCTGCAACTGAAACCGCAACTAGAACATGACAGCAAGTATCAACGTTGTGAACACGCTTGTGGGCATGTGCGCCCGATCAGGGCAGCATTGACTCCAACGTTCAACAGATCACCAATCTTCACCACCTCAACCTGCGCTCACACCTCGATCGCATTGGATGCGCCACGCATCCCTTGGTTGCCAAGATGTGAGCGCGGCGCAATCCTCTCGGCAGGAGCGTTGTCAACAAGGCCACTCTGTTCGAGGTGCCCTCGAATTGTCATCCCAAAGTGGTGTTCGTGACTCGATCAGCCTTGTGCCCAGCTCTGCTCCGCCGCTGAAGCCTTAGCAGGGCTGGCGCAAGCGGGTCAACGCGATCGATGAGCTCGCCAGAGCGCTGCCGGGGTGGAAAAGCGAAGACAGGGGCGGAAAATGAACAGGAAAATGGGTACAGACCCTGAGGTGTCCCCTCAGAATAGCTTGGCGCCCCGCTGCTTATCCGAGCAGTAGTGCGTCGTGGTCGCTCGCGACCCATGGATCCAGCGGCCCGATGGCGTCGGCCAGGGCGGCGAGGGTCGTGCGGCAATGCTCCAACGTCAGCAGCAGCCGGGCGAGGAACACCCGGGAATCGGCGCGCCGTTGGCGACGACCCGGTCGCATGCGCTCATGCAGCCCGCTGCGCTGCGCCGCCGTGCCGATCAGCCACAGCAGGATGGCGGCCAGCGAGGCGATCAGCACCAGCACGGGGAAGCGGCCCACGCCTATGGCGGCGCTGCACTCGAGCCCGGTGCCGAAATGCTGGCTCTTCCTGTCGCGGCAGCTCGGCGCGATCTCCATGCGCTGCTGGCATACCTTCACCAAGCGCGTCGCCGGCCAATCGGCGAGCCGCGTCGCGGCCACCAGCAGCCAGGGCTCGCGCGCATTGCGAGCGGATTGCCGGCTCTTCTGCGAGCGCGCGCGCTTGCCCGACGCCGTCTGGTCGTGACGCCCCTGCGGGGCTTGGCGCACCAGCACGAAGCACGCCCGCAGCGGATTGCTGCGCACCCACGCGCCGATGCCGAGCCCGGTCGGCGTCTGCGTCGCCTGCTCGAACACCCGCCTGCAACTGCGCCAGCGCTGCTTGAGCTTGAGGTAGTCGCGCCCACGCGCCCGGCCGACCCAACGCCAACCCCGGTCTCAAACGGGGCTTGACCTCGCGGTAGAACGGCACCTGGAAGCCGGAGTCGGCCACGATGATCGGGTTGGCCGTGGTCGCCAACAGCGCCTTCACCTGCTGTAGGAACCGGTGCTGGAGCTTACGGTTGCCGTGGTCGCGCTGCGCATGGACCGCCGCGTACAGCGTCAGGCTGCGACCGCCGAACGGCACCGAGGCGCGCAGCAGATGCAGCGACTGGCCCGCCTGGAGATCGCTCCAGTCGATCACGATCAGCGGCTCGACGACACCGTTGAGCAGCATCCGCGCCAAGGCACCGTCGATCGCGCGGCTGTCGCGCTGCACGTGGTGGTTGCCCAACGGACGATCGGCTCGCTTGACGCGATGGCGTAGGTCCGCTCCGCCGCCGACGCGCCGCCCGATGTCGGTCAGCCTCAGCCCTGGCACGTTCACCGTCGCGGCCACGGCTTCGAACAGCAGGGCCAGCCGCCCGTCACCGATCTTCCCAACCGAACGCCGCCGTAACCATTCTTCACCGGGCTCGATGGCGATCTGCCGCGCTATTCACCGAAGATGCGCTGGTTTGGGCCGCCATCGACAGGCCTCTGGGCGCCGAGAAGGTATGCGCTTCCGGACCGCGGCGGCACCGACGTCGGACACCGTCTCCGTCATCGCCGAGCAGGTACCCGTACGGGCGCTGCGCTGTTCTGCCGGCAGCGGCTTGATCGAGTGCGATGACGTGCGCGAGATGCGAGCCCCAAGGTCCCCCCGGCCCAACAGCGGCTTCTCCCTGGATGCCACGGTGTGCGTTGCGGCGCTCGATCGCGCCGGCCTGAAGCCTCTGCCGCGCCACCGTACCCGCCCGCCGTTTGCGCTCGAGCGTCTGGAACGATCGCGCTCATGAGCGATGCCGCGCCCGTCGAGCGGATTCTCACCCACATCGGCGAGCCGTCACGCCGGCCTCCGATCGCCCCCGCGCCGCGCAATTCCGCCCCGCTCGGGTACCGGCCCGAACCACCCCGGTTTGGTCGTGCGCTGCTCCACCGCAACCCAGCCGCCCGCCCGGGAGGATGCCCCCGAGCCGCTGCCGGACAGGGACATCTCGGACTGGGACCTTTTCGACTAGTACCGCCGCGCCCAAGTAAGGCAAACATCAAACCTCCAAAGGTTTGCCCTTGAAGGTCCACTTGACTTGAAGGTCCACTTGAAGGGCTTGGCCATGGTGTTGTTGAAGTAGTCGACGAAGTGGTTGATTTGATCGCGCAAAGCTTCCTTGGAAGGGAAGTTCCCGCGGCGGATCACC
>JANQFI010000282.1 GCA_028277905.1 Chromatiaceae bacterium | reverse complement strand
ATTTGTAGCGACCGTTCCAAAGGATGCCGGTGCGTCCGTAGCGATGGTTGATGTCCTGCACATAGCGGCGCCCCACTGAGATCAGCACCTGCGGCACAGGGTCGGCTTGTGCCGGCGTGAGCAGCAGATGAAAGTGATTGGTCAGCAGGACGTCGGCGTGCAGCCAGCAGCGCTCGCGCGCTAGCGCTTCACGCAGCCAGCCAAGATCGGCGAGCCGGTCCTGGTCGTCCAAGAAGCACCCCGCCCGATCGTGCCCGCGCTGGACGATGTGCAGCGGTAGGCCGTCGATATGGATGTGTGTGCGGCGGGGCATGCTGCAGGTCTAGCAGACATTGAGTCCGGCCCCTTTTTTCCCTTGACAAATAACTGTCAAGAACTAACGTTAATAGTTAGAAGCTGCCCGGTTTTCCAGCCTGGAAGACATGCCCGATATCCTGACTAGGATCTGTTATACCCTGTTTCACGGCAGCCGCACTCATACTCTCCTTCAAATCCCAGGCACCACATCATAGAGAATGTATTTGGAGGTGTAAAATGATTCGCAGCCTATCCAGATTTATTTATCTTTCTTTTCTTCTTGTAATACTTTCATCCTGTGTGACAAAACCTGAGGATCGGGACTCCTTCGTCCCACCCGATGAATCTCCCCCAGACTTATCCATTCCTTTTTATAATGCGACTCAAGAATTAGCTTTTGAGGATGAAGACAGATTTGTCATGGTAGAAGGCAGTGAATGTGTCCAGCGCGACCACGGACCAGGATCGGCAACCATGCTGATATTCATTGAAATGCCCGACTACGTAGATCGGGGTACGGTGGTATTGAATGGTTGGGATTTACGCTATCTCAACGGTGATCATGAAATCCGACAGATACGCGCAGATATCACACATAGCAAGCTCGTCACGGGTGGCGGCTCCCCAAACCTGGTATTTGAGGTTCAAGGAGAAATCAGTGACCAGAACTGGGATGATGACTATGAATTCTGCGTTTATTACACCGCAATAGGGTACAATTCAACCGCGATTGATGCCGTGATAGAAGGGGATTACAGTGGCATAACTGCCTGGGCCCTCCAAAGGGAGGCTGAGGGTCCTGTGTCAACTTTGGAAACAATTTGGACTGATGGATCACTGAAGAGCGGTGATTCTGCAGCGGTTATACCACGCGGATTTAATTTCCAGTATGACAACGAAGCCGAATGCGAGTGGCGACTCCCATTCCCTTGTAAATGGGAAGACCCCGCCGATCATCATCTAATTCAGGTCGCATATAGTCTTTTTCAAACCGGTGCTTCGCCAAATCCTGATGGCAATCTCCACTGGGTCACACAAACAATCTTCAAGGATAACAGCATACGAGCTCACTGGATCGAGATACGCGCTTCATTGATTGGAGGTACCAGTGTCGAACTGCGCGCAGATTTCCTGCCGCTAAATCCCAGGTCCGGAGGTATCGATATCTGTCGGAGCACGGGGGATGGAAAAGTGCGCACTGAAACCGTTCGGGTAGACGATTTGCCTTTCGATTATGCCGTGCCGATGCTGACCGGTTGGGATTTAAATTATGAATGTGATGATCAGCATGTTGAACGCGTCGGTATCTGGATTCATGATATACACTTCGATCCTGCCACCAATGGATTAGAATATCAAGTATCGTCTATTCTTCGCGATGACAATGGCAACCCTGATTTCAATGCTGACCACCGAATCACTATATTGGGTCTCAACCGTGTATCAGGTCCGCCACTTGAGCTGAATCCCGACTAAATTCCGATTCTCTATGGCCCTGCCTGAGGTGTCAGGTGAGCATCAGAACCCCTTCGCTCGAGACGATCGTCTGCAAGAGTGCAGACGTATTTCCATTCGACTCCCCAGTCCGGTTCGCCTTGTGCTCTGCCCCAGGCTGCTTCATGCTCTACAACAAGCGGAAAAGGGGCCAGGCTCAATTCATAGTGGCAATCCGCCCTGCCCTGCATCGCCTGCGGATGCCTCTTCGTCCCCTTTGCGTGGTCTGCCGCGCTGGCGCAGCTCCCGGCGCTGGGCGGTCATGGCCTCGATCTCTCGATAGAAGCGGTCGGTGCCGATGGGCTGATCCTGATTGCGGGCCAGCCGCAAGTCGCTGAGCGGCTTCTCGTCGAGCGCGCCACGGAACAGTTCCCGATAAGGCGATTGCCTTAGGTCTTTTTCGTTGTCGTGATCGTGATCACGGTCTCGACCGTGCGGAGATTTGATTACGATTGCGATTACGACAACGACAGCGAGGGGATCACGGTCTCGAAACTTCCGCAGCAAGGCACTAGGAATCGCAATGGCGGACGCTCTGATTACCGCATCCGAGCTCTTCGACACCGCTCAGGCGCTGCGCCACGAAGCCCGCGCAACCGGCGAGCGGCGCCTGCTCTGGCTCATGGGCGGGGCAGGCTGGACCCTAGCGGCGGCCGACGCGCTACTCGAGGTGCTACGGCTGCCCGACGCACGCTGGGTCGGGCGCCGCGACGACCCCGCGGACCCCAACCGGCGCACCGCCGACCTGGGCGGGGAATGCGGGCTGTTGGTGGTGGACGCCTGGTCGGGGCTCGATCTGGACGCCCTGGGCGCTGCAGTCGGCACCCTCCGCGGCGGCGGGCTGTTGCTCTTGTTGACGCCACCAGCAGCGGGCTGGCCGGACCGGACAGACCCCGCCGCCGCCCGCTTGGCGACCTATCCCTTGTCCGCGCGCGACCTGGCCGGGCGAACGGTGCGGCGGTTGTGCCAGCTGTTGGACGGACATCCGGCGGTGCGCCGCTGTGCTGGACCGTCCGACGATGGCGCACCGTCCATCCTGATCGGCGCCGCAGAGCCTGACGGCAGCGGTGATCGGTCGCCGCCCGATGGCGCCGCGCGGCCGAACTCAGCGTGTATCGTCCAGGCTACCGACCTGAGCCAGGTCGAGCCGGCAACCGCAGATCAGGCCCGTGCCGTCGACGCCATCCTCGCCACGGCACGCGGTCGCGCCCGCCGGCCGCTCGTGATCACCGCCGACCGCGGTCGCGGCAAGTCTGCGGCGATGGGGCTTGCGTCGACGCGCCTATGCGCTGCCGGGAATGCCTGCATCCTGCTAACCGCCCCTCGCCGGACAGCAGCCGAGGCCGTGCTGCGCCACGCGCGTGCGTCACAGCCGCGCTTCTTGCCACCGGACGCGCTGCTCGCCAGGGCGCCGCCCGCCGATCTGCTGCTCGTAGACGAGGCCGCGGCCATCCCGGCGCCGCTGCTGGAAGGGATGCTGACGCAGTACCCGCGCATCGTCTTCGCGACCACGGTGCACGGCTACGAAGGCACCGGGCGCGGCTTCGAGCTGCGCTTCAGGGCCGTGCTGGACCGGCGTACGCCGGGCTGGCGGGCACTGCGGCTCCGCGAGCCGGTCCGGTGGACGCCGAACGATCCGCTCGAGGCCCTGACCAACCGGGCGCTGCTCCTCGATGCCGAGCCCGCACTGGACGCCGTCGTGACGCGGCTGATCGAGACTGCGCAGCCGATCGGCGTCGAAACGCCGGACAGGGATCGACTCGCGGCTGATGAGCCCCTACTGCGTCAGGCGTTCGGCCTCTTGGTCCTCGGGCACTATCAGACACGACCGTCGGACCTGCGCCAGCTGCTGGATGCACCGGGCATCGCCGTGCACCTGCTGCGGGCGGGAGACAGCGTCCTCGCCACCGCGGTGAGCGGTCGCGAGGGCCGGCTGCCGGCGGACCTGCTCGCGCCTGTCTTCGAGGGTCGCCGCCGCCCCCAGGGCCATCTGCTGGCGCAGACGCTGTCTGCCCACGCCGGGTTCTTCGATGCACCGGCGCAAGGCTTCTGGCGTGTGCTGCGCATCGCCGTGCACCCCGCGGCGCGCGGGCGAGGGCTCGGCCGACGGCTGATCGCGGCCATGGCAGAGCAGGCCAGATCGGAAGGTGCCGACCTCATTGGAGCCAGCTTCGGTGCAACGCCAGGACTGCTCCGCTTCTGGCGCCGCTGCGGGCTCCTGCCAGTGCACATCGGCAGCCGCCGCAATGCCGCCAGCGGCGTGCACGCAGCCGTGGTGCTGCGCGGGCTGACGCCGGCGGGCGCGCGGCTGCTCGAGCTCGGCCGGCGACAGCTGCTGCCGCGGCTGGCCGTGCTGCTGGCCGGCCCGCTGCGTGACCTTGAGCCTGAGGTCGTGGCGGAGATGTTGGCCGGTGCGCCGGGGGAGCCGGCAGCCCTCACCGACCAGGAGCTGCGCGAGCTGCACGCCTTCGCCGACGCCAGCCGCGGACTCGACGCGACGCGGCCGGCACTGCACCGGCTGGTGCGAATAGCGCTGTCGCCGGCACTGGGCGATGCAGCCCTGACGCCGGTCCAGACGCAACTGCTGATCGCCTGTGCTCTGCAGCAGCGAGCGCCGGCGAAGGCTGCGCAACAACTCGGCGCCACCGGGTCCGCTGCGGTGGTCGTCGCACTGCGCGCGGCGACGGCGAGCCTGTTGCAGCGCTCAGGCGATCGCCGGCGAAGAACAGACCCAACAGACCTGATGGCTTAGGCGATTGCCGGAAACAAACAGACCGAATGGCGCAGGATTTTCGCTCGCCTTCAAGGAGCGGCAGCGGGCGCATAGTCGAGCTCTGTGCCCGCT
>JANQFI010000261.1 GCA_028277905.1 Chromatiaceae bacterium | reverse complement strand
TAGCCGTAGCCGGCCAGGATCTTGTCCGGCTCGGCGATGAAGTCGCGGTAGGCAAAGAACAGCAGCTCCATGCCCTGGCGCAGTTCCTCCTCGCGCAGGAAGAGGGGATTGGCGCCGATTTTTATGTCAGCCATGTTGACATATTTGCCTATGAATGCTACATCGCGCAACCCGTCTTCGAACGGAATTGATCGCAGGACGGGCGTTTTCCTGCGATGTCCCGGCCCGCGGCGCGAAACAGGGCCGGATTTTTGCGGGACGGCGCGCTGGTCGTGAGGGCCGTCGAGTCAGGCACCTGAGCTTGGGGGGCGTAGAAATCCATGTCCATGCTACCTTTCGACGACCGGGACGGTCACATCTGGTTCAACGGCGCGCTGGTACCCTGGCGCGAGGCCAAGGTGCACGTGCTGACCCACGGCCTGCACTACGGCTCCTGCGTGTTCGAGGGCGAGCGGGCCTACGGCGCCGAGATCTACAAGATGACCGAGCACCACGAGCGCCTGCACGAGTCGGCGCGGCTCCTGGGCTTCGAGATTCCCTATAGCGTCGCGGAGATCGACGAGGGGGCGCTCCAGGTCCTGAAGGTCAACGGCATCGTCGACGGCTACGTGCGGCCGGTGGCCTGGCGTGGCAGCGAGATGATGGGCGTTTCGGCCCAGTCGAACCGCATCAACCTCGCCATCGCGGCCTGGGAGTGGCCGGCCTACTTCTCGCCGGAAGCCCGCCTCAAGGGCATTCGCATGACCCGGGCCCAGTGGCGCCGGCCGGCGCCGGACACCGCGCCGACCAAGTCGAAGGCGGCAGGCCTCTACATGATCTGCACCCTCTCCAAGCACAAGGCCGAGTCCGAGGGCTACAACGACGCCCTCATGCTCGACTACCGGGGCCGCATCGCCGAGGCGACCGGGGCCAACATCTTCCTGGTGCAGGACGGCGTGATCCACACGCCCGATCCGGACTGCTTCCTCGACGGCCTGACCCGTCAGACGGTCATCGCGCTCGCCCGGGCCCGCGGCTACGAGGTGGTGGAGCGGGCGATCATGCCGGAGGAGCTGGCCAAGACCCAGGAGGTCTTCATCACCGGCACCGCCGTCGAGGTGACGCCGGTCAGCGAGATCGACGAGCACCGTTTCACGCCGGGCGAGATCACCAAGGTCCTGATGCAGGACTACGCGGATCTGGTGAACGGCCGGGCGAAGGAAGCCAGCGCCGCCTAATCCGAAGTGCCGTAAATCGTAAGGGGTGGCGCTACTCGGCCGCCTCGGGATCGGCCGCGCCCGGCTTCGCGGGATCGTCCCAGCGGGCCGCCTCGGCGTCGTCGCTCGCCCGGGCCTCGACCCAGACCGCCCCCTCGGGCCCTTCCTCCAGCTTCCAGAAGGGCGCCTTGGTCTTCAGCCAGTCGATCAGGAACTGGCAGGCTTCCAGGGCCGCCTGGCGGTGGGCGCTGGCGGCGGCCACCAGGACGATGCGGTCGCCGGGCTCGAGCCGGCCGTAGCGGTGGATGACCAGGCTCGCCTCCAGCGGCCAGCGCTCCCGGGCCTCGGCCTCGATCCGGGCCAGCATCTTTTCGGTCATGCCGGGATAGTGCTCGAGGGTCATGGCGCCGACCGGCTGGTCGCCGGCCAGGTCGCGGACCAGGCCGATGAAGACCGCAAGACCGCCGACCGCGTGATTGCCCTCGCAGAGGAGGGCGAGCTCGCGGCCCACGTCGAAGTCCTCGCGCTGCACCTTGATCATGCGCCTGAGTCTACAACAAGGAAGGCCAATCGGAAATCAAAGCTGGACCGACCGCTCCACCCCTATGGCTGATTGTAGGTCGTCGCCACGTGGTCGGGGTCTTTCAGGAGATAGCGCTCGAACTTGAGGAATTCGTAGTAGCCGCAGCGCACGGTGCCGGGGAAGTCGCGGCAGATCTCGGGCCGGCCCTCGTAGATCGTGCAGCTTCGGGTCTCCCGGTCGAGGAACCTGCAGACCGAGCCGAAGTGCTCGTCCCTGCGATGGCGCATGATGCGCGTCTTGCCCTCGTCGTCCAGCTCGGTGAACTTCTTGACCGTGCGTTTGAGGCTCAGGCCGAGATGCTTGGCAAGGCGCCGCAGGTCCTTCTTGGTCAACTCGATGACCGGATAGGAGCAGCAATAGGCGGGACAGCGCTCGCAGTTGTAGCGGGTCTTGGGTGAGCTCATCGGCGCCGGCCCCCGATCATCTGCCTCTGAGAAAGACAGCGTCCCACCGCGCCTTGCGGGCGACCGGACGCCGGCTTCATGTGCTGACCTTATGCGGGTCAGATCCCGCGAGCCCTACCACATCTCGGCCCGGGCGGGCGAGATCAATGTGGCGCGTTGGGCTGCCGGGCGCCGCCGGCCTGCCAGGTCCGCGCGCGCGGCCGCGGGGTGCCCCGCCGGCTTCCGGCGCGCGGCGAGTCATGCAGCGCGCGTTCGAAAGCCCGCAGCTCGGCGCCGCTGTGGCCGGCCAGCAGGCTTGCGCGGTCGCGCTTGCTGCTGGTCCAGACCGAATTCCAGTAGATCATCAAGATGTTCATTGCTGTGTTCTCCGGGGTCGCTGGATCGACATTGGTCCTTGATCCGCCCCCTGCGCGATCGAGGTCTTTGTCGCCTCTTCGGCCGGGACTTGGCCCGGCATGTTCGATTTCAGGTGCTTTCGCGCGTGGTCTTGGTCGCGGAGCTCGCACGCCGGACCGCGGGCTTGGCGGTCCGCGCCGGGGCTTTCGCCCGGGGCTTGGCAACGCGCTTTGCCGGTGCCTTGGCCTTCGCGGCCGGGGCCGCCGTCTTGCGCGGGGTTGCCGTCTTTCGCGGGGTTGCCGTCTTCCGGGGCTTCCGCGTCGTCTTGGCGGCCGTGCGGTTCGCCTTCAGGCCGGCTATGTCCTTCGCCACGGCGGTCCGGTGGGCCGCCAGGGCCTTCTCGAGCTTGGCCAGCTTGGCGGTCAGGCGGTCGACGCTCTTCGCCAGCTTGGCGACCGACTTCTTGCTTGCCGTCTTTTCTGTCCGGCCGGGCTTGGTCTTCTTGGCCATAAATCCACTCCCTTTGCGGCGCGCAACCCGCCGGCGGTGATGCGCACCCCGTGCGCTTGTGCATGGAGAATATGCGCATCCCGTGCGCACTTTCAAGGAAAATATGTGCACAGGGTGCGCTTTTTTGCTTGGCTAGGACCGGGTTCTCTGTCAGATTCCCTTCGCTGACGTGGCGGCGGCGGCTCAATTCAAACCATGGCCAAATCAAAAAAAGACAAGCATTTTCAAGGCGGTGTGGATGATCGCGTGATGAAACCGTCGGATTTCAAGCGATGGCGAAAGTCACTCCACCTGTCGCAAAAAGAGGCCGCGGAGGCCCTCGGCCTCAAACGCCGGGTGGTCCAATATTACGAAAAAGGGGTTCGGGACGGGGCGCCGGTGGAGATCCCCAAGGCGATTCGCCTGGCCTGTTTCGCCCTGACCGAGGGCTGCGCCGACTATAGCGGACCCAAGGGCGAGCAGCCCGATCCACGCTAGAGCGTTCCCATCTTTGACGGAACCGGCCCACTCCCCCACCCAGTGCGGAGCACTCGCGCTTCGCGCGCCCACGGCATCGTAAGCTATGGGTGGTCGGGTGGGGGCGGCGA
>JANQFI010000253.1 GCA_028277905.1 Chromatiaceae bacterium | reverse complement strand
GCTTGCGCGCAGCGGTGGCACGGCGACGGCGATCCACAACAACTGCTCGGGCAAGCATGCCGGCTTCCTGTGCGCGGCCTGTGCGATCGGGTGCGATCCGGCCACCTATGTCGATGTCGCCCATCCGGTGCAGCGTGCCGTGAAGGATGTGCTGGAGGATCTTGGCGCAGCGGCCATTCCGGACGAGCACCGCGGCACCGATGGTTGTTCGGTCCCCAACTTCGCCATGCCGCTTGGCCGGCTGGCGCTTGCCTTTGCGCGGTTCGGGACCGGGCAGGGGCTGGCGCCGGCGCGGGCGGCGGCGGCCGGGCGGCTGCGCGCGGCATGCGCCGCGTTCCCCTGGCATGTCGCCGGCACCGGCCGGTTCTGCACCGAGGCGATGACCAGCTTGCGCGAACGGGCATTCTTGAAGACTGGCGCCGAGGGCGTGCTGTGCGCCGCGCTTCCCGAGCAAGGGCTCGGCATCGCGCTCAAGATCGATGACGGCACGACGCGGGCGGCGGAAGCCGCAATGGCCACCATGCTCGCGCGCTTCCTGCCGCGCGACGTCGTGAACCGCGCCGAGCTCGAGCGTTTTGCCAAGCCCGTCCTGCGCAACTGGAATCGCGCCGCGATCGGCGCGCTGCAGCCGACCCCGGCTTTGCTTGCAGGCTAGAGCATGATCTTGTCCGAAAAGTCTGCCAATTTCTCGAGACCATGCACTTCTTTGTCCGGTCGCATGATCTTGTCCGAAAAGTCTGCCAACTTTTCGAGATCATGCACTTCTTTGTCTGGTCGCATGATCTTGTCCGAAAAGTCTGCAACTTTTCGGGATCATGCACTTCTTTGTCTGGTCGCATGATCTTGTCCGAAAAGTCTGCAACTTTTCGGGATCATGCTCAGGCCGGGATGACCGCCGTTGCTTCGAGCTCGATCTTGCCGGGATTATCGAGCAGGTCCGAGACGAAGATCATGCTCATGCACGGATAATGCTTGCCCATCAGCCCTTGCCAGATGCGGCCGAGCGCCGGGCGCGCGGCAAGATAGGCTTGCTTGTCGCAACAGAAGGCGGTGATGCGGCAGATATGCTCGGGGCGGCCACCCGCCTCTGCCAGCACAGCAAGGATGTTTTTCAGCGCCTGTTCGAACTGC
>JANQFI010000234.1 GCA_028277905.1 Chromatiaceae bacterium | reverse complement strand
CAGCGGGCACAGAGCTCGACTATGCGCCCGCTGCCGCTCCTTGAAGGCGAGCGAAAATCCTGCGCCATTCGGTATGTTTGTTTCCGGCAATCGCCTTGGCAGTAGCTCCACCCGTCGCCGACACCGGTATCCATGCCGCTGTCCGGCAGCGCCTTGTCCTGCACTGGAGGCCCTCCCAAGCTGTCATGCCGAAGCACCGACCCGAGCACGCGGCAGCCGCCCGGAAAGCAGCAGACCGTCCCGGAAATTCCGGGCGAGCAGCAGAAACTGGATGGCGCCGGCAAGGAGCTCCAGTGCCTGCACCAGGTAGAACCCTGTGTCGAAATCCTGCGCCGACGCCTTGGCATTGAGATAGAAGGCCACCGGCAGCAAGAGCAGCAGGCCGTTGCCAGCGGCGACCGCCATGCGCCGCTGCTTGACGCGCAACACCCTTGCCTTGCGGCCACGGGCGAGGGCCATACCGGAGGCCCCCGTCAGCATCATCGCGGGGATGAGCAGAAAGAGTCCGGACAGGATCGCCTGCTTGACGGCCGCAATCGCCGCTGCGCCCAAGAAGAGCTCGGCAACGACCGTGGCCAACCAGAACGTCGCGACGCAGACCAGCGCGACGGTGCCGACGAGTGCGTGTAGAACGGATTGCATGTTCACCCTCCTGAGGCGATTTCTGTCGATTCCCATACCAGCTTGCTTGCCCTTTCGCCCGCCTGCTGGGTCGCGCCGACAGTTGCGTCGTGCGACCATGCGCCTGTTGGCACTCCTCGCAGGCAGACGAAGATCACGCGCAATGCTGGTATCAGAATCTCGGGCAATCGCCTGTGGTGTTGGATCGGTGCCGCAGCACCCGACATGAGCGCTGCGCTCTGACAACCAGTTTCCATCTTTGGAAATCGGTTGTCAATAACCGTCGGACAATCCTTCGCGCCGACACGAACCCGAGCCCGGCGCCCGCCACCCGGTTGACAGGGGTCGCTGAGCTGTCGAATATCGCCGCCAGCACAGCCACCGGACAAACCCATGGGGCAGATCCCTGCCGAGCTGCTGACCGAGATCGAGCTCCTGATCTTCCGACTCAATGGTCAACTGTTGCGCGCCGGGGACCGCAAGGTCGCCCGCCTTGACCTCACCAGTGCGCGTTGGCAGATGCTGGGGGCCATCAGGCTCGCCGGACGGCCCTGCACCGCGCCCCAGCTGGCCGAGCGGATGGGCGTCTCCCGCCAAGGGGCGCAGAAGCAGCTCAACCTGCTGGCGCAGGAGGCCTTGGTGATGCAGGAACCGAACCCCGCCCACGCCCGATCGCCGCTGTACCGGCTCACGGAGCGGGGCGCCGGCGTCTACTCCGAGACCGAAGCCATCCAGGCTTCCTGGGCGGGGGAGCTGGCGGACGGGCTGTCGGTCGAGGCACTGACGACGACTCTGGCGGTGCTTTCGCGCTTGAGTGCGAAGCTGGGGTAGCGCACGCGAGGCGGCGATGACTAAGGCGATTGCCGGAAACAAACATACCGAATGGCGCAGGATTTTCGCTCGCCTTCAAGGAGCGGCAGCGGGCGCATAGTCGAGCCTGTGCCCGCTGCCGCGACGCAGAAGGCGGGCGAAAAGACAAGCCAGGCGGTCTGTTTGTTGACAGAAATCGCCTGAGCTTGGCGCGTATCAGTACGCCGCCTCGCGGCTCAACGCCGCCGAATCCCGAGCCTTTTCATCCGCGAGCGCAGGGTACTGGGGGCAAGCTCCAAGAGCCTCGCCGCGCCCTGCTCACCTTCGATGGTCCAGCCGGTCTCCGCCAGCACATGCTCGATGTGGGCGCGCTCGGCCTCCTTGGCGCCGCGGATGCCCGCCCTCCCCATGGCCGGCGGCCCGGCCGCGAGCTCGGGCGGTCCTGGTGGCTCCAGCGGGTCGCGCACCGGCACCAGGGGCCCGTCGGCGAGGATCGCCGCTCGCTCGATGACGTTTTGCAGCTCACGGACATTACCGGGCCAGGGATACTCCTGGAGCTTGTCCAAAGATTCCGGCGTGAGATGGGTGAGCGAGCGGCCCAGATCACGCGCCGCGCGGGCAAGGAAGCTCCGCGCCAGCGCCGGGATGTCTTCGCGGCGCTCGCGCAGCGGCGGGATGCGCAGCGGGAAGACGTTGAGCCTGTAGTAGAGGTCGCCGCGAAAGGTGCCCGCCCTCACCATGGCGCCGAGATCGCGGTTGGTGGCGGCGATGACGCGCACGTCCACGCGGATGCTACGGCTGCCGCCGACGCGCTCGAATTCCCGCTCCTGCAGCACCCGCAGTAGCTTCGCCTGGGCCGCCGCGCTGAGCTCGCCTGCCTCGTCCAGGAATAGTGTGCCGCCGTCCGCCAGCTCGAAGCGGCCGATGCGCTTGCCGACGGCACCGGTGAAGGCCCCCGCCTCGTGCCCGAACAGCTCGCTCTCGATGAGCTCCGCCGGCAGCGCGGCACAGTTGATCTTGATGAGTGGCTTGTCGGTTCGCCGGCTCAACCGGTGGATGGCGCGGGCCATCAGCTCCTTGCCGACGCCGGTCTCCCCGTGCAGCAGCACGGTGCTATCCGTGGGGGCGACCCGGTGGACGTTGTCGATGATCTCCTGCATCCCTGGCGCGCTGGTGACCATGCCGTCCAGGTCGAGCTCTTTGTCCACCTCCGCACGCAGGTAGGACGCCGTCAGGCGCAGCCGCTTCAGCTCTCGGCCCGCGGCCTCGCGGGCGGCGACATCGCGCAAGATGAGCGTGAACAGCTCCGGCACTCCGCCAGCGGACACCGGCCCGGACGGCGACATGGTGAGCTCAACCGGGAAGGCCTCGCCCGATGGCCGCCGCGCCTGGATGCCCCCCGGCGCCCAGAGGCTCGCCGGGCGACCGCCGGCGGCGGCGGAATGGCGAAAGCAGCCATCACGGAGCTGGTCGAAGGGCGTCGTCAGCAGCGCATCCAGAGGCTCGCCCAGCACCTCATTGCCGGTACGCTCGAATAGGGCCTCGGCGGCCGGGTTGAACAAGGTCACGCGGCCATCGCCATCCAGCACGACGATGGCATCGTGGGTGGAGCTCAGGATGGACTTGAGCCGAGCCTCACTGCACCGCAGCGACAGGTCGATGGCGCGGCGCTGGAGCTCGGCCGCCGTCCGCGCGCCGAAGATGCGCAACAGAGACAGGTCGCTCGGGCGCTCGTGCATGGGCTTGTCGTCGATGACGGCGAGATGGCCCATGACCTGGCCCGCCGTGTCGAAAAGCGGCATCGCCAGATAGCTGACTGCCCCCAGGGCGCGCAGCTCCTTCTCCTCGGCGGGGAAGAGTGCCGCGACGTTGTCGCGAAACAGCCGCATCTCCCCGGCGAGCACCAGCTCGCAGGGGCTGCCGGCGATCGGGTATTCGACGTTGTCCAGGAAGCCGTCGCGGGACCACCAGGCCAGGGTCCGCACCCGATCCTTTTGCGGGTGACCCGGCACACCCGGGAACACGGCGACGAAGGCGTAGCGCACGCCGAGCACCGCGCCCAGGTGCTGCACCAGTGAGCGGAAGAAGTCATCACCGATCGCGCCGGCGGTTCCGGCGACAACGCGTTGCAGCAGGCGATCCAGCTCGGAGGAGTCGGTCATGCTCATGGCTTTCCTGGAACCCGGGGTTCCGCGCCTTGGACCATCGCCGCAACACGCAGGTTCAGATGCCCTCACAGCCCTGCACAGCTGGGGCGCGCGCATAGCCTTGCCTGGTCACTGGTCAACGGAGTGCGAGCCAGCCCTATCCAAGCGATTCGGCCGCGATTGAAACCGCGAAATATCGCGGCTCCGCGAGATGCCGCGGCCGCGACGCGCCGTGGATGAATGTACCCAAAGCCCGCTAAGCATTTGTCTCGGCTCGCAATCGCCGAGTCGATAGGGAGCTGGCACGGGCCGTGCTGGTCGCTGGCGGAGCATGATGCCGCACGGCCAGAAACAGCTCGCGCCGAGCACGGGTCTCAAACAGCGACAGGCGACCCATTCCAGCCGTCCGAGCTTGAAGCGACGTCGCGCCACCACGCCCCCCGAGCACACGACGATGCAAGATACGCTAAAGCGCTACCTACGATTGACGCCCTACTTCGTCTCCGCCGCCATCATCGGCGCCCTGGTGTTCGCCTGGGTGCCGGTGCTGACCGGCCGCAATGATATCGCCGCAATCCTCGGCGACAAGATCGTCACGGCCGGGCGGTATCCGCAGAACTATGCCTCCGTCATCGGCTGGACCCTGCACATCGTCATCTCGCTGGCCTATGTGAAGCTCTATGCGCTGCTCGTCTCGCTGCCGGGCTTCCCGCAAGCGAGCCCTGCCGGTATCGGCCCGCGTGCCCTGGCCAGCCTCGTCACCGCCGCCGCCATCGGCTGGCTCGCCACCTGGCTCGCGAACCCTGCCATCTCCGCCACCGTGAGCCTGCTCTCGGGTCAGGGCTGGCCGGCAGAGCTCGCGCCCGTCTATGGGAAGCTCGGGCTGCCGCTGTGGAATCACCTGGGCTTCTTCGCTATCGCCTGGCTCGTCGTCGTGATGCTGCCGGCGCTGCTAGAGCCAGACCAGACCCGGGCAGATGCCGCCGCAGGCAGCGCGGCCGTCGCCTGAGGAGCATGGCCATGAGCGACATACCCAGTCACCGCAGCGAACCGGTTGCCCTGCTTCGAGGCAGCCAGCACCTGGTCCGCCAGCACCGGGTCCGCCGCGCCCGTGCCGACGACTGCGCGGCCATCGCGGGTATCTACAACCAGGCGATTGCAAGCCGCCGCTGCACCATGGACACCGAGCTTGTCACGGCCGGCGGGGCGCTAGATCAGCTCCACGGCCTGAGGCTGCGCGAGGCGCTACTGGTGGCGACACCGGAGAAGGGCACGGGAGCGCCCGTCCGCGGCTGGGGTGTCGTCAAGCGTTACAGCAACCGCCCCGGCTATCACCTGACCTGCGAGACCTCGGTCTACGTGCACGAAGCAGAGCGCGGCCAGGGCTATGGCGCCGCGTTGCAGCGCGAGCTCCTGCGGCACGCCACAGCCTTCGGCTATCGGCACCTGGTCGCGAAGATCCTCGCCGTCAACACCGAGAGCATCGCCTTCCACCAGCGCCATGGCTTCGAGGAGGTGGGCGTGCAGCGCCGCATCGGCCTCATCGACGGCGTCTGGCACGACGTGGCGATCCTGCAATACCTGATCGACGCGGACCGCCGCGCTTAGCGCGGCTGGGCGGCAATGCGACACAGGAGTCAGGTCGGGATCGAAATCGGGATGGGTACAGGTTTCGGGCTCGAATTCCATTGCGAGACCGATCCTGCGCCTGAGAACGAAAGATCCAAGGCTCGTGTTGGGATTTGCCGCAAATCACCGAGGGGATCTAGACGGTTACCTGCTAAGAGCATCCGATCCATGCAACACCTATCACACTGTCGCACCTGTACCGGCTTACCCGTGCCGCCGCCCGTGGCCGACTTGCTCCGGGCGGTGGCCGCAGCGGGTGACCTGACCCCGGCCCGGGCCGCTGAGCTGCTCGGCGCCGCGCGACTCAGCCCTGCGGACCTGACCCGCTGGCAGAACCTGCACCACCCGGCCGCCGACAGCTATGGCCGCAAGCTCATCGGTCGCGGCCCCTGCTTCGAGCTGATGCTGATGTCCTGGAGCCCCGGCGACTACAGCGCCATCCACGACCACGGCCGCGCAGACTGGGGCGCCGTGCGCTACTTCGGCGCCGCCGACCACGTGGTGCTCGACCTCACCGAGGGCATGCTGTCCATCCGCCGGCGCATGCTGACCCGCTACGACGACATCTACGAGGTCGATGCGGACCTGATCCACCTGATGGGCAACCCGGCCGCGCGGCCCATGTTCTCGCTGCACCTGTACGGCCGGGCGGAATCCGACCCGGCCATCACCGGCGGCGCGCGCATCTTCGACCTGTTCGAGGATCGCATCCAACGCACCGACGGCGGCGTCTTCTACTGTCTACCCGAGTCGCAGATCGCCCGCCGCGAGCCCGGCCCGACCGCCGACACCGAGACCCGGCTGCTGCACCACCGACTGATGCTCGAGCGCGTCGAGCGGATCTTGGCGGAGCGGGACACGGACCTGGCCTTGCATCGCCGAGCGCGGGTCCTGCGCGGCGCCATCGCGCGGCTGGCCGCCGAGGTGACGACCCTCGACGGGGCAAGCGTGGCGCTGGGGGTGGCGTCATGACGCCGGAGCAGATCGTCCGCGCCGCACTCTTGATCGGCCAGGTCTATCTGGCGATGGGGGCGCTGTTCGCACTGGGCTTCGTGACCCTGCTGGCACCCAAGCTGGACCCGGCCGCGCGCGGCAGCTCCATTGGCTTCCGGGTCCTCATCTTCCCGAGCGTCACGCTGCTGTGGCCGCTGTTGTACTTGCGCTGGCTGCGCGACCGCTCGGTGCCGGCGGAGTGCAACGCCCATCGCCGTTGTGGCCGGCGCCGGCTGGCCGCCGCGAGGGCAGGAGGGCGAGCGCAATGACCCGCGCCCATCGCATCGCCCATCGGGGTATCTTCGTGGTCATGGCCGTGGCGATTCCAGCATTGCTCGCGGCCGGTATCGGGCTCAGGCCCAGGGTGCCGCCGCTGAGCGAGGACGAGGCGTTGTTCATCGACAACGGTTTCGCGCCGGCGGACGTCTGGGCAGAGGTCGGGATGGAAACCGAGATCGGCATCGACGGCCTGCGCTTCGCACTGGCCACCGACGCCGATGGCCGCGCCCTGACGATCCGCCCCCTGGAGATCATCGCCAGGCCGGACCTGCTCGTCTACTGGAGCGCGCGGGAGACCGGCCCGGGCGACGATGCCGCTGGCGATGACGTCGTTGCTCGCCTCGACGATGCCCTGCTGGTGGGTAGCCTCTCCGGCCGCTCCCGGCGGGTGCTGACCCTGCCGGCGCAGGCCGAAGGCGGCAACCTCTTGGTTTACAGCCTGGGCTACGGCGAGCTGCTGGCGGACCTGCCGCTGAGAGACCTGCCACCCGCACGGCTCGAAGCCACCCCAACCCAGACGACGGCGACGGAGTGACACCATGTCCGCCGCCTACAAATCCGTGCAGTGGAATCGCCAGAAGCTCATCTACGACGCTGTAATGCTGGCCGGCATCGCGCTCTACCTCGGCATCCTGTTGAAGGTCACACCGCTGCTGAACCCGAACACCGACCTCAAGAACCTCGAGATCCGTGCCTGGGGCTCCGCGGCTTTCATCCTGCTGACGCTGATCCTGTCCATCGGCCCACTGTGTCGGCTGGACCGCCGCTTCCTACCCCTGTTGTACAACCGCAGGCACTTAGGCGTGGTCACCTGTGCCCTGGCCGCCTACCACGGCTGGCTCGTCCTGGGCTGGTACCACGCCTTCGGCAATGTCGAGCCCATCGTCAGCCTGTTCACGAGCAACACCCGCTGGGATAGCTTCTTCGCCTTTCCGTTCGAATGGCTCGGGGTCGCGGCCTGGTCGATCATGCTGCTCATGGCGGCCACCAGCCACGACTTCTGGCTCGCGAACCTCACCGCGCCGGTCTGGAAGGCGCTGCACATGGCCGTCTACCTGGCATACGCGCTGGTCGTAGGCCACGTAGTCCTGGGCGCACTGCAAACGAGCACCGGCGTGGCGCCTGCGATCTTGGTATCCGTTGCAGCGCTGTGGGTGATCGGGCTGCACCTGGCCGCAGGTTTGAAGGACCGACACCTGGACCGAGCGGCAGCCTCGGGTGACGACCGCTGGATCGACGTCGGCGCCGTGGATCAGATCCCGAGCAACCGCGCCACCATCATCACCGCGGGCGGCGAGCGTGTCGCCATCTTCCGCTACGACGGCAAGCTGTCCGCGGTCTCCAATGTCTGCCAGCACCAGAACGGGCCCTTGGGCGAGGGCCGCATTATCGACGGCCTCATCACCTGCCCCTGGCACGGCTTTCAGTACGACCCGGCCGACGGTCAATCGCCGCCGCCCTTCGCCGAGCGCATCCCGACCTTCCGGGTGCAGGTGCGGGACGGTCGCGTGCTGCTGGACCCGACACCGCAGCCCGCGGGTACCCGAGTGGAGCCGGCGCGTATCGACGGGGCGCTGGCAGGGGGTGCTGCATGACACTGCCGCGCCAATCGACCGAGCGGGACGACCCGCCCTTCTATGTCGGCTATGCGAAGCGCATGCCGCCGGGGCTTGCCCGCTTCATGCTGCCAGTGGCGCTGCTGCTGCTGCTCGGCGCCGCGCTGCTGGCCCTGGCGATGCCGAGCCTGCACAATCCTTACGGCCCCGCACGCAGCGACTTCCGCGATATCCGCGCCTTCGAGGGCTGGCTCAGCGCGCTGCCGGCACCGCACCTGCTGCTGGTACGCCCCGGCGAGACCGGCCCGGATGCCTTCTCGCGGCTCTTGCTGGTCGGCCGCGGCAAGTCGGCACCCAAGATCGACGTGGGAGCCCTGGACGGCCGCCGCGTGCGGGTCATGGGCTCGCTGCTCTACGGCGACGGGCAGACGCTGATCTCGGTGCGCTCGGCGGAGGCTATCGACGCGGCCGCCGAGAGGCCGGAAGGCCGACTGCCCGGCTCCCCGGCTAGCTTGGCCGCCGCCGCGACGGGGGAAGACCTCGGCACCCACAGGCTGCGCGGCGAGATCATCGACAGCAAGTGCCATTACGGGACCATGCGCCCCGGCAATACCAAGGCCCATCGCATGTGTGCGGTGCGCTGCATCGCCGGCGGCGTGCCGGCGCTCTTCCTCACGGTAGACCGCGAGGGCAACAGCCTGCCGCTGCTGCTCGCCGGCCCGGATGGCCGCGCGCTCTTCGACGCGGTGCTGGACTTTGTCGCCGAGCCCCTGGAGATCGTGGGGCAGGTGGAGCGCCGCGGCGACATGCTCATCCTGAAGGCCGATCCAGGGGGCTACCGGCGGCTATGAGCATAGCGTCGGTGGACAACCTGATCGATCGCATCCAGGGCGGGCTCCCACCCCAAGCCATGCTGGTGGCGAGCCGGGCGCTGCAATCCCTGGCCACGCCGATCGTCGCGCTCCTGGTGAGCACCGCGACCGCGCTCGGCGGTGACTACATGGACGCGGTTTCTTATTGCAACGTGCTGTTCGTCGGCAACCTGTGTGCCGCCGCCGTCGTGCTGACGAGCTTCGGGCCGCGCAAGATCTATCTGGACCTGCGCGGGCTGAGCCCGCACCTCTGGCTGGAGGTCATCGCCTTCGCGTCGCTTGCGGCACTGCTGTCGTCGCTGATCTTCGCAGCGCTGGAGACGACCTCGGTCACCAACGTCGTCCTGCTGGCACGTCTCGGTCCGGTCTTCTACGTCATCGCCGGCGCCGTGATCCTGGGCTTCGCGGTGCGGCGCGACGAGTGGATCGGCTTTGCGCTGATCGGCGTCGGCGTCACCGCGATCAGCTTCTTCGGCGGCGGGCTCCAGGTGGCCCTCGGGGACCTGCTGATCATCGCCTCCGGTGTCGTCTACGCGGCGGTGACGCTGCTCGGCAAGCGCTTGATGCCGCAGACCGGGCTCGGCCCATTGATGTTCGTGCGCAACTTCCTGTCCGCCATCGTCTTCTACGTGGTCGCAACCGTCTTTTTCGGGCCGGAGCACTTCGCCGAAGCCTTCTACGGCCCGCTGTGGGGAATCATGCTGGTCTATGCCTTGGTGGTCATCGTCGCGGCCCAGCTCCTCTGGTACCGGGCCATCGATCGGCTGACACCAGCCAGCGTCGCCCGCTGGACCCTCATGACGCCGGCGCTCGCGGTGGCCTTCGCGTTCTTCATCAACGGCGAGCGACCCTCCTGGCTGCAGCTGGCCGCGCTCGCGTTGATCACGGCCGGCATCCTCGTCGGGAGCCTCGGCAAGCGCACGCCCAAGGGCCAGTCCGACAGCGCCGAGCAGAGTGTGGCGGCGGCTTGAGGCCAGACGCCGAGAACCTGACGCGATAATCGCCATGCTGCGCCTACTCTGCATCGCCAATCCCGCAGCTTACGCGAGCTCGGTGACGGACATCCCGCTCAGCTACGCGCGGCTCGCGGCCCATCCGGACCTGGAGCTGTACCACGCCGAGACCGCGGCCGTGCTGAGGGTATCGGACAGGATCGAGGCCATGCCGATCCCGGTGGGCTTCATGCCGGACGAATTCCGCACCCTGGCCTCCCGGCCGACGACCGCGCTGCCGCCGGAGCACTTCGACGTCGCCTTCGACCGCACGCTGAAGCCATTCCCCAATGGGCTCTACGAGCGGCTGAAGGCGCTGGCCCCAAGGCTCAGGTTCGTCAACGATCCGGAGGGCATCCAGCGACACCTGGACCCCGGCTTCCTGCTGAGCGCCGCGGCGGGCTACCTGCCGCCGATGTTGCTGACCGACGATCCCCGCGAGGCAACCGCATTCTTCTGCGCCCATGGCATCCTGGTCGCGAAGCGCCCCAATAGCTGCGGCGGTCGCGGGGTGTTCCGGCTGAGCTCCACTGGGGGCTCCGCGGGGGACGGGGCCGGCGTCGGCCGCATCGACTCAGACAACATCGTCGAAGGGCAGCGGCGCTGGTCCGACTTCGGCAGCCTATTCCGGCATCTGACCCACGACGGCCGTGATTCCGTGCTGTTGGCTCGCTATCTGCCACGGGTCTGCGAAGGCGACAAGCGCATCGTCGTGGTCGGCGGCGAGCCCTACGGCGCTTATCTGCGTCGCGCCGCGGACGGCCACTGGGTGCAGAACGTCAGTCGGGGCGGTCGCTGCGATCTTGACAGGGTCACCGATGCCGACCGGGTACTGATCGCCGAGACCAGCCGGGCCTATCTCGATGTCGGCATCAACCTGCTCGGCTACGACCTCATCAGGGACGACGACGGTGGCTGGCGCATCAGCGAAATCAACGCCGGCAACATCGGCGGCCTGTTCCGGCTCGAATACCTGGGCGTCGCCGGCGTCACCGACCGCTTCGTTGCCTGGCTACAGCGCTACTCGGCGCACCGGCATCGGCAGGGTGACCCGCTGCGGACACAACGCCAGCGCAATGTCACGACGCATCGATGAGTCAGGGAGGCACTGCAGCCGGATGGTGCGCCCGCCACAGGGACCGCCGTATTCTCGTGCGCTCGACCGCGTGGGGATGCATGACCGGAACCCTGACGCCCGATATCATGCCGGTGCTGGCAGGTTCCGCCGGCGCGGCACGAATCACCCATCGTGACAAGGCTGCCTGGCCCGATGATCTCTCCAGGCCGAAGCTCGATTCGGGAGGTGCTCCAGCATGACCCTTGCCAATCCCATCCCTATCCTGCGCAGCTTCGACGAAGCCAAGGCGAAGGCCTTCTACGTCGACTATCTCGGCTTTCGTGTCGACTGGCAGCACCGCTTCGACAAGGATGCGCCGCTGTACCTGCGCGTCTCCCGCGACGGTTGCGTGCTACACCTGACCGAGCACCATGGTGACTGCACGCCCGGCGCCGCGTTGCGCATCCAAGTGGACGACATCGATGCCTGGTATGCCGAGCTCGCTGCAAAGGACTATCGCAACGCCCGCCCCAGCATCGAGAAGATGCCCTGGGGCTCGCGGGACATGAAGGTCACCGATCCCTTCGGCAATCGGCTGGTCTTCACCGACGCCAGCGGCTGAGCCGGCAACGAATTGGTCGCCCTGTGGCCCGGCGCCGCGGGCACGCCAATGTCGCCCGCGAAAGGGCCGTGTCGGGTCGGTTCGGCAGCATCAGGGTATCGATGACGCGGATGCGGGCGGGGTTCGACGCCCATGAGGCGATTGCCGGAAACAAGCATACCGAATGGCGCAGGATTTTCGCGCGCCTTCAAGGAGCGGCAGCGGGCGCATAGTCGAGCTCTGTGCCCGCTGCCGCGACGCAGAAGGCGGGCGAAAAGACGAGCCAGGCGGTCTGTTTGTTG
>JANQFI010000230.1 GCA_028277905.1 Chromatiaceae bacterium | reverse complement strand
CAACAAACAGACCGCCTGGCTCGTCTTTTCGCCCGCCTTCTGCGTCGCGGCAGCGGGCACAGAGCTCGACTATGCGCCCGCTGCCGCTCCTTGAAGGCGGCCGAAATCCCTGCGCCATTCGGTATGTTTGTTTCCGGCAATCGCCTAAGAAGCCGGGCAGCAGGCTCTCGAAGCAACGGCGCTTCCCGCAGGTCGCGCCGAACCCTACGAAGGAGGTGCAATATGAAGCGTAGCCCTTCTCATTGCCCCGCGCCGGCGTCACCGGGCGCGGCTCGAAGCGGTAATGCACGGCCAGCGCCAGCACGGTGGGATGGAAGCGGATGGCCTCCCCCCGGCGCTCCAGCACGGCACTTCTCAGAGTGTCGTAGCGCAGCACCCGCGGCAGTCCGCCCCAAGTCTCAAACGCCGCCACATGCCCGCGCATGAAGTCGGGCCTTGGGCGCATCGAGGAAGAAGCGCAGAAAGATCGCCCGTGAGTGGCTCAACACCATGACGAAGGCCATCAGGGTGCGCTCGGCGTTGCCGATGGTGATCTTGCCGAAATGGCCCCACTCTGCCGGCACCGGGATTATGCTGAGTCATGGCGCCACGGGTGGCGATGTGCCTGCGGGACGAGGCCCATGAACGCCTCCGAGCAACGCAGGACTCGGCATAGTCTTGGTGGTGTCAGAGCCCCTTCAGGAAGGCCAACAACAACGCATCATCCGGTTTGTGGACGCCGGGGCATCCCTCATGAGGCGTCATCTTGGCGAGGATTTCTTGCTTCATCGCCAAGTCCACTTCCAAGTCGATACGCGTGGTTTCAACCGATCGCCGGCTTCAGCGCCTGGGCTTGGATTTGCGTCGGCAGTATCAGCGTTTGCCCTGGATCAGCGCCTCGGGATGCCGCTCTAGATAGTCCGCTAGCGCCCTCAGCGATGACGCCGCGCGGGTTGCCTCTGACAGCAGCCGCGAGAGCTCGTAGCGGGTCTCGGAGCCCTCGCCGGCGAGGCTGGTGACGGCGCGCATCGCAGCAGCAGTGTCGTCCAGGGCGCGGATGGCCGCGGTCGCCACGGGCGTGATGTTGGCGTCGATGCCGCGCGCCAAACTGGAGAGGTCGGTGCTGACGGCGGAAATGCGCTGCTCGATGACTTGGGCCAGCGGCTTCACCTGCGTCTCGATCGCGTCCGCCAGCTCCCCGTACTGGGTGACCGTCCGGTCGATGTTCTGGAGCAGCGGGCCCAGCTTGCCGTTCAGCTCCGTGAGCAGCACCTCCGTGCCCTGCAGGGTGTCATCGAGGTTCTTCAGGGCCGATTTCAGCTCCGGCGAGCCGAGTAGCGCCTCCAATTGCCGCAGCGATCCTGTCGCGGAGGCGACGAGCTCGACGACATCCACGCTGCGGAACAGCTCCTGCAACTGGTCGCGCGTGGCAGGGGTTGGCGGCACCTGTACCGGGCCTTTCGGGTCCATCGGAAAGCTGCGGGGCGGCGCGTCGGGACTCAGGCCCAGCGTGATCACATATTGTCCGGTGACGAAGCTCACCGACTCCAGCTTGGCGCGCAGCCCCTGCTTCTCGACCAATTGGTGCAGGAGCACAGGTATGTCCGCGTCGTCCTCTACGCCGAGAATATGCAGCTGCCGGGGCCAGATCTCGTAGCGCACCGGGATGCGGAAGCTCTCGCGAGCGGGCACATAGTCCACGCCGATGTCCGTCACCTGGCCGACGGGCACACCCTCGAAGAGCACCTGCGAGCCCAGGTTAAGCCCCTGCACCGTGGTGTCGAAATAGGTCACCATCTGCACCCGCTCGCGCATCCAGGCGCCGCTCGTGAAGACCAGCACCGCCACAACCACCAGCCCCAGCGCACCGAGCACGAAGCCGCCGATGACCGTGGGATTGGCCTGCTTGCTCATCCGCCTTTGATCTAACCCTGCGGCACCCGTTCAGCCCGCGTCGCCGCGGTTCAGGAAGGCGCGCACCCGCACCACCGGCGAAGCCGCGCGCAGCTCGCGCGGGTTGCCGGTGGCGAGCATGGTCTTGGTTTCGGCGTCCAGGAACACCGAATCGTCGGCGATAGTGAAGATGCTGTCCAGCTCGTGGGTGACGACCACCATGGTCGTGCCGAGGCTGTCGCGCAGCTCCAGGATCAGCTCGTCCAGGCGCCGCGCCGAGATGGGATCGAGTCCGGCGGATGGCTCGTCGAAGAACAGCGTATCAGGGTCCAGCGCCATGGCGCGGGCCACGCCCACCCGCTTCCGCATGCCGCCGCTGATCTCGGACGGATAATAGTCGCCATAGCCCGCAAGCCCCACCAGCGCCAGCTTGTACTCGGCAATGGCGCGCATCTGCTCCGGGGCCAGTTCGGTGTACTGCTCCAGCGGCAGGCAGATGTTCTCCTCCAGCGTCATGGAGCTCCAGAGCGCGCCGCTCTGGTACATCACGCCGTTGCGGCGCATCAGCACACTGCGTCCGGCCGGCGCCCGCTCCCACAGGCTCTCGCCCTGCAACAGCACGCGCCCGGCCCAGGGCGCCAACAGGCCCGTGAGGCAGCGCATGAGGGTACTCTTGCCGCAGCCGCTGCCGCCCATGATGACGAAGACGTCGCCGCAGCGGATGTCGAAGCTCAAGTCCTGTTGCACCAGTGTGTCGCCATAGCCCAGGGTGATGCCTTCGATCCGCATGTGCGGCGGGTCAGGCGTCGCGCTCTGCCCGGTACTCCGGGAGGGGCCTGTCACGACAGCCCCACCGCGTCGAACAGGATGGTCAGCACCGCGGCGGCGATGACGATGAAGACGATAGACGTCACCACCGCGGACGTGGTCGCCTGGCCGACAGCGGCGGCGCTGCGCCCGCACTGCATGCCGCGCAGGCAGCCGGAGGCCGCGACGATGGCACCGTAGACGGTTGCGGCGATGAGCCCCTGGATGATGTGGTTCCAGCCGATGGCGAGCTGGGTTTCGGTCAGGTACGCCGAGAGCGTCAGTCCGCCGACGACGGTGCCGACGAAGGCCCCACCGAGTATGCCGAGCAGGTCCGCGTAGATGGCCAGGAGCGGCGTCATGGCGATGAGCGCCAGCATGCGCGGCAGCACCAGGAACTCCATCGGCGAGATGCCGAGCGTGCGGAGCGCATCGATCTCCTCGTTGACTTGCATGGTACCGATGCGCGCGGCGAAGGCGGCCCCGGTGCGCCCGGACAGCACGATGGCGGTCACCAGCGCGCCCATCTGGATCACCGTCGCGAGTCCGACCAGGTCTGCTATGTAGATCTGCGCGCCGAACTGCCTGAGCTGCTGATCGCCGATGTAGCCGAGGATGATGCCTACCAGGAAGCTGACCAGGCCGACGATAGGCAGGGCGTCGGCGCCGGACTCCTGCATGATCAGCCACAGGTCCGAGCGGCGGAAGCGCGCGCGGCCCAGCAGGAAGTTGCGCAACGCAAGGGTGCCCTCGCCGAAGAACGCCATGATCTCGCCGGTGGACTGGATCAGATCCAGCGCGTCGCTACCGAGGCGGCTGATGAAGGACGGCGCGGGTTGCATCGCGTGCCCGCCGCGGCCCGTTTGCGGCAGCGCGCGGGCGAGCTCCAACAGCTTGCGCAGCCCCTCGGGCAGGCCGTCGGGCCGGCAGTGGATGCCCCGCACGCCGCAGAGGTGCTCCAGCCCGGCGACAAAGGTGACCAGCCCCGAATCCCAGTCCGTCAGGGCCGCGGTGTCGAAGTCGAGCGCCGTCGTGTCCGGCGCCGCGTCGAGCAGCTCCCGGGCGCGCGCCAGGCGCGGTAGCCGCTGCGAGAGTCGCCAGCTGCCGCCCAGCGCGAGGGTCGCGCTGCCGGCTTCCCGGCTGTGCATGGTGAGTGTGGGTGGCGTCGTGGCTGTGGTCATGGGAGCGTCTGCGGCATCGCGCGGCGCCGGCCGTCCGGGCGCAGGATAGGCGCCTTGCCCTGCGCGTGCAGCATTGCTGGCCCCGCCAGGGTCGTGCCAGCGCGGCTCTGCCCAAATGCGACGGACGCATGGTATGCCGATCGAAATCGGCATCCGCATCGGTATCGCGATCGCATTCGATTTTGATGCCGAACGCGATTTCGATGTCGATTGAGAAAACGCCGTTGACCTAGACCGAGGAGTTACCCACGAAGCATGAAGAACAATAGCAAGACGGCGGTTTCGGGGCAGGACACCGCGACACACCGCCGGTTCGTCTGCCGTGGCGCTGTTCTCCTTCGACACCTGCCGTGCGTTGGCCTGTGCCGCGGCCAGTGCCGCCTGCAGATCACCGCTTCAATCCGGCTCGATTTCGTCCAGCTGCACCGGTGCCGACAGGGGCCTGCCGTCCAGCATCACGCGGCCGGCGTCGTCGAGCCTTACTCGGCCCTCGGCGAGCCAGCGTACCGCTAGCGGATAGATGCGGTGCTCCTGCGCCAGCACGCGCGCGGCGAGGCGCTCGGCGCCGTCGCCGGGCAGCACTGGCACGCGTGCTTGGATCACCGCCGGACCACCGTCCAGCTCCTCTGTGACGAAGTGCACCGTGGCGCCGTGCTCGTTGTCCCCGGCGTCGAGGACCCGCTCGTGGGTGTGCAGCCCCCGGTACTTGGGCAGTAGCGACGGATGGATGTTGAGCATCCGGCCGTGGAAGCGGGCGACGAAGCCGGGCGTCAGGATGCGCATGAAGCCCGCCAGGATCACAAGCCCGGGCTCGAAGCCGCGCAGCAGCTCGGCCAAGGCGGCGTCGTACTCGGCGCGGGTGGGAAAGTCGCGGTGGCTGAGCACCCGCGTCTCGATGCCGGCGGTGGCGGCACGAGCGAGTCCATAGGCGTCGGCGCGGTTGCTGACGACGACGCGGATGTCCGCGGCCAGCTCGCCCGCCTGCTGCGCGTCGATCAGCGCTTGCAGGTTGCTGCCGCTGCCGGATATGAGCACCGCCACCGGCAACTCGGGAGGCCCAGGCGCCATGCTCCCTTTGGCCTCACTTGCCACCCGCGTACTCCACCATGGGGGCGCCGGCATGCGGCTCGACGCGACCGATGATCCAGGCCTGCTCTCCGGCGGTGCGTAGCAGGCCGCAGGCGCCGGCGGCACGGCTCGCGGCCACCACGGCGATCATGCCTGCGCCGCAGTTGAAGGTGCGCAGCATCTCCGGATCCGCGATATTGCCGGCATCCCGCAACCAGCGGAAGACTGCCGGCGCGGTCCAGCTGCGTAGATCGATGACCGCCTTGGTGTCCTCCGGCAGAGCCCTCGGCAAGTTGTCAGTGATGCCGCCGCCGGTGATGTGCGCCAGCGCGTGTACCTCGCCATGGCGAGCCAGCGCCAGCGCCGGCTTGGTGTAGATGCGCGTTGGTGCGAGCAGGGCATCGGCCAGGGTCGTCGGCTCCTCGGCCCCGGATTCCAGCGGGTCGTCGAGCCCGGCGCCGCTCGACGCCAGCACCCGGCGGATCAGCGAGAAGCCGTTGGCGTGCGGGCCGCTCGATGCGAGCGCCACCAGGGCATCCCCTGGCTTGACGCGCACCGGCGCCAGGATGGCGTCCTTCTCGACGATGCCGACGCAGAAGCCGGCCAGATCATAGTCGCCGGCGCCGTACATGCCAGGCATCTCGGCGGTCTCACCGCCGATGAGTGCGCAGCCGGCCTTGCGGCAGCCCTCGGCGATGCCCTCGACCACGGCTGCCGCGGTGTCCAGGTCCAGCTTTGCGCTAGCATAATAGTCCAGAAAGAACAGCGGCTCGGCGCCGCAGACGACGATGTCGTTGGCGCACATGGCGACGAGATCGATGCCGATCCCATGGTGGCGCCCGGCGGCCACCGCCAGCATGAGCTTAGTGCCGACGCCGTCCGTGCCGGACACCAGCACCGGGTTGCGATAGCCGGCGGGCAGCTCGAACAGCCCGCCGAAGCCGCCGAGCTTGGACAGCACGCCGGGCCGGTGGGTAGCCGCCACGGCCGGCTTGATGCGCTCGACGAGCGCCTGGCCGGCATCGATGTCGACGCCCGCGTCGCGGTAGGTCGTGGCTTCGCTGGTCATCGCTTGCGCCCTCGGCTGCGGCCGGCCCACGGGTTTGGGTGCACGCGGCGGGAAGCACACCGCCGCGCCGTTATTCTCGCACGCTGGCTCGCCGCGGCAACGGGTCGCGCCCGAGCGCGGCTGCCCTGCCTTGAGGCGATTTCTGTCAACAAACAGACCGCCTGGCTTGTCTTTTCGCCCGCCTTCTGCGTCGCGGCAGCGGGCACAGAGCTCGACTATGCGCCCGCTG
>JANQFI010000226.1 GCA_028277905.1 Chromatiaceae bacterium | reverse complement strand
CGGCAGCGGGCGCATAGTCGAGCTCTGTGCCCGCTGCCGCGACGCAGAAGGCGGGCGAAAAGACAAGCCAGGCGGTCTGTTTGTTGACAGAAATCGCCTTTGGGCGTCGGGCCGACCTAGGAACGCCGCCCATTGTGAAGCCCCGTCCTAGAGCACCTTGGTCACGAGCTTGATGCTCGGGTCGTTGCGGTCCGTCTCGATGCGGAAGCCCAAGGACTTCACCAGCGCCAGCATCCGGGTATTTGCGGTGAGCACCTCGCCTTCCATGATGCGCAGGCCACGGGTGCGGGCGTTCTGCATCAGCGAGCGCATCAGCCGCGAGCCGATACCACGGCTGCGCACGTGGTCGGCGACGACGATGGCGAACTCGCAGCTGTCGCCGCCGGGGCGGGTCATGTAGCGTGCCACGCCCACCTCCACCTCACGGCCGTCCTCGATCATCACGCCGATCAGCGCCATTTCGCGGTCGTAGTCGATTTGGGTGAAGCGCACCAGCATCTCCGCCGAGAGCTCCTTGATGGCCTGCATGAAGCGGAAGTATTTGGTCTGCTCTGACAGGCCGCGGACAAATTCCTGCTCCATCTCGGCATCCTCGGGCCGAATGGGCCGAATCGTGAGGTCCGTCCCGTCCGGCAGCGGCACCCGCTCGACGAGGTGCTGCGGGTAGGGATGGATGGCCATGTGTCCATACAAGGACTGCTGTGGCGGGCGATAGTCCACGTGGATGCGGGCGTCCACGGCGATGACCTCCAAGTCGTTGCCGATGAGCGGATTCACCTCCATGGCGATGATCTCCGGCAGCTCGCAGACCATCTCCGAGGCCCGCTGCAAGATACGGGCCAGTGCTTGGCGGTTCATCGGCGGCTTATTGCTGTAGGCACCCATGAGCCGGGCCACGCGGGAGTGGGCAATCATGGTCTGGATGATGAAGGCATTCAGCGGCGGCAGCCCCAGGGCAGGATCCTGCATCAGTTCCATGTCCGTGCCGCCGGCACCGAAGCTGATCACCGGGCCGAAAACCGGGTCGTGCGCCACGCCCACCATCAACTCCCGTGCCGCCCGCGACGGCACCATGTGCTCCACTGTGACGCCTTGGATGCGCGCCTCAGGTCTTAGTGAGATGGCGCGCTCGGTGAGCTCGCTGTAGGCGCGACGGATGCTTAAGGCGTCGCTCAGGTTGAGCCTGACGCCGTCCACGTCCGACTTGTGCTCCAGATCCGGCGAGTTGATCTTCATCACCACCGGAAAGCCCAGGGCCTCTGCGGCCATCAGCGCCTCGTTCGGGCTGCGCGCCAGTACCGCCTGTGTCGTGGGGATGCGGAACGCGGACAGCACCGCCTTCGCCTCGATGGTGCCGAGCGTCTTGCGCCCTTCGGCCATGACCCCTTCGATGATGAGCCGGGCGCCCTCGACATCGGGTGCACTCTGCCGCGACAGCGGCCCCGGCGACTGCACCAGGAGCTTCTGGTTGCGCGTGTGCTCGGCGAGGTAGGACATGGCGTCCACGGCCACCTCCGGCGACTCGAAGTGTGGCACTCCGGCCTCGGAGAACAGTCGATGGGCCTCGGCCACGCTTGCCTCCCCCATCCAGCAGGTCAGGACCGGCTTGCGCGTCTGCTTGGCGGCCGCGATCACCTCGTCCGCAGTCGCGGTCGGGTCGCCACAGTCCGCCAACGGCGCCAGCAAGACCAGCACGCCATCGACGCTCTCGTCCTTGAGACAGGCGTCCACCGCGGCACGGTAGCGCGCTTCGCTGGCGTCGCCAATGACATCCACCGGATTGTTGTGGGACCAGTGCTTGGGCAGCGCCTGTTCCAGCGCGGCACGGGTCGCGTCCCCGAGCTGCGCCAGAGTCAAGCCGCGCTCGACGGCACGATCCGCAGCCAACACCCCCGGGCCGCCACCATTGGTGACGATGGCGATGCGATTGCCGGCGAGTCTGCGCCCGGCACCGAAGACCTGCGCCGCGGCGAACAACTGCCAGAGCCGCTCCACCTGCACGGCGCCGCTGCGCTCCATGGCCGCCGCGAACACCTGCGCTGAGCCCACCCAGGCGCCCGTGTGCGACAGGGCCGCTCGTGAGCCCGCCGGGTGCCTGCCGCTCTTCACCACCACCACTGGCTTGAGGCGAGCCGCGGCCCTGAGTCCGCTCATGAAGCGGCGCGCGTCGCGGATGCCTTCCACGTAGAGCAGGATGCTCTGGGTCTTGGGGTCCAGTGCCAGGTAGTCCAGCACGTCACCGAAGTCGACGTCCGCCGCGGCCCCCAAGGACACCACGGCCGAGTAGCCCAGCCGCCGCGCCTGGGCCCAGTCCAGCATGGCACTGCACACGGCACCGGACTGAGAGACCAGCGCCACACGCCCCGGCAGCGCCAGCTCCGGCCCGAAGGCGGCGTTGAGGCCATTGGACGGGCGCATGACACCAAGGCAGTTCGGCCCCAGCAGACGGATGCGGTTGCGCCGGGCCGCCTCCACCATGCGCTCCTGCAACACGGAGCCGCGCGCGTCCTTCTCGGCAAAGCCCGCGGAGTGCACCACGGCCGCGCGCACGCCGAAGCTGCCGCACTGATCCAGGACCCCCGGCACCGTCTCTGCGGGCGTGGCGATGAGCGCCAAGTCCACGTGCTTGTCCAGTGCGGCGAGGTTCGGCCAGCAGGGATAACCTTGAACCTCGTCATACTTCGGATTGATGGCGTAGCAATGGCCCTTGAAGCCCCCGGCGAGCAGGTTTCGGAACACCGTGGTGCCGAGGGCGTCCTCGCGGTCGCTGGCGCCGAACACGGCCACCGCGTCCGGCAAGAACAACTGGTCGACGTCGGACAACCGCATGAAGACTCGCCCTCCCCCGAGCGCAAAATAAGACACTAAGCTTGTGACGGAAAGATTGCAGTGGCCGGCTACTGAACCCTGAGCGCCAGGATCGCACCAGGTCGATGACGCCAGGTGGCGCCGACCGGCAGGACACAGCAGTAACCCGCAAGCCACCCGCGAGCCACCTGAGGGGTCGCCACACCATGAATCTCGCCTACATCTCGCACGAAGACTGCCGGCTGCACCAGATGGGTACCCACCACGTGGAGGTGCCCGAGCGCCTGCATGCCATCAGCGACCGCATGATCGCCGCCGGGTTAGAGATGCTGGTATCGCATTATGACGCGCCCAAGGCCTCGCGCGAGCAACTCCTGCGAGTGCACGATGCCGCTTACGTCGACATGCTCTTCGAGGTCGCACCCTCGGCAGCGGACGTGCTGGTGTGGATCGACGGCGACACGGCCATGGGCCATGGCACGTTGAACGCCGCGCTGCGTGCCGCCGGGGCCGCCACCTACGCCGTCGACCTCGTGATGGGGGAGCGCCACCATGCCGCCTTCTGCGCCGTACGCCCGCCGGGACATCATGCCGAGCGCAGGGCGGCTATGGGCTTCTGCTTCTTCAACAATGTCGCCATCGGTGCCGCCCACGCCATGGCCGAGCACGGCATCCAGCGCATCGCCATCGTCGATTTCGACGTCCACCACGGCAATGGTACCGAGAGGATCGTCGCCGGCGACGAGCGCGTGCTGTTCTGCTCCAGCTTCCAGCACCCCTTCTACCCCGGCACCGGCGCCGACAGCCAAGCGCCCAACGTGCTCAACATCCCCCTACCAGCCCGCACCGATGGCGCCGCCTACCGCACCGCGGTGGAGCTGCACTGGCTGCAACCATTGGAAGCCTACGCACCGCAGCTCGTGATGATCTCCGCAGGCTTCGACGGCCACGCCGAGGACGACATGGCACACTTCAACCTACGCGAGCCGGACTATGCCTGGATCACCAAGCAACTGCACGAGCTCGCCCGCCGCCACGCCAGCGGGCGCATCGTCTCCTGCCTAGAGGGCGGCTACAGCCTGTCCGCGCTCGGCCGCAGCGTCGCGGTGCACTTGGATGAGCTGATCGGGCATGGTTGAGTCGTCATCTCAGGGACGGTGCAACAGCTACTGAGACGCGGAAGCGCATCCACCCTGGGCGCGAGTGGTGGATGCGCTGCGCTTAGGCGATTTCTGTCAACAAACATACCGCCTGTCTTGTCTTCTCGCCCGCCTTCTTTGTCGCGGCAACGCGCACAGAGAACGACTATGCACGCGCTGCCGCTTCGCGAAGCGCGGACGAGAATCCTGCGCCATTCGGTATGTTTGTTT
>JANQFI010000191.1 GCA_028277905.1 Chromatiaceae bacterium | reverse complement strand
GGCCTTGATCATCGTTCCGGTCAAAACCGGATGGGCTCCACGTGAAATTGGAGCCGGGGAATCGGCTGGATAAGGTCGGCAGAACCCCGGAAATCGCGTACGCGTGGAAGCGCTACCTAGCCTTGAGTATGAAGAGAGCAGGGGTTCTACTATGCCAGACTGTAGACGAGATGCCCCTGTGTTGCCGGCACCGACGGCGCCCGAGCGAAGCGACGCGCGTTGAGCGGGCGGCATGCGCGTCGCGAGCAGGCCGAGAGGCCTGCTGCGGTTCAGGGCCGACTGGCGCGAGGGCAGGCGCAGCGTGCGGTTGCCGAGGCGCTAGGCGTTGCGCGCTCGACCCTGCAGGATTGGCTGGGGCAGGCGCCGAGCGGCGAGGTCCCGGTGGCCTTGCGGCAGTTCTACACCGCCGAGGAGGCTGTTGCCGGGCTTAACGGCCAAGTCTTGGCGGCCCATCTGGTGATCACGTTGCTGGCCGGAGCCGGCATCCGCCAGGTGTGCCCGTTGCTGGCGCTGAGCGGGTTGTCGGCGTTCGTGGCCAGCGCCTACGGTCGTCAACAGAAGCTCAACGTGGCGTTGGAGGAGGCGGTGGTCGCCGACGCCGAGCAGCAACGGCAAACGTTGGCGGCGCAGATGCCACGGCGGCGCATCAGCGTCGGCGAGGACGAGACCGACCATCCGGAGGTTTGTCTGGTGGCCATGGAGCCGGTGTCGAGCTTCATGCTGCGCGAGCGCTCTGCCCCGGACCGCTCGGCGGCGACCTGGACGCGGGCCTTGGCCGAGGCGCTCGAGGGATTGCGTGTGGCAGTGGTGCAAGGGACCGGCGACGCGGCCAAGGGGCTGCTGCGCCATGTCGCGCACGACCTCGGTGCCCATCACTCGCCGGACCTCTTCCATGTCCAGCATGAGGTCTCCAAGGCGACCACCTTGCCTCTGGCGCGAGCGGTCGAGCCGACGCCACGGGCCAGCGATCAGGCCAGTGACGCGGTGGCGGCGCAGCGTGCCGCCCGCGACGCCCATCAGCAGGCCTGGCCGCGCCCGTGCGGGCGACCGCCCGCGTGCGCCGAGCGCATCAATGATGCGCTGATGGCGCCGGCCGACGCCGATGTGCAGAGCGCGCAAGCCGAAGCGCACCAACAGCAGGCCCGCGCCTGCGCGCGCGCATCGCCAAGGCCGAGCGTCTGACCACGCCACTGCCGGCGACCATGGCCTGCTTCTTCGCCACCATCCAAGCCAAGGTCGTGGCATTGGGACTGGCCCCCGAGATCGAAACGCTCGTGCACCAACAGCTCATCCCGGCGATCGATCTGGAGCGGGTGGCGGCGCGCAGCACCCGCACCGAGCGGCGCCATCAACTGCACCGAAGATCCCGTCAGCTGTTGGTACCACTGCGCCAACCCGACTCGCCGCTGCAATTGCTCGACGCCGACGCACGCCGCGAGATCGAGACCGCCGCCGCCGAGTGCGCCGATCTGTTCCAACGCAGCAGCTCCTGCGTGCAAGGGCGCAACGGCCAACTGGTCCTGCATCACCACGGCAAGCACCGCCTGAGCAACCGCAAGCTCGCCGTGCTCACCGCCGTGCACAAGTATTTCATCCACCGACCCGAGGGCACGACCGCAGCCGAACGCTTCTTCGGCCAGCCGCCGGCATCGCTGTTCGCGTACCTGCGCGCCGCCCTCGACCCGCCCCCGCGACCGGCCCGAAAACGACCCCGACCGCCGCGCGTCGCCTACCTCGAACCG
>JANQFI010000089.1 GCA_028277905.1 Chromatiaceae bacterium | reverse complement strand
CGGCAACACGCACCTAGAAAGACTATGCACGCGCTGCCGCTTCGCGAAGGCGGACGAGAATCCTGCGCCATTCGGTATCTTTGTTTCCGGCAATCGCCTAAGCGGCGCGCCGAGTGCTCCCCGGATCGTCGCCGCCCATGGCCACCGGCTCCCGCCCGAGCGCCAGCGCCAGGCGGTTCATCATGTCGACGGTCTCGCGGCTCATCTCCTCGGGCGGACCGGCGATCTGCTCGCAGAGCTCCAGCGCCCGCTTGCGGTCCTCGTCCGTGGCGAGCAGCCTCGGCAGTGCCGCCACGGCCGCCTCCGGCTCGTAGCCGACGATGAGCGTTTCCTTGTGGATCATGCGCGTGCGATGCTTGGGCTTCATGCTCGCGAAGGGTTCCGCGGAAAGCAGCATCTGGTTGGCGCGCTCCAGCCGCGAGCGGCGGACCTCCTTGCGCGAGTGGGCGAGCAAGATCAGCATCCGGATCACGCCGTCGGCGAAGCCGCCGAGGTCGATGCGGTCCAGCGCGTCCTGCACCTCCGTCAAGTTGCGCAGGTCTTCGTGCGGCTCGGACCGTGCGACCGTGGTGCCGAGCCGCTCGCCCAGGGCCTGCACCGGCGGCGCGCCCCAGAGCAGGTGGAAGTTCCACTCGATCAGTGCGTTCTGCATGTCCCGCACGCCGTCCCACCACTGGGTGACCAACTTGGCGTTGAAGCGCTCCAGTTGGCGGAAGGCGTTGTCCGCCGGCGCGGCTTGACGCTCGGCGCGAACCTGCTCGGCCAGGTCCTTGACCGGCTGCATCGCCGGGTTGCGCTCGCTCTGCAACCAGCGCTGCAGGCGCATCGGGTTGGTGTGGGCCATCAGCTCCGCGGTGGCCTGGGTGCTCATGGCCCGCACCAAGGGCCCGATGCTCAGGTCATAGACCTCCGCACCCAGCTCCGAGAAGCGGGCGACGGTGGCGAAGGGCTTGTCCGAGTCGTCGCCGCCGCACTCCTCCATCATTTGCTCGATGCTGCGCTCCGCGAAGGCGACCTTGAAGGTCTTGTCCACGCCCTCGCCGGATTCCTCGGTGATGACCATCTCATAGAGTCCGGGCGCCAATGCCTCGATGGCCTTCAGCGTGGAGACGATCTCCTCGTGCTCTTTCTTCGCCACCGACGAGGACACGAAGATGCCGAGGTGGCCGACGCTGGGGTGCAGGGTGTAGAGGATGCGCTGACCTCGGGCCTTGATCTCGTCGACGCCGGTGTAATGGTCCGCGATCCAGCCCAGGGCCTGCTGTGGCGGCGTGATGTTGTCGCCATGGGACGCGAAGATGATGATCGGCGAGTGGATGTCGCGCAGGTCCAGGTGGGTGCGCTCGCTGAGGTTGGCCTTGCCGCGGCCGAGCCGGTTGCCGACGAACAGGTTCTCGACGATCCAGGCGATCTCGTCCGGCGTCATGTAGTAGAAGCTGCCCCACCACCGCTCGAAGCCGACGAAGCGCGGCACCTCGGTGTCGATGCGGTCCCAGAGGTTGTAGTACTTCTCCCACCAGGTGTTGCTTGGGCTTAGCCGCTCGAAGTTGAACACCAGGTTGGAGCCGTCGAAGAGGCCGTTGCCCAGGTCGGAGAGCAGGCGCACCGTTGTCGCGCCGCCCACCAGTCCGCCCAGATAGCGCATCGGGTTCTTGCCCTTCTGCCCGGCCCAATAGGAGAGCGGCGCGCCGTTGGCCACCACGGGGCCAGTGATGTCCGGGTTGGTGGCGGCGAGCAGCATGGACGCCCAGCCGCCCTGGCAATTGCCGATGATGACGGGTTTCGGGGAGTCGGGATGCAGCCGGCGCACCTCGCGCACGAAATCGGCCTCAGCGGCTGTCACCTCCGCCAGGGTCTGGCCTGCGACGGGCAACCGGGTGAAGGTGACGAAGTAGGTCGGGTGACCGCCGTGGATGGCCGCCCCGACCTCGCTCGCATGCTTGAAGCCGCCGATGCCGGAGCCGTGGCCGGCGCGCGGGTCGATGATGATGTACGGCCGCCCGTCTTCGCGGACCGGTACCTGCTCCGGCGGCACGATGCGCACCAGCGAGTAGTTCACCGGTCGATCCAGCTTGCTTCCGTCCAAGACCATCTCGTGCCGCCAGCTGAGCACCGTCCTGTTGCTGCCCTCTTCGTGCTCGACGAAGTAGTTGCCGCGCTCGCGCATGGCGTCGGCGAACAGCACCGAGCGCTGCGCGGCGTCCACCATGTACTCCCACCACTGCTGCGGCAGCGCCGGGCCCGTCATGGCGGACACGACTTGCTGCCAAGTGTCCAGGTTGTGCTTGGCGTTGTGTTGGGCGGTCTTCGTCGCCTGCTTGCCGTGTGCCTGGAGGATGAAGCCCAGGTCGCGGCCATACAGGGCGTACTCGCCGTCCTGACCGTCGGCGGTCTTGTGGGCCCAGCCCTCCCATACTCGGGACCAATCGGCAAGGGCGTTCTGCCCGTCGGCCTGCGGGAAGAGCTTGGTGAAGTCGAACATGTGGAAACCTCGGCAAATGTTGCTCGTCGGTCCTTGCAGCCATCTTCGCGTGGCCCGGCGCGCATCGCGACCTATCGGTATCGAAATCCGTGTCGAGATCGCCATCGGAGCGGGATCGGCGGATGTGCTTCGCTGCCTCAGGCGCTCCGGACCACGCGCAATGTATGGCGCGCAATCATCCGCTCCTCGTCGGTGGGGATGACCCAGACCTCGGGCAGTCTGCCTGCAGGGCTAATGCGCAGGCCCGCGCCCACCTGCCCGCCGACGTTGGCGTCCGCGTCGATCTGGATGCCGAGCCAGGCGGCATCGGCACAGACGCGCGCGCGGATGTCGGCGTCGTTCTCGCCGACGCCAGCGGTGAACACCAGCGCATCCAGTCCACCGACGGCGGCACAGAGCGAGCCCAGTGTCTGGCCGATGCGGTAAACGAAGTAATCGATGGCCTCGGCCGCGCGAGGGTCGTCGCTCTCGTGCAGCGCACGCAGGTCGTTGCTGACGCCGGAGAGGCCGAGGAGCCCGGATTCTTTGTAGAGGAGCTTCTCCAACGCCTCGACGCCAAGCCCGTCCTCGCGCATCAGGAACAGGATCACACCGGGGTCCAAGAGCCCCGGTCGGGTGCCCATGGGCACGCCGTCCAGCGCCGAGAAGCCCATCGTGGTCTCGACGCTGCGGCCGTTCCGGATCGCCGTCATGCTGCAGCCGCTGCCGAGATGGGCGACGATCACGCGAGCCTCTGCGATGTCCGGCGCGATCTCGCGCAGCTTCTCGACGATGTACTCGTAGGACAACCCGTGGAAGCCGTAGCGCTTCACGCCGCGGTCGAGCAGCACCCGGGGCAGGCCGAACTGCTCGGTCACCTTGGGCCGGCCGCGGTGAAAGCCTGTGTCGAAGCAGGCCACCTGGGGCAAGTCCGGATGGTCCGCGGCGACGGCACGGATACCGGCGAGGTTGTTAGGCTGGTGCAGGGGCACCAGCGGAATCAGGCGTGTGAGCACCCGCAGTACCTGGGTGTCGATCAGCATGGGGTGGCCGTAAGCCGCGCCGCCGTGGGCGACGCGGTGGCCGACGGCCATGATCTGCCCGCCGTCGGCGAAGTCATCGAGCCAGCTCCAGATCTGCCGGAAGGCCCTTGCGTGTCCCTCGCCGTCGGCGACGGTCTCCCACCAGCTCTCCGAGAGCACCTGACCGTCCGTGCCTTTGGCGATGAAGTGCGGCCGCGTCCCGATACCCTCCACTTGGCCCTTGGCTCGCAGCTGGGGATCGCCGGGGGATCCGTCTGACGGCTGGGCGGCGCCGGCGCCCGTGCCGTAGACCGCGAACTTGATGCTGGACGAGCCGGCGTTGAGGGTCAGGATCAGCGCCTGCGAGGAAGCGGTCATGGCTCCTCACCCTCACTGCGCAAGCTTGTCGTGCCGCCCCTGACGCACCGCATGCGCATGCAGCACCGCGGTGGCCGCCGACGCGCGGCGCGTGCGCACGCTGTCGGCACGGGAGGTCAGGACGATCGGCACCCGGGCACCGAGCACGATTCCGGCGGCCTCGGCATTCGCGAGGAAGATCAACTGCTTGGCCAGGATGTTGCCCGCCTCCAGGTCCGGCGCGATCAGCGCGTCCGCAATGCCTGCGACCTCGGAGTCGATCTGCTTGATGCGGGCGGCTTCCAGGTTGATGGCGTTGTCCATGGCCAAGGGCCCGTCTAGGATGCCGCCGGTGATCTGGCCGCGGTCGGCCATCTTGCACAGGGCCGCGGCATCCAGCGTCGACTGGATCTTCGGCCGGATGGTCTCCACCGCGGAAAGGATGGCCACCTTCGGGTGCTCGACCCCGACGGTGCGGGCGAGGTCGATGGCGTTCTGGCAGATGTCGCGTTTGGCGTCCAGGTCCGGTGCGATGTTCACGGCTGCGTCCGAGATCAGCAGCAGCTTAGGATAGGTGGGCACGTCCATCACGAAGATGTGGCTGATGCGCCGAGCGGTGCGGATGCCGGCGGTCTTGTTCAGCACCGCGCTCAACACCTCGTCGGTGTGCAGGCTGCCCTTCATCAGTATCTCGGCGGTGCCTTCGCGGATCAGCTCCACCGCGCGTGCGGCGGCGGCGTGGCTATGCGGGACGTCGAGGATCTCGGCGTCGCCGAGGTCGATGCCCTGCTCCTCGGCGACGCCGCGGATGCGCTGCTCGGGTCCAACCAGGATGGGCGCAATGAAGGTCGCCTCGGCGGCCTCCATGGCCCCCGCAAGCGAAACCTGATCCACGGGATGCACGACCGCCGTCGGGATGGGTTCCAGCGCGCGCACATTGTCGAACAGCGCCGCGAAGCTATCGTGATGGCGCACGGAGACCTCCGCCAAGTCGGCCACCTCGAGACGCTGCTTCTCGGTGGGCGCCGCGACGACCGCGCGGCCTGTCATCACCGGCGCGCCGTCCTGATTCATCACTCGGCATGCCAGTTCGACGAGATGCTCTGGCAGCTTCTCCACCACGCGGACACGGGCGGTCAGGGTGTCCCCAAGCCGGACCTGGCGGTGGAACTCGGCGTCCTGGTTGCGATAGACGGTTCCCGGCCCGGGCAGCACGTTGGCCAGCAGGCTGGAGATCAGGCCGGTGGCCCAAAGGCTGTGCCCCACCACGCCTTCGGCACCCTGGGCGCGGGCGTATGCCTCGTCCATGTGGATCGGGTTCAGATCGCCAGACACCTTGCTGAATAGCGCCACATCGTCGCGGGTCAAGGTGCGCTGCAGCTCGGCGGTCTGGCCAAGCTGGATCTCGTCGTAGGTCCGGTTCTCGAGGACTTCGCTCATGCTGAGCCTCCGGGGCGGGCGGACGGGCGGTCAGCCCGGTTCTTGCGCTCGATGTTGCAGTGCACAATAGCATAGAAGTGCGCCGTTGCAGGCGTGTGAATCCTTTGTGTCGGTTCCGTGACGTGTGGCAGCACGCTTGGCGCGGCCTAGCTCACAATCGCGGAGCGATTCGGAGACAGGACGCGGTGACCCGGCCCCGGTGAACCGGCCGATGGAGATCCCGCCTTCGAGACTCTCGATCAGCGCTGCGAACGGAAACCCAGCTCCGGCAGAGACCCGGGCAGCCCCAGAACCGCGAAGGCTTTCGCTCAACATCAGAACGAGTTGAGGCCTCGGCACTTCGCGGTGCGGGTGGGGCAGGACGTCAAGGTCGGCATGTGCCGCTCCTTCTGCTGTCCACACCGAGTCGCATCATGTCGCGGCCCAGCTTGTTCGCAGATTGGCCGCCGCCCAGGCGGCACTGCCATCGCCACCATGGCGTGCTCGCGCCCCACTCGCCCCTGCCTGCAGCTGCCACCGCCTATGGACGTGGTGTGGCCGACGCGACAGGGTCGCCTGCCGAAGTCAGCTCGCCGCCTGGGGCACCGGCCTCGAACGCCCGCTCCCCGGCCCGCGATCTCTGGGCCCTGCTGCCTTGATGGGAGCAGACCCGGTTATTCGCGTCTCTTCCGCTCACCGGTCCGAACTGCGGCGCGGACATGCGCCGCATTGCCTGAGTCACCGATGCCGTTCCCGTTACACGGATGCTCGACCTGGGCCCTCCGGGTGGCTTGGATGTCCTATCCGTATACGTCTGGTGGCGCCGGTGGTGCGCGACCTGGCCCGACAGGGGCTGTTCGACCTCGCCCGCGAGCTCATGGACCTAAGCACCAAGGCCCGCGCCGGCAAGCTGCTCCCCGGCGACATGCAGGGCGGCCTCGTCACCGCGTCCAGCCTCGGTGGCATCGGCGGCATGGCCTTCACCCCCATCGTCAAACGCCCCGGAGGTGGCCATCCTCGGCGTGTCTCGCTCCGAGGCCAAGCCAGTCTGGAACGGCCGGGAGCTCGGCCCGCGCCTGATGCTGTCGCTATCGCTCTCCTAGGACCTCGGCGTCGTCGAAACGCCGACGCAGCGCGCTTCACGACGCTGCTCGCGGGCCTGCTCGCGGACATTCGGCGCCTGTTGTTGTAGCGGCCTAGCGCACGGGCGCATCTTCGAGCCCGTAGCAACCGACTCATTAGGCGATTGCCGGAAACAAACAGACCGAATGGCGCAGGAATTTCGCTCGCCTTCAAGGAGCGGCAGCGGGCGCATCGTCGAGCTCTGTGCCCGCTGCCGCGACGCAGAAGGCGGGCGAAAAGACAAGCCAGGCGGTATGTTTATTGACAGCAATCGCCTAAGGCCTGGGTAGAGTCACCCCGGTCTGGTTCTGATACTTGCCGGCGCGATCCCGGTAGGAGGTCTCGCAGGGCTCGTCCGACTCGAGGAATAGGATCTGGGCAACGCCTTCGTTGGCGTAGATCTTCGCCGGCAGCGGCGTGGTGTTGGAGAACTCCAGGGTCACGTGGCCCTCCCATTCAGGCTCCAACGGCGTCACATTGACGATGATGCCGCAGCGTGCATAGGTGGATTTGCCGAGACAGATCGTCAGCACATTGCGTGGAATGCGCAGGTATTCCACGGTGCGCGCGAGCGCGAAGGAGTTCGGCGGGATGATGCAGACCTCCGCCTCGAGGTCAACGAAGCTCGACGAGTCGAACCGCTTCGGGTCCACAACCGCCGAGTTGATGTTGGTGAAGATCTTGAATTCGTCCGCGCAGCGGATGTCGTAGCCATAGCTGGACGTGCCATAGGAGATGACTCGGCCGCCCGCGGTCTCACGGACCTGCGCCGACTCGAAGGGCTCGATGAGCCGGTGCGCCTGCGCCATGCGGCGGATCCAGCGGTCGGACTTGATGGCCATGGATGCCATACCTCGGGGTCGGGACGCAACAAGGGCGCGACGCCCTGATCGGGGGGTGCTGGCGGATGAGACCCGAGCCCATGCGTCAGAACAGTTGCTGCAACAATCCGCCGCCCGTCTCCGGTCTGCCCCCATTGTCGCCGCGTTCCACCACCTCCAGGCGCACCGGCGCCACGCCGGCGCCGAGCATGCCGAGCCGCCGCGCGGCGGCCCGCGACAGGTCGATGATGCGGTCACGCACGAAAGGTCCTCGGTCGTTGACGGTAACGATGACGCTCTGGCCATTGCGGGCGTGCGTGACGCGCAGCCTGGTACCGAAGCGCAGCGTGCGGTGCGCAGCGGTCATCGCATGCTGATCGAAGCGCTCTCCACTGGCGGTCCGCCGGCCGTGAAACTGGGCACCATAATAGGACGCGAGCCCGTCACCCGCACGCACCGGCATCGACAACAACATCGGACCGGCAGCGAGCAGCACAGAGGCCGCGAGCATCTGCACCAGACGGAGGCGCGCGCCGGGCACAGGACGGCGGCGCGCACTCGATGTGGGATCAGGGTAGCTGTCCAACAGATTCACGGTTGAGCACCTTCCAACAGGCTCGGACGCGACAACTTCGGGCGGGGCAGCCCCCGCGCCAAGCTGCTCGCCTCCCGCGGCAGCCAGACCGTAGTGCCCGCCGGCACCGGACGCTCGCCGCGGCGCACCGGCTGCAGCCAGGCCAGGTTCCGCGCGACGAGTGAGGACCTCGGCACCCGGTATCGACTCGCCAGATCGTCGACGTAGACGGCGTACCTGAGCCGCACCGGCTGATCGCGAAGCGGCGGCTGATAGGACACGCCCTCGGGGAAGTAGCGCTGTGCATTGCGGGCGACGTGCCGGGCTGCGAGGAACTGGGCGTAGAAATTGCGCGAGGCAAAACCGAAGTAGCGCCCGTCGTAGTCGCGCACGATGCGTCCCATGTCGGTGCCGTAGCGCTCCTTGGCGCGCAGCATGCCGCCCACGCCATGGTTGTAGGACGTCAGCGCCAGGGGCCAGCTCTTCAGCTTGGCATAAGCGCCCTTCAGATAACGGGCAGCGCCATCAGCCGCGACAATCGGGTCCAACCGCTCGTCGATGGACGAGTTGACGGTCATGTAGCTCTTGCCCGTGGAGCGGATGAACTGCCACATGCCGGATGCCCCGGCACTGGAGCGCGCATTGGCCTGGAACGACGACTCCACATGCGGCAACAGCGCCAAGTCCTCGGGCAAAGCATGGCGGCGGAACACCGCCCGGAACGGCGGCTCCCAGCGCCCGCTGCGAGCCAGACCGTCGCGGTAGCGCTCACGCACGCCCCGCTGGCCGCGCACGCGCTCGGCGGCACCGAAGAGCGCGCCGGGCCCGCCGCCGCCCTCGACCTGCGCCTTCAGCTGGCGCTCCGCCGCGCTCAGCCGTGCCCCGACGGCGACCCGGCTTTCCAGCGCCCGCAGACGCGCACGCCAGCGGTCCTTGAGGACGTCGACATAGTCCTTCTGGGCCGGCGTATAGACGGCTTCGATGGGGCCCTGCAGGCTGGCCACCTGGTAAAGGATAGCCAGGTGGCGATCGTCGTGAATCACCACCTTGTCCCTACCCCACTCGGTGTAGACCTTGCGCCAGAAATCGACGTTGTCCCTTAGGGCATCCGGCATCGGGAACTCCGCCGACGTCGCGTAGCCTACCATGGCCTCAGGCTCGACATGCCTGCCACCACAGCCCACCAGCGACCAGCAGAGCGCCATGAGGACGCAGAGGCTGAGCGCCAGGCTCACCGGGGAGCCGATCCTGAGGCCTTCCAGCCAGTTTGGGCACCGAATACGGCCGGGCCCCGGTCGAGCGCCGGTGCTATCGATGCCCGCACTGTCGGTGCCCCGACCGTAGGCGCCCCAGCCATAGGTGTCTTGGAGCTGTACAAGGGCCACGGTGTCCTGCCTCGCGCCGACAGAGCCCATCAACCAGCGTTCTTTCGCGATCTCGACCAACCCTTTGACCATCGACATCACCCTCGCCGCACTCACATCGCTCGCATCTGGCCGCACCCTGCGCGGCCGGCGGCGCAACTGTAATCTGCGAGCGCGGTGCGGTCAAAACGCCCCGCACCCGAAGCCTGCACCCGAAACCTGACAGGGAGACTGACATGAGGACCGGAATGCCGCCGAGAGTGAGTGCGACGAGGCGGCCTCTCGGGAACGGGCGCATGCTACGCGCCTAAGCCGCCCAACAACCGGATACGGCCTAGGCCGATGATGGCGGCGATTCCCGGCAGTGGCGGGCCTGTGATCGGCCGCAGCTTGATCCTTCGGCGCACATGGGCTGTCCGCCGCTATGTCCGATCCGCATCAACCGAATCGGGTGGACGCTTCACGAAGTACTTGCCTTGGTTCTCCGCGACTTGCTGGATCATCTCGCGGCCGCGCTCGTCCGTCGTGCGATAGCGCTGAATCAACTGCCATTCATCTTCGGCTAGCGGCGAGGTGTCATCGAGGCAGAGCAGATAAGCGGGCGTAACGCCCTCCAGTGCCTCGGAGAGCTCTTGCGCCTCTTCGATGCCCATGCGGCGGATGCCCTGCTCATAGTTGCTGATACGCGACTTCGACAGCGTCCGGGTACGCGATGCGAGCTCGGCAAGACTGTATTTGTGGGCCAATCGGGCCGACCGGAGACGCTGGCCAATCTGTTTGTTCAGTGTCATCGGATTAGAATAATTAAGGTGGTGCGGGCCGTGGTACACAGCAGGCACAAAAATGCCGTGCGAATCAACAAGGTATGCAGGGTTCTGAACACTTATCGTGTCGTCTTTGCCGATGATCGCACGGCTTCGGCACGCGCCGGCGCGCTTTGCACCACCTTTGCCCAACAGGGTGCCCAACAAGGACACGACCGAGCGACGGACTGCGGCACTCGGCATGACCTGATCGGCCTGACCTGATCTTTGGGCCGGGCGAGCGTCCGATCGGCTAAGGCGATTTCTGTCAACAAACAGACCGCCTGGCTTGTCTTTTCGCCCGCCTTCTGCGTCGCGGCAGCGGGCACAGCGCTCGACTATGCGCCCGCT
>JANQFI010000047.1 GCA_028277905.1 Chromatiaceae bacterium | reverse complement strand
CATGCCGCCGCGCGAGAAGCCCCAGGCGCCGATGGTGCCGTCGACCTCGCCCATGTAGTGGTGCAGCAGCACGTAGGCCGAGCCGGGCGAGTAGGGGCCGAGCGCCGTGCCGATGATGCCCGAGCCGGCGAGCGTCGCCTTGACGATGTCGGACTCGAAGTACTCGTCGAGATACTCGGCGATGCTCATGGTCCAGAAGCGGATGGTGTCGTACATCTGGGCCTCGCCCAGGTCCCAGAACTTCTGGCCGAGATAGAGCAGCTCGCGGATGTCGCGCGGCTTGAACGAGGTCGGGTCGGGCGGCGTGCGCATCAAGAGCGGCTTGATGAAGCGGCACTGGCGCAGGACGTCCCGCTGATAGCGATCGTAGGCCTCCGCGTCGCGCGGCGAGTGGCGCGCGATCTCGCGCCGGGAGGCGTCGTGGTCGGCGTAGCTGGCGAGGTAGTCGCCGTTGCGCATGAACGACAGGCTGCCCGCGTAGGGCACCACCTGCAGGCCGAAGCGCGGCAGCTCGAGATCGCGGATGATCTCGGGCCGGAGCAGGCTGCAGACGTAGGAGCAGTTGGAGTACTTCCAGCCCGGATGCAGCTCGCGGCTGACGGCCGCGCCGCCGATGTAGTCGTTGCGCTCCAGCACGACCACGTCGAGACCGGCCTTGGCGAGATAGCAGGCGTTCACCAGGCCGTTGTGGCCGGCGCCGATGACGATGGCGTCGTAAGTCTTCATGGATCGACCGCCTCCCGCGGCGCGCCCTTGAATCCCCTTGTTCAGGCTCGGCATCCTGCCAAAGCCGTGGCCGCCTGTCCAGCAAATTCTGATTGACTGTTCAATCAGAATATATCATCATCTGATTGCTTTTATTGGCGATAATGGTCTCAAGAATCGTCAATATATTGGGAACCTTGTGGGAAACTTGGAGGACTCGGACGGCCTCATGGCGCGCGCGACCGGCAAGACCGCCCCCAAGCCCAAGTCCAGCTCGAAGTCCGCCCCCAGGGCGAACGGCGGCGCGAACACCACGATCCGCGAGCGGCGGCGCCAGCAGCTCATCGACTCCACCATGGACTCGATCGCCAAGCGCGGCTTCGCCGACACCACCCTGGGCGACGTGGCCAAGGGCGCCAAGCTGTCCCACGGCATCGTCAACTTCCACTTCAAGAGCAAGGACCAGCTCCTGGTC
>JANQFI010000032.1 GCA_028277905.1 Chromatiaceae bacterium | reverse complement strand
GCGGGCACAGAGCTCGACTATGCGCCCGCTGCCGCTCCTTGAAGGCGAGCGAAAATCCTGCGCCATTCGGTCTGTTTGTTTCCGGCAATCGCCTTAGAGCAGCCCGCGCTGGGCGGTCGGTTGAGCTGGGAGTGCAAGGGCGAGGGCCGCGCCAAGCCCGGACGGCGCAAGGGCGCGCCGGGACAGGGTTGCACGCAGCCTTTGCCGATCGATGCCGAACAGCTACATGCCCCGCGGTGCTGCGCGGCCTGTGGTGGTGCCTTGGACGACAGCGGCTGGAAGCGCGCTCAGACTGCCCGCCGCGCCGAGGATCTCATTCGACCCGAGGGCCAAGCAGATGGGCTGGTGTTGCACCAGAGGACGCACGTCTACCCGGGGGCGGTGACGCGGACCGGCGGCTCAGGATGCCCCTGTATTTGGCTCAAGGGCACGGTCGAGCTCCTCGATTACGTCGTTGCAGGTGACGCTGCCGCTGACGATCTGCTCGATCAGGTCGCCGTGGACGCGCGTGTAGTAGCCGATGGTGGCGATGACGTCGTCGAGCAGGCCGGCGTCGAGGGTCACCGGATCCCGGCACATCAGGTTGTAGACAAAGTCGATGCCGCCGTCGTGCTCGCGAAAGCCGTAGTGACCGATGGGCAGCGTGCGATTCAGCAGCATGAGCAGGCGGATAGTCTCCAGCATGACCTCGGCTTCTGCGGCGAAGTAGGGCAGCTCCACCTTTAGCGCGATCACCGCGGAGGCCAGGGTCTCATCCCGGACGCCGGCTTTCGGCTCGTAGACGCGCAGGGTGAGCAGCACCTCGCGGCCGAGCTGGTCTCGGTGCAGCAGCAGGGTCAGCAGCTGCATCGGCGCGTCGTACTCGGTGACCTCTGCCAATGCGGGCTGCAACCCGAGCGCGATCAAGGTCTGTTGGAGGGTTTCGGCGGCGGTCATGATCGGGCCCTTGTGACTTGCCGGGTCTCAGACGCCTAATGGATATCGCCCTAGTGCAGCAGTGCGAATGTCCCGAGACCGTCTCAGGTCGTTGTCGTTGTCGTGGTCGTGGTCGTGGTCGTGATCGCGGTCTCGACCGTGCGGATATTCGATTACGATTGCGATTACGACGACGAGAGGATCCCGGTCTCGGAACTTCCGCAGCAGAGCCCTAGCCTTTGAGCTTCAGATGCAGCTGGATCAACTGGCGGCAGGCCTCGGTGGTGGCCTTGTCGTCGGCAGAGTCCGCGAGGGCCAGGATCTCCGCAGCCGACATGCCGGTTTCGCGCAGGAAGGTCGCAGTCGGCGATGCCGCGATCCGGCGCTCGTCGTCGTCGCCACCGTAGATCCCCAGCGGGTCGGCGATGCGCGAGATGGCCTGGGTCGGGTCGTTCGAAATTTTGGACCGCTGTAGCTGCTTCGGCTGCGCCTGGATGCGTTCTTGTACCCGCTGCCGGGCGACCTTGTCGGAGTCGGCCTTGTCCGTGGCACCACCGCGCATCTCCTGCTTGAGGTTCATCACCAGGCGCTCGGTGGCGTACTTGGTGTCCTTCTGCAACAGCAGGTGGTCCAGATAATCGATGGGGTTGCCGAAGTCCGCCTGCGCGGCCTCCTGCTCCAGCTGCTGTGCGTACGCCTGGCTGACGCGCCCGGCCATGGCGTCCTGGTGCAGCGCCCGCAGCTCCGACTTGTTGTAGTCGTAGATGTGCTTGGCACTACTGTAAGTCACCGCCAAGCCTGCCGCGATGCTCGCGGTGATGGGGTTGGCGAGGCTCAGCTTGCCAGCCCCGGCAGCCGCGGCCGTACCGACGCTGAAGGCGCCAGCGTTGACGGTATCCTTGGCGGCCCCGAGCCATTTTTCGATGGCGCCCTGCTGTTGCGACGCCAGTCTATCGACGGCCTTGAGGTCCGCGAGCGCGTTGGGGTTCCCGCCGGCTCCGCTGCTGGCTCCTGCCTTCGCGAGCGCCTTGGACCGCGTCCGGCGCAGCTTGGAGGCTGTCCACGCCTGCTTGCCACCCTTGACCGCGGCGTATGTGGCGAGCCCAGCGCCCAAGGCCTGGGATGCGAGCTTCATCTGGGCGGTGGTGGGGCTGTTTAGCACCTGGTTGGCCGCCCGGTTTTTGGGGTCCAGGATTTGCGCGTCCTGGTATCCTCGCAGGACGTCTTCGGCGGCGAAGCGGTAGGCGCCGGCGGCGCCGGCGAGCAGGTCGGCCCTTGTCCAGCCCGAGACGTAGTCGGGCAGTTCGTCCCGGCGCGCCGCGAGCAGCCGATACGGAGCCTGGCGCTGCATCTCGATCGGGTCGTCCGGGGTCTCCCGCCCGCGTGCGACGGGCTTGGATTGACTCCCTGTGGCCAGGGTCGTGCCGATGCCGTCCAGCGATTTCAAGACGCCGAAGGTGTTTTGGATCACATCGACCTGCGTGCGCACCGCGGACAGTCGATCGCTCGTGGCGTGATCGAGGCGACCGTCCTGCGCCGGTGCTTCCTGGTAGGACTGGATGGCCTTGGAGAAGGCCTTGGCGGTGTCCCTGGCTTCGCCACTGTAGCGGCCGGTGTCGTGGCCGCGGCCAAACCAGGTCTGAAGCTTGCTCTTGATCTTTCGAAATGGCCAGGCGAGGTCCTTCTTCAGGGCCTGGCCCAGCTCCTGGGCAGTAGTCGGCGGCTTCTCTCGCACGCCGAGGCCGGTGCGCAAGGACGCGAAGTGGCGATCCAACTCCTCGGCCAGCGCGGTGTTGCTGTGATCCGGCGTGTTCAGCGTCTGCTGCAGGTGGGCGGTGTTGAGCTCCGCCAGACGGCTCTCACGGATGGCGCCGAGCCGCTTGGTCTCCGCCTGCGCGTCCCTGAGCCGGCCGTCGTAGAGGCGCAGCTTCTGCTGCAGCTTCTCGACCCTGGTGTCCATCAGGTTCCGGCCGAAGATCCGATTGTAGTGCTTGCGGTCGTCGCGGATCCTGGCGAGCTCGTCCTCCAGCTGGCCGATCACGTCGCGGCAGACCTTCTCCTTGGCCTGGCTCTTGGTGATGTCCAACGCGAGCCGGCGCGGACTGTCCTCCAGGGCCGAGAGCTCATGTAGCTGGTCGTCAATGCTGTCAAGGGCGGTCATGCGCTGCTTGGCATCGCCATGGAACAGCCTTTCGCGCAGTGGCTTGTCGTCCTCGAGGGGATCGCCGTAAGCAGCGCTGTGGAAGTCGGCGGCGGCATCGCCGAGCGGCTTCCCCTGTGCCGCGGCCAGCGCGCCTGTCTGGCGCAGGGCGTGGGCGCGCAGCCGCTGCGCGGCCGGCTGCAGTCTGGCCAATCTCTGGCTCAGCGTGCTGGCCTGGGCGTCCGCCTTCGCCGCATCGAGGCGCAGTTGCTTCGCGTAGGCATCCAACTTGTTTGCATACCCGGTGAGGACGAGCGGGTCGTCCGAGCTGCGCTCCTGCTCGGTGATGCCTTCCGCCAGCAGTGCCCGCTCCTCGTCGGTGAGCGCCTTGGGCTGTTTACGCAACGCCGGCAGTATCTGGTGTTGCTGGCGAATGGCTCGGGCCTGCGCCTCGAGCTGATCCGCGCGCTGGCGCAGCGAGGACGCCTCGGTGGACAGCTTGTTGCTGCGCTCCCTGAGGTCATCGATGCCGCGCAGCGAGCTTGCCGCGTCACCGAGATCCTGTACCCGCTCGCGCTCGTCGAGTCTGCCATCCAATGCGCGCAGCATCTCCGCCGGGGCGGCGTGGGTGTCGATGCCGTGGGCGGCAAGGCGTTCGAGGATCTGCTTGGCGCGAGTCGCGCCGTCGCGCGTGGCCTGATCGGCATCCATCCCACCACTGGAGAGGGTGTTGAGCCGTTGATTACGCTCGTGAGGGGTCATCGAGCCCACACCCAGCGTCTGGTAGAGCTGGGGCAAGTCCACCAACAGGGCCCGCCGCAGGTTGGAGGGCGGCGTCTGCCAGTGCAGCGCGTCCTGGCTGCCGGAGACCTGGCCGATGCGTGCCTCCACTGCCGAGCGCAGTTGCTTGAGTCCGTCCTCTCGGATGCCGTTCTCCGCTAGCGTATCGGCGAGGGCGAGCAGCCGCTCGATCTCCGCCAGCTCACGCTGCAGCGACGGCTGAGCTCTGGCCATGTTGCTCGCCATCTGGTCACTTGCTGCGTCCAGCGCCTTGGCGCGGTTGCCGGGATCATGGCCGCTGTTGCGAAGCTCGTCGGCGCGAGCGCGAACCCGGTCCAACATCTTGTCCTGATGCTCGATCAGGGCACTGAGGGCCTGCTGCCTGCGACGCAGGGCAAGGGTGTCGAGCTTGTCGGGGTTGCCGCCGGAACTGGCCAGCAGCTCTGCTGTCGACGCGGTCGCCGCGGCCCGGTTTGCGAGCTCCGTCTCTTGTCTGGCGAGGTCCCTCATCCAGGGCACCGTCTGCTCGTTGTCGAAGTCTTGCGGGTCGCGCTGGTCCTGTCTCAGCCGGGCTTGCTTCCACAGCGGAGCATACCTGCTGTTGCTCGCGCCCCAGGCGAGAGAATCGAGCGCGGCGCGGGCATCGATCAGCCGCTTGAGCTTGGTCCCCGGTCGCAGCCCGCCCTTGGCCGGGTCGACATGGGCACCTGGCCGGCTGCTGCCGCTCTGGTCGATGCCCCGCCAGCCGCGGTAGATGCTGGTGTCGCCGAACAGCTGGCGGACATTGGCGCTGAGACGCGAGCGGTTCAGGGACTCGGCCTTGTCCCTGCGGTGGGCGCGGCGCAGTGCATCCGTCTCGAGGGCGTCGTTCGAGTCGACGGAGAGGATACTGTCTTCCTTGGCATGCTCGTTCTTGTCGAGGTCGTAGTCCTGTTTGATTTCGAGGTCCTTGTCGATAGCCTCGACCTTGTTGATGGTCTCGGACTTGTTGCTGTTCCAGTCCGTGCTCAGCTCATCTTCGTCGTTGACGTCAAGCTCCTCCTTGATATCGGATTCATTCTTGATCTCATCGTCCTCGATGTCATTGTCCCCGATATACTCGTCATTGCCGCCGTCGCCCTGGTCGTTCAGGTTGTCATTCAGCGGGGACGGCGATGGGGATTCCTCCACGCCAGAGACCTTGATATCCTCATCACTCAGTTGATTCGGCCACTGGTCCTTCAGGCCGGACGCAGGCGGCTTGGGTTGTTGGGCTTGCGGCGCCGGCAGGTCAGTGACCGTCAGCGTGCTGCCCTTGGCCAGGCGCTCGGCGATGACCTTCAGTGGCACCTTGTTCGGCTTGTTCTCCATTGGGTCCTTGATCAAGACGTTCTCGCCGCCGTCGGTCAACCCGAGCACGGCCACGTCGTGGCCGCCGCCGTGGATGGTCTCGGTGTTGAGCACCATGGCTTGGCCGCTGGCCTTCGCGCTCATGATCTGGACAGCCAGGTAGCCTGCCGGCGTCAGGCTCGCCTTTCTTGCGTCCTCCATGATGCCTGCACCACCGTAGGTCTTCGTCGGGATGCCGAAGCTGTGGAAGAACTCCGTGACCTCTCCGCCCCGGCTGCGGCGGATGCCCAGGCTGTTGGAGCCGAGGTTGTAGTGCTCGTTGACGTCCATGGCCCGCAATAGCAGCTCGGCATGCGGGTCGTTCTGTGCTGCGCCGTAGCGGTTTTGGGCCGGTAGGCGCTTGGGCAGCTTCACGACGGTATCGCGGAACTTGATCACCGCGTGGGGTGTCTGTGGCTTGCCGAAATCGATGTGCTGGTCCAGGAAGGCCTGGCCGCGCCTAGACTGGCGCATCGCCTCCATGGGTGCGAGCAGGTAGCACAGGTTATCCTTGCCCTGGCGGATGGGGCCCTGGCCTAGCCCGGTGCCGTTGATCTGCGGCTTGGCTAGCTCTTGATGAGTCGCCTGGACCTCGAGCTGCAGCTTGGTGCCATCGCGCTCGCTGATGTGTAGCCGCGGTGGGTCTGGCATCTTGCCGATGTAGGCATCGCGGACCTTGGCATTGTCGAGGTCGACGGCGCCTTGGTCCGCATACGCGTTACGGCCAAGGATCATCTGCTTCTTGTACTCGGCGAACCGCCTCGGATCGGCCACGGCCTTGTTGTAGGGGTCGACCGCGAGTGTCGTGTGCCAAGCCGCGAGCTTCTCATTCGCCGTCCCTCGGCGCTTTCCCGCCGGGAGGTTTTCGAAGTCCGGGTCCAGCGCCGCGGCCCTATCCGCGAGTGCGTTTTGGGCAGCGGACACGTGATGCTTGATCGATGGTGGCTCGACTGCGAGCTGCTCGTCTTCCGCCTTCGCGTCATGCTGGACCATGGCCGATGATCCGAGGCTCGGCTTCGGCGCCGACGGCTCGTTGTCGATCGACCTGGGATCCGCTTCGCTGGTGCCCCGCGGCTGGTAGGCCATCGAAGGGGGCGGGGGCGTCTGCGAGATGGCGCTGGCTGTGCCGGAAGGCTTCGGGGCAGGCGATGTCCCTCTGAGCTTGCCCGAGCGGCTATGCGGCCAGTTGGAGGGCGGAAGCGCCTGATCCAGCTGACGCCGGCGCAGGCTGGTGTAGAAGTCCTCGCTCTGGCTGCGGGACGGCCGCTGTATCGGCGAGGGCTCCGGCGGCGCGGGCGACTTACCGGTGAGCTTCAGCTTGAGCCTGGAGAAGATGTCCCGCAGTGCGCCCAGGGTGGTGCGACGCCTGAGCGAGGGCTGCCGCGAGGACAATGGCTGGCTGGTGCTGCTGCCGGGGAGCTCACGCAGTGAGCCTAGTGTCGCGACACGATTGCGGATGGGTAGCGGCGTGTCATCCCCGGGCAGGGTGCCGCGCCTGCCGCCTGCAAGCCGCTCGTCGATGCTGTTCGCCATAGGAGGGATGCCCTGCTGACATGGCCGAGACCGCCCGGCGGGCAAAGGGTACTGGTCGGCCGATGCGGTTTAGGATAGCGCCGAAGCCCCACTGGGTATTATGCACGAGAAATGACTAGATGAGCAAGAGTAATCCCTTGCGAGTCGGCGTCGGCGGCCCCGTCGGCTCCGGTAAGACGGCGCTGTTGGACGCCCTGTGCAAGCGCCTGCGTGGCGATTATGAGATCGCCGTCGTCACCAATGACATCTACACGCGCGAGGACGCGGAGTTCCTGATCCGCTCCGAGGCCCTGGAGGCGACCCGCATCCTTGGCGTCGAGACCGGCGGTTGCCCGCACACGGCCATCCGCGAGGACGCGTCGATGAACCTCGCCGCGGTGGCGGACCTAGAGGCGCGCTTCGCGCGGCTGGACCTGATCTTCATCGAAAGCGGCGGCGACAACCTGGCCGCCACCTTCAGCCCCGAGCTGGCGGACCTGACCATCTACGTGATCGACGTGGCCGAGGGTGAGAAGATCCCGCGCAAAGGCGGCCCCGGCATCACCCGCTCCGACCTCCTGGTGATCAACAAGATCGACCTTGCGCCCCACGTGGGGGCGTCGCTCGAGGTCATGGCGCGGGACGCGCGGCGCATGCGCGGCGAGCGGCCCTTCGTGCTCTCCAACCTGCGCATTGGGGAAGGGCTGGATGCAATCGTGGACTTCATAGGCCGTGAGGGGTTGCTGGCGGCAGCGGAGGGTCCCGCGCCCCGCGCGGCGCCTTGATGGCGGATGAGACGCCCCGGGGCGTGCGGGGCGGCTGGGCGCACCGAACGGCGATCGCGCCCTTCCTGCTGGTGATCAAGCTCTACAAGTACCTGATCTCGCCGCTGATCGGCCCGCGTTGTCGGTTTCTGCCCACCTGCTCGGACTACACGCTGGAGGCGCTCCGCAGTCATGGTCTGGTCCGTGGCGGCTGGCTCGCGGCACGACGCGTCGCGCGCTGTCATCCCTGGGGGGATTCGGGCTACGATCCGGTGCCGCCGGTGGTCGCCAGCGCACACAGGACCGATCACGCCAAGGGGCGCGCAAAGGACGGTGACGACGCCTCAGACGAGCCTCCCGGTGGCTGACCGGCCGCTAGAGCCGCCCCAAGCTTCGCGATCAAGCCCACGAGTCTGCACGCAACGACTATGGAATCAAAGCTGTCCGAGTCCCCTGCGCCCCCGATTGGCGCTGCGCTGCCTGCCACCGCGCGATCGCAGGTAGGCCAGGCCGTGGAGGCCGCCATCCGCATCGGCATTCTCGCAGCGCTGGCACTCTTGTGCTTCCGCATCGTGGAGCCCTTCCTGGTGCCCATCGCCTGGGGCATCATCCTCGCTGTGGCGGTCTGGCCCGGGTACGACTGGCTGCTGCGCCGCTTGGGCGGCCAGCGGGTGCTTGCCTCGGTGATCTTCGTGATCGTTGCGATGCTGGTCCTGCTGATACCCGTGGCCATGTTGAGCGAGACCCTGGTGCAGGGTGCCGAGTGGCTCACGCGCGGCGTGCAGACGGGGGATTTCAAGATCCCGCCGCCGCGGGACCTGAGCAGCGTGCCGCTGGTGGGCAATCGGGTGGAGGCCTTGTGGCGGGACGCATCCACCAATCTTGCGGATGTGCTGACGCGCCTGGAGCCGCAGCTGCAGGCCCTTGGCGCGTGGTTGCTGCGGCTCGCCACCAGTGCGGGTGTCGGATTGCTGCACTTCATGCTTGCGATCGTCATCGCCGGCGTGCTCCTGGCCAAGAGCCCCAGCGGGCGCCGTGTCGCGGACGCCATCGGCTACCGGCTCGCGGGCGAGCGCGGCCTGCGCTTCGCTCGCCTGGCAGAGGCGGTGGTGCGAAGCGTCTCCCGAGGTATCCTCGGTGTGGCGCTGATTCAGGCCCTGCTGGCGGGGCTAGGGATGCTTGTCGCCGGTGTACCTGCGGCAGGTCTTTGGGCCCTGTTGGCCCTGCTGCTCGCGACGATTCAGATCGGTGCCTTTCCGGTCCTGCTGCCGGTGGTGATCTACCTCTTCTACACCGCGGACACAACCACCGCGCTCTTGTTCACCATCTGGTCGCTGTTCGTGGGCTCGATCGACAACGTGTTGAAGCCCTTGCTGCTGGGCCGTGGCGTGTCCGTGCCCATGGCGGTCATCTTCATCGGCGCCATCGGTGGCTTCATCGGTGCCGGCATTATCGGACTCTTCGTCGGCCCGGTAGTGCTCGTGGTGGGGTACGAGCTGTTCAATGCCTGGCTGGCGGAGGCTAGGCCGCCGGCAGCGGCCGATGCCGAGGCACCGAATGCTGGGCAGGCCAAGGACTCAGGCGCCGGGCAGCAGGCCGATTGAGCAGCATCGACACCGCGGCGCAGGGCTTCAACCGCAAGGCCGTGAGATCTGGCGGGCACATCAATGCAGCAGCACGCGGATGTGGATGCGCCGGTTCCGCTCGGCTCCTGGGTCCAGATGCTCGATGCGCGCGCTCAAGTTGCGTTGGCGATCCAATAACCGGGCGGCCACCAGGTTTTCGCCCCGCGGCAGGTAGCCGAGCTTGCGACCGCGCCAGAGCAGTGCAACGGCGTTCGCGTCGTGCCGGTTGTCCGCCTCTCGGTGCAAGGTCAGGCGGGCGCGGCGGGTCAGCGCCGGCCAGAGCGCCGGCGCCTCGTGGTGACGGTAGCCCGCCAGCGCAGTGTGTTGCAGTGTGATCTGTCGGCCCAGTGGATCGTCGGGGTGGAGACCGGTGTTTCTGACTGCCCCCGGTTGCTGTTGTCGGTGCGGTCGTGCGCGTTGCATCGCTCGTCTCCCGGTGTCGAATGCCTGCCGCGGTGCGGCCCCGGTACCTAGCTTGCAATGCACACTGGCTCAATCCCTGAGCCTGTCCCTGCCGGTGATGGACGGCTTTGACGTCACGCGCCGGCTGCGGGCATTAATAGTGACCGGGGGTTGAGCGGCGCCGGTGTCAGCGACGGCTGCCGGACTCCTGACGCCATTGCCAGGTCCGGCCGTCCTTCCCTTGTCGTATTGCAGCGCAGTCATAGTCGCCGTTACGCCCCTGTGCTTCGAAACTGCCGGGGTAGCTGCCCGGGGAACCGCAGGGCAGGGCGCTGCGCAACCGCTCGGCGTTGGTCATGCGATAAATCTGGGCCCTCCCTGGCCTCTGCGATGAGTGCCACCCTGGCGTTCGGGATCGGTTGACCGGGGCTATCAATGCATGGGTGATCAGACGCCTGGGCGATCAGACGGGTGGGCGATCAATGGTGCGACTTCAGCAAGAGCCGCAGGATCTTGAAGTTGATCACCCAAAAACGCGCGAATTGCCAAATCACGCTGGTGCGCACCCAAAGGATGTATTTGGTGGGCACCGGTGGATAGTAGGCCTGCTGGTAGGGCTCTCTGTTCTTGGGCCTGTTTGGAAGGGTTGCAGTCGCCATGTCATCGTACCTGTTGTCTGGTGCTAGTTCTCTGGCGCTGGCGCTCGTTGTCTGGCGCAAGCGCTCGATGGCAGTGCAGGATTGCTGAGGCGATTTCTGTCAACAATCATACCGCCTGGCTTGTCTTTTCGCCCGCCTTCTGCGTCGCGGCAGCGGGCACAGAGCTCGACTATGCGCCCGCTGCCGC
>JANQFI010000658.1 GCA_028277905.1 Chromatiaceae bacterium | reverse complement strand
AGCTCAGGCGATTGCCGGAAACAAACAGACCGAATGGCGCAGGATTTTCGCTCGCCTTCACGGAGCGGCAGCGGGCGCATAGTCGAGCTCTGTGCCCGCTGCCACGACGCAGAAGGCGGGCGAAGAGACAAGCCAGGCGGTATGTTTGTTGACAGAAATCGCCTAACCTTTGGCAGCTCATTCGGCATACGCAGCAGACGCCGTTTTGACGGCATTGCCCATGCGGGGCAGGATGCACCCCCATCTGCGGTGGCCGATCCCAACAGCGGATCCGCACCGCCCGAGACACAGCCCCGGAGCCCAAGCACCATGCACATCGTCGACGGCGCGCTCAGCGCGCCCGTTCTCATCGGCGGCGGCATCCTGGCCGCGGCCGGCGTCGCCCAAGGCCTGCGCACGCTGACCCTGGAGCGGATTCCCGCCGCCGGCATCCTGAGCGCCACCTTCTTCGTCGCCGCATTGGTGCATGTGCCCATAGGCCCATCCAGCGTGCACTTGATCATGAACGGCCTCGCCGGCCTGGTGCTCGGCTGGGCGGCCTTCCCGGCACTCTTCGTGGGACTGCTGCTGCAGTCGGTCTTTTTCGGCTTCGGGGGCCTGACCGTGCTGGGCATCAATACGCTGAACATCGCCCTGCCCGCGGTGCTGGTGGGCCTCCTGTTCCGCCGCGCTGCGATGAGCGCCGATGGGCGTGTCGCTGCATTGGCGGGGCTCGGGGCCGGCTCGCTGGCGATCCTGCTGACGGCCCTGATGGTGGCCGCTGCCCTGTGGCTCTCGGGCGATGCCTTCGTCCCGATCGCGAAGCTGGTGGTGCTGACGCACCTGCCCGTGGCCCTGATCGAAGGGCTGGTGTGCGCCGCCGCCGTGCACTTGATTAGCCGGGTCAAGCCGGAGCTGTTCGGCGTGCTCGCGCCCGTGCGGCCGCCGGCCTCCGCCCAGCCCCCGACAGAGGCCCCGGAGCGGGTCCCGGACCGGACCCCGGAGCAGGCCCCTGCCTCGGCGCCTGTGCGCTAAGGCGATTGCCGGAAACAAACAGACCAAATGGCGCAGCATTTTCGCTCGCCTTCAAGGCGCGGCAGCGGGCGCATAGTCGCGCTCTGTGCCCGCTGCCGCGACGCAGAAGGCGGGCGAAAAGACAAGCCAGGCGGTAT
>JANQFI010000479.1 GCA_028277905.1 Chromatiaceae bacterium | reverse complement strand
CGGCAGCGGGCACAGAGCTCGACGATGCGCCCGCTGCCGCTCCTTGAAGGCGAGCGAAAATCCTGCGCCATTCGGTATGCTTGTTTCCGGCAATCGCCTTAGCGGCCGGGTCGCGGACGCACCCTGCCCGCTTCAACGACGCCCACTCCAACCCTTTTTCGAGTACCGGCAACCCGCAACGCGCCGATGGACGAGCAAGCTGTCCCCGCCCTCGAGGTACAGGGCCTCGGCAAGTCCTACGCGGAGGGCCGCCGCCGCCGCGTCGTGCTGCGGGACGTGACCTTCGCCGTGGCGCCCGGTGAATGCGTAGCACTGCTCGGGCGCTCCGGCTCCGGCAAGTCCACGCTGCTGAATCTGCTCGCCGGCATCGACCGGCCGGACGCAGGCGCTGTGCGTATCATGGACCGGAGCATCACGACCATGCGCGAGCCGGATCTCACGCTGCTCAGGCGCCGGCACATCGGTTTCATCTACCAGTTCTTCAACCTGGTCCCGACGTTGACCGTGGCCGAGAACCTGGCCCTGCCGCTGGAGCTGAATCGGATACCGGCAGCACGGCGCCGCGAGCGCATCGCGGAGCTGCTCGCCAAGGTGGGTCTCGACGGGCGTGACGGTGCCTTCCCGGACCAGCTTTCTGGCGGCGAGCAGCAGCGGGTGGCCATTGCGCGCGCCATCATCCACGACCCGGCACTGGTGCTCGCCGATGAGCCCACCGGGAACCTGGACGCCCAGACGGGCCACCTGGTGCTGGAGCTCTTGTCTCAGCTATTCCGCGACGAGGGCCACACGCTGATCCTGGTGACCCACAGCCGTGAGGTATCGGCAATCGCCGACCGCATCTTCGCCGTGGAGGATGGCCAGCTCACCGAGCACACGGAGGCGCTTTCCTGGTGAGCCATGGCCGGGCAGGCAATGGGTCGCGAAGCCATGGCCCGGGGGGCAGGAACCTGGCTGACCGCTTGGCATGCGTGCCGGATGGAGTCCGGCTGACGCCGGCACTGCTCGCCGCGAGCCGGCGCTATCTCACCCGGTACCCCTGGCAGACCTGGCTCTCCATCATCGGCATCGCGCTTGGTGTCGCAGTGGTGATCGCCGTGGATCTCGCCAACGAGAGCGCACGACGGGGCTTTCGGCTCTCGGTGCAGCAGGTGGCTGGGCCGGCGACACATCAGGTGCGGGCCGCTGCCGGCGGGATCGCGGACGCGACCTACGCCGCGCTTCGCCTCGGCCAGGGACTGGACCTGGCGACGCCGGTGATCGAGGTCCCCATCCGCATCGGCGAGCGCAGCCTGAGCCTGCTAGGGCTAGACCTGATCGCCGCGGCGCCCATGCGCCCTGAGCTGCTCGTCAACGGCAGCACAGGCGCCGGCACCGGCACCGGCACCGCAACGGCGACGGCGGCGGCGCTGATCGCGCTGCTGGGGGAGCCCGATACCCTGCTGCTGTCCGCCGCGGATGCGGCAGCCATCGGCATCGAGTCCGATGACGAGATCCACGTGGAGATCGGCATCAGCGAGCGGCGCATGCGGGTCGTCGCTGTGCTGCCTGACCAAGGAGGCGCGGGTTTCCGTGGCCTCGCCATCGCCGACATCGCCACGGCGCAGGAGGTCACGGACAGCATCGGCACCATCGAGCGCATCGATCTGATCTTGACCGAGGCCGAGGCCGAGCGCCTCGCCGCGGCCCTGCCCCCGGGGCTGCGCCTCACCACGACCGCGCAGCGCACCAACGCGCTCGCCCAGATGACCCGCGCCTTTCACACCAACCTCACGGCCATGAGCCTGCTGGCGATGCTCGTCGGCGGCTTTATCGTCTACAACACCATGACCTTCGCGGTGCTGCAGCGCCGCCCGCTACTGGGCAGTCTGCGGATGCAGGGCGTGACCCGCACGCAGCTGTTTGCGCTGGTGCTGATGGAGACGCTCGCGCTGGCGGCCATGGGTGTGCTGCTCGGCGTGCTGGCCGGCATCGCCCTAGGCGCCGGGCTGGTGCAGCTGGTCACCCGCACCATCAACGACATCTACTTCCAGCTCAACGTGCGCAGCCTGCACCTGGACTGGCTGTCCCTCGCCAAAGGGGTCGGACTTGGCATTGGCGTGACCCTGCTGGCGGGTCTCGGGCCGGCACTGGAGGCGGCACGCTCGCAGCCGCGGGACGTAATCCGCCGCACCCTCGTGGAACAGCGCGGGCAGCGGCTACTGCCCTGGCTCGCGGGGGCCGGGCTGGTGCTGATCGGGCTCGGTGTCGGGCTGATCCCGTTATCCGGACAGTCGATGACCTGGGGCTTCGTTGCCCTGTTCCTCGTGATCGTCGGCGTGAGCCTGGGGATGCCGCTCGTGGTGCGGCTACTGGCGGGCGCGACGACGCCGCTGTTCGGCGGGCTCTTCGGCAGCGTCGGCCGGCTCGCCGCGCGCGGCATCACCGCGTCCATCACGCGCTCCGGACTCGCGGTAGCGGCCCTGGCCGTCGCCGTCGCCGCGACCGTCGGCGTCGGCATCATGATCGGCAGCTTCCGCGTGAGCGTGTCGGACTGGCTGGAGCACAGCCTCACCAGCGACATCTACATCGCCACCGACGCCGAGGGCGGGGCCGACGCCTCCCTGCCGCCGGCGATGGCGGACCAGCTGCTGCGGCTTCCAGGCGTGGCCGCCGTGAGCCAGGGCCGCCGGCGGCAGGTGGAAACCCGCGATGGACCGATGACCATGCTCGCGCTCGACTCCAGCGTCGGGCGCCCGCGGGGTTTCAGCTTCCGCGGCGCCACGTCGGATGACCTCTGGACGCGCTGGCGGACCGGCGAGCTGGCGCTGGTGTCCGAGCCATTTGCCTATCGCCGGGATGTCGGAGTCGGGGACGCACTGGAGCTGTTCACCGCCCGCGGCTGGCAGAGCTTCGAGGTCGGCGGCGTCTTTCAAGACTACGGCAGCGACAGTGGCACCGTCATACTGTCGAAGCCGGTCTACGCCAGGCTGTGGGCGGACCCCGGCGTGTCGTCCCTGGGCGTCGTGCTGGCCGACGGTGCCGACGCGACTGCGGTCGAAGCACGGGTAGAGGCGATCGCCGCTGCGCTCACGCCGCCCCCCGCTGTCCAGACCAACCGCGGCATCCGCGAGCTGTCGCTCCGGATCTTCGACCGCACCTTCACCATCACCGAGGTGCTCAGGCTATTGGCCATCGGCGTCGCCTTCGTCGGAATACTCAGCGCGCTCATGGCGCTGGAGCTCGAGCGCGCGAAGGACTACGCGGTGCTCCGCGCCACAGGCATGACCCGCGGGCAGCTCAGGCTCCTGATCCTGCTGCAGACCTCGCTCATGGGGATCGCGGCTGGCCTGCTGGCCATCCCGCTGGGCGTGGCCATGGGCGACCTGCTGATCGAGGTGATCAACCTGCGCTCCTTCGGCTGGACCATGTCCATGCGTATCCCGCCGGACACCCTGGCGGGCGGCGTCCTGCTGGCTTGGGTGGCGGCGATGCTCGCAGGGGCCTATCCAGCGCTGCGAGCGGCCCGCGCCGCGCCGGCACAGGCGTTGCGCGAGGAGTAGCCGGTTGCCGCGCGCCGGCGACCGGAGCAGCCCCGTCTAGGCCCAGTCTAGGCCCAGTCTATAGGCCGGCGTGCGGCCCTGGCCGCCGGCGGCCAGGGCCGATGGACGACCTGGCGGAGGGCCCCTTCCTATCCGGCCCCTTTGCAAGCCAAGGCTCCATCAGGTCGCTCGACCGATCGAGCAAAGCTCAGGCTCGGCACGGGGCGACGGCAGCGAGCGCATGACCGGCGTGCTGCGGTATTCGGCTCGACGGCCCCGTCGTGTATCCTTCTTTCTCAACGGCCGGCGGCGGTGCAGGTGGCGCCGACAGGCGTAACCGGCGGGTTGCGGCTCCATGCTTTCCCCAAGACCGGAGGCGAGTGAGCGACGATGGCAGACGACAAGAAGGTCGTGACCAAGAAGACCGCAAAGAAGAAGGCGACGACGAAGAAGACGGCCGCCGCGGCGCCCGCGTCGGTCACCAAGAAGACCCTTGCCGCCGGGGCCGCGGCGCCGGTAACCAAGAAGACGGCAGCCAAGAAGGCCGCCGCGAAGAAGGCCGTCAGCAGGAAGTCCGCCACGAAGGCGACTCCCCAGGCGCCGCTGCCGGACCGCGCTGTGACCCTGAGGCCTGTCGCCGAGGTGTCGCCGGAGGAGCGTTACCGCATGATCCAAGAGGCCGCTTACTACCGCGCCGAGCGGCGTGGCTTCGAGCCCGGCCACGAGGACGACGACTGGGCCGCGGCGGTTGCCGAGATCGACGCCATGCTATCTCGCAACGGCTGAGGGCAGCGGTTGCGAAGCGTCGAGCAGCTCGGGGCTCGCACCATTGCGGGACGCGCAGCCTTAGGCGATTGCCGGAAACAAACAGACCGAATGGCGCAGGATTTTCGCTCGCCTTCAAGGAGCGGCAGCGGGCGCAGAGTCGAGC
>JANQFI010000430.1 GCA_028277905.1 Chromatiaceae bacterium | reverse complement strand
TGCGGCGCATCGACTCACCGCTGAGCGCGAGGCGATGGGCGTTGTGCAGCAGCCGGTCGAGGATGGCATCGGCGAGCGTGGCCTCACCGATGAGCTCATGCCAGGTCTCCACGGGCCACTGGCTGGCGATCAGCGTGGCGCGCTGTCCGTGGCGGTCCTCGATCAGCTCCATGAGGTCATTGCGCTGGGCGGCGTTGAGCTTGTGCAGGCCCCAGTCGTCGAGGATCAGCAGCTCGGTGCGCGCGAGCTGCCCCATCAAGCCGCTCCAGCTGCCGTCGCCGTGGGCGATGCGCAACTGCTCCAACAGCCGCGGCAGGCGCAGGTAGCGCACCGAGCGTCCCTGACGGCAGGCCTGGTTGCCGAGCGCGCACGCAAGCCACGTCTTGCCGCAGCCGGTGGGGCCGGTGAGGCAAAGATTCTGGGCGCGGCGAAGCCAATCGCCGCTGGCCAGTGGCGCCATCTGGCTGCGTTGCAGCCCGCGCGGATGGCGGTAGTCGATCTCCTCGACGCAGGCGTTGACGCGCAGCTTCGCGGCGCTGAGCAGGCGCTTGAGGCGCCGGTTGTCGCGATGCAGCTGCTCGCGCTCGATGAGCAGGGCCAGGCGCTGCTCGAAGGCTAGATCAAAGGTCTGGGGCTGGGCGAGCTGCTCCTCGAGCGCCTCGGCCATGCCGGTGAGTTTGAGCGCACGCAGGCGCTCCAAGGTCTGGTGTTGCAGCATGCTCAGCGCCCCCTCAGTGGTAGTAGCGCGCGCCGCGCACATTGGCATGGGTCGGCAAGGTCGTTGGCTCGTCGTCGATCGCCAGCGGCTGTTGATCGAGCCCTTGTTGGAGGATCGAGGCGACGCTGCGATAGCTCGGCGAGGCGATCGCCAGCGCCCGCGCACAGGCGGCCTCGAGGCGTGCCTCGCCATAGCCGCGGGCCTGGCTGAGCAGCCCCAGACAGGCGCGGTAACCGTGCTCGGGATGGGGCCGGTCGGTGAGCTGGCGCTCAACCACGGCGCGCGTGGCCGGGCCGATCGCCTGCGCCCAGTCGAGGAAGCGCTGCGGTGACCACTGCCGGTGCGCCTGGTGGGCCTTGGGCATGTGCGCAGCGACGGTGCACCAGCGTCCCTCGCCGTGTCGGCAATGGACGGCCACGCGCTTGCCCCGGTGCAGGACCTCCACCAGGCTCGCGCTCAGGCGCACGTCCACGCGCTCGCCCACGAGGCGGTGCGGCACGCTGTAGCAGCGCTTGTCCACGCCGATGTGGTAGTCAATGCCGACCGTGGCATGTCGCCACTCGGCGTACTCGAACGGCGCCGCCGGCAGGGGCTTGAGTGCTGGGCGATCGAGCTGCTCGAACAGCGCGCGGCGCGAGCCGGGCAGCTTCTGGAAGGGCCGCTCGTTGAGGGTGATGAGCAGCTCGGCGATGGCGCCGTTGAGCTCGGCCAAGGAGAAGAAGGTGCGATGGCGCAGCCGCGCCAGGATCCAGCGCTCGACTACCTGTACCGCCACCTCGGCCTTGGCCTTATCTTTGGGCTTGTACGGGCGCGCCGGCAGGATCGCTGTGCCGTAGTGACGCGCCAGCTCCAGGTAGGTGCGGTTCGGCTCGGGGGCATAGCGGTCGGCCTTGGTGATCGCCGAGCGCAGGTTGTCCGGGACCAGCAGCGCCGGTACCCCGCCGAAGAACGCCAGCGCGCGTGTGTGTGAGCCAATCCAGTCCGCCAAGGACTGCGTCCAGCTCGCCTCGGCATAGGTGTAGCTCGAGGCCCCGAGCACAGCGACGAACACCTGCGCCTGGCGCGCCTCGCCGCGGCCGGCATCGACGATGGGCACCGTCAGGCCGCAGTAGTCGATGAACAGCTTCTCGCCGGCGCGGTGCACTTGGCGCAGGCTACGCCGTTGGCGCCGCACCCACTGGCGGTAGCGCTCGCAGAACTGGCTGTAGCGGTACGCCTGCGCACCCGCCGAGGCC
>JANQFI010000415.1 GCA_028277905.1 Chromatiaceae bacterium | reverse complement strand
CGGCAGCGCGTGCATAGTCGTTCTCTGTGCGCGTTGCCGCGACAAAGCAGGCGGGCGAGAAGACAAGCCAGGCGGTATGTTTGTTGACAGAAATCGCCTGAGCAGCCGTGCTAGCGCCAATTGGCACAACCAGAGGGGAGGCGAGATGTACGTCGTGACCAACCGTGATGTGCGGGGAGCCAGAGCCGGCGAGCCGGCCAGCCTCGATATCTTCGGCAAGGAGCCCAATCGGAATGGCCCGAATGAGCTCCGCGTCGTCAAGGTGGAGCGCCAGAATGGCGATTGGACTGCAGAGCTGCTGAGGGACCGGATGCGCGTTTCCGACGCGCGTGCACTTCTGGACGCACTGGAGGACAAATGGGACCTCGAGATCGACATGAACCCGAGCGAGGTCCGCCACGCGAGCCTCAAGGTCGCCTGCGACCTGTACGACCAGGCCCGCACGGAGCGCCGCAACATCGTGGCCTACGTGCATGGCTACAACAACGACATGCGCGATGTCGTCACGACGGCCGAGCAGATTGGTCAGGAGCACGGCGTCATTCCCTTGGTGTTCAGCTGGCCCGCAAACGGCGGCGGCATGATCAGTGGCGCCTCCGCATACCTGCGCGACAAGAAGGATGCCCGCGCCTCCATGGATGCGCTCAATCGCTTCTTGGAGAAGGTGCAGTTCTTCCATGAGCAGCTGGTGAGCGGCACGCGTGCCAGGCTGCGCCGGGAGGCCGACGAGCGCCATCCGGACAACCCGGACCGGGCCCAGGCGCTGTACGCGAAGTTGTTCTCGGAGTGCTGCGAGACCAATATCTGCCTCATCTGCCACAGCATGGGGAGCTATGTGCTCAAATATGCGCTGCAGCCGGGGCGCGCCGCTGCCCGTGAGCTGATCTTCGACAACGTCTGCCTCGTGGCAGCGGACGCGAACAATCCGGGACACGAGCAGTGGGTCGAGTCCCTGGACGTGCGTAACCGCGTCTATGTCTTCATCAACGAGAACGATTTCGCACTGAAGTGGTCACGCCGCAAGCCCGGTGAGGAGCAGCAGCCGCGGCTCGGGCACTACATCAGGAACCTGATCGCCCGCAACGCCTTCTACATCGATATCACCGGCGCCCGCGGCGTCGGCAATGCGCACGGCTACTTCGTCGGGGAACCCCTTGCCGACAACCCCTGGCTGAAGCAGGTCTTCACGGCGGCGCTGAACGGCGGGAGTCCGGAGATCGGCGAGGACACGGCGTTGGCCTTCCACGCGGATGTGAACCTGTACCGACTCAAGCCCGCGTGACGCGGCCGGGTGCCGCGGCGGGGGCTCCCGGTCCGTATCTGTGCCAGGTGCAGGGCATCCTCGCCCTTGACTGCCTGCTCGCGCGCGGTAAGAAGCTAGTGCAGCAGTGCGAATGTCCCGAGACCGTCTCAGGTCGTTGTCGTTGTCATGATCGTGGTCTCGACCGCGCGCATATTCGATTACGATTACGACAACGACAACGAGGGGATCCCGGTCTCGGAACTTCCGCAGCAAAGCACTAGGCAGTTCAGGCCCGGCCCGGCCCGGCCCGGTCCGGTCCGGCCAGGTCCGGTGCGCGTGGCGGTATTATCGAAAATCGTCCTTCCGAGCACTTGGGAGTCAGTCGCATGGCGAGCTACAAGACCAACGAATTCAAGAGCGGACTCAAGATCATCCTGGACGGCGATCCCTACACCATCGTCGAGAACGAGTTCGTCAAGCCCGGCAAGGGCCAGGCCTTCAACCGCGTCAAGGTGCGCAACCTGAAGACCGGCCGGGTGGTGGAGAAGACCTACAAGTCCGGCGACTCGGTAGAGGCCGCCGATGTGCACGAGACGGACCTGCAGTACCTCTACAAGGACGGCGAGCTGTGGCACTTCATGGACACCGAGAGCTACGAACAGCTTGGCGCGGACGCCAACGCCGTCGGTGATGCCGCCAAGTGGCTGAAAGAGCAGGATATGTGCAAGGTAACGCTCTGGAATGGTGCACCCTTGTCCGTGGAGCCGCCGAACTTCGTCGTGCTTACCATCACCGAGACCGACCCCGGGCTGCGCGGCGATACCGCGACCGGCGGCACCAAGCCGGCGCTTCTGCAGACAGGCGCCGTGGTGAACGTGCCGCTGTTCCTCGAGCAGGGCGAGGCCATTCGCGTGGACACCCGCAGCGGCCAATACCTGTCTCGCGCCAAGGAGGAGTGAGCCACAACTGGCGGCCGCACGCCAATCTCGCGGCGCTCCAGGCCCGCGCGCGGCTGCTCAAGGGGCTGCGCGCCTTCTTCGCCGAGCGCGGCGTGCTGGAGGTGGAGACGCCCATCCTCTCAGCCGCGGGGAATCCCGACCCGGCCGTCGAGCCCCTGCATCTGGATGCGGACCTGACCGGCAGCGGCAGCCGGCGCTGGTATCTCCAGACCTCGCCGGAATTCCCGATGAAGCGCTTGCTGGCCGCCTGCGGCCAGCCCATCTACCAGGTCTGCAAGGTGTTCCGTGCCGATGAGCGGGGGCGGCGTCATCACCCCGAGTTCAGCATGCTGGAGTGGTATCGGCCGGGGTTCGCGCTGGACCAGCTCATGGATGAGGTGGCCCTGCTGGTGCGCCGGCTGTCGGTGTCCGATCCGGTGGCAGAGGAGCGCATCGCCTACCTTGACCTGTTCCGCGACCGCCTCGGTGTGGACCCTTGGACCGCGTCGCTCCCGGAGCTTAGGGCGGTCGCCGCAGCCCGCGGCATCGCCGGCGCCCTCGAGCTCGAGCGAGATGGCTGGCTGGACCTGCTGCTGAGCCATTGCCTGGAGCCGGATCTCGGTCGCGGCCTACTAAGCTTCGTGTACGATTATCCACCGAGCCAGGCGGCGCTGGCGCGCATCTGGCCGAGTGAGCGGCCGGTGGCACGGCGCTTCGAGCTCTACTGGCAGGGCATGGAGCTCGCCAACGGCTTCGACGAGCTGGCCGACGCCGACGAGCAGCGCCGTCGCTTTCAGGCGGATCTCGCCGGGCGTTCCGAGTGCGGCCGGGAACCCGTGGCGCTCGATCAGCACCTGCTCGGCGCGCTCGACCACGGCCTGCCGGCCTGTGCCGGCGTCGCGCTCGGTCTGGACCGGCTGTTGCTCTGTCTGCTGGACGCCGAGCACATCGACCAGGTGCTGGCGTTTCCGGTGGAGCGCGCCTGATACCCGCCCGTTCGAGCCTAGGCCCGATGTCATCGGCGCAGGCTTGTCGTTGTCCTGATCGTCATCGATCCGTGCGCGGCTTGGTTATGAGCTCCAGCGCCAAAGATGCGTCCATGACTTCTGCGAGCCTGCACCAGGCTTGCCGCGCGTCGCCGAGTCCCGCGAGCCATTGCCATTGATGCCAGCTGGAGCATTCGATCGCGGTTGCGACCGATTCTCGTCGATCGCGTCACCACCGGGGGGCCGCGTCTGCAGACTAAAAAGGGCGGGCCGTGCACCGGCGCGCCCTGGTCTGCACCATCAGGGGTCGCCACGAACCGCGATGGTGCGCCAAATGCACCCTTGCGGTGCGGGTCCCCTGGGACAGGGGCCGTCCGGTCGAGCGCAACCGCATGCTTCCCTATGGCTTGAGTCGATGAGCACTTTGGCGCGGCCTTTGCTATCTCCCTGTGCTAATGCCCTTTGCTTGTATGGCGGCGCGATGGCGGCACCTGCGCCACCGCCTGCAAGCTCATCTCACCCGGAGTATCGACACTATGCGGATGACAGCCCCCGACGGATCCCTGCTGAAGACACTCGCCCTGCTCGGCGCCCTCAGCTTTGGCCTCGGCGCCGGGCCTCTGCTCGCGGAGGGAGAGGGCGACGAGGCCGCGGCATCCGCCGCGAGCGAGTCGGAGACCATCAAGGTCGGCGTGCTGCACTCCCTGTCCGGGACCATGGCCATCAGTGAGACCACGCTCAAGGACACCATGCTCATGCTCGTCGATCAGCAGAACGAGCGGGGCGGCCTGCTCGGCAAGCAGCTGGAGGCCGTGGTGGTGGATCCCGCGTCCGACTGGCCGCTGTTCGCCGAGAAGGCGCGGGAGCTGCTGGAGAAGGACGACGTGGCCGCTGTCTTCGGCTGCTGGACCTCGGTGTCGCGCAAGTCCGTGCTGCCGGTGTTCGAGGAGCTGAACGGGCTCCTGTTCTACCCGGTGCAGTACGAGGGCGAGGAGTCCTCTCGCAACGTCTTCTACACCGGTGCCGCCCCGAACCAGCAAGCCATCCCGGCCGTGGACTACCTGAAGGACGAGCTGGGCGTGCAGCGCTGGGTGCTAGCGGGCACCGACTATGTCTATCCGCGCACGACGAACAAGATCCTCGAGGCCTACCTCAAGCAGAATGGCGTGGCCGACGAGGACATCATGATCGACTACACGCCCTTCGGTCATTCCGACTGGCAGTCCATTGTCGCCGACATCAAGAAGTTCGGCTCCGAGGGCAAGAAGACCGCCGTCGTGTCCACCATCAACGGCGACGCGAACGTGCCCTTTTACAAGGAGCTCGGCAATCAGGGCATCTCCGCCGAAGACATCCCCGTCGTCGCCTTCTCCGTCGGCGAGGAGGAGCTCTCGGGTATCGACACCAAGCCGCTGGTGGGGCATCTGGCCGCCTGGAACTACTTCATGAGCGTGGATACGCCAGAGAACCAGGCATTCATCGAGCGCTGGCACGAGTTCATCGAGGACCAGGATCGGGTCACCAATGATCCGATGGAGGCGCACAAGATCGGCTTCGACCTCTGGGTCAAGGCGGTCGAGAAGGCCGGTACCACGGACCCCGACCAGGTCATCGAGACCATCGTCGGGCTTCAGACCGGCAACCTCACCGGCGGCACGGCGCGGATGCTGCCCAACCATCACATCACCAAGCCGGTGCTCATCGGCGAGATCCAGGAGGACGGCCAGTTCGCCGTGGTCTGGGAGACCGAAGCTGCTGTCCCCGGCGACGCATGGTCCGACTACCTGGAGGGCTCCAGGGACCTCGAGGGCGACTGGACCGACCCTGTTAACTGCGGCAACTACAACACCGAGACGCAGGAGTGCCTCGGGGCCGGAGCGGCCGAGTAGCGCGCCCGGCGCCAAGCACCCCTGCCTCCGAGACGCCGACCTCAGGATCAGAGCGCCCATGCGCCATCCGTACCCGTCCGGGTCCCACGCCTCGACGTGTCCTGCTGCGGCCCTGGTGGCCGCCAGCATCCTCGTCGCGCTCTTGCTGGCTTGCGCGGCCGTCGGCCAAACGGCGTGGGCGCAGACGACCGCCGATACCTCGGCGCGGCCGGGGGCCGCGGCGGCAGGAGCCGAGACCGAGGCCGTGCCCGAGTCGGATGGCGCGCCGCCGTCAGCCGTTCGGGCGCGACTCGACGGAACTGCTAAGGCGTCAGCCGAGCCAGAGCCCGAGCCCGGCGACCCCGCGCGCCGGCTCGACGAGCAGGTCCCAGGCGTGGGCGCACCCGAGCAACCGAGTCTGGAGGCCGCACTGGCCGCGCTCTCCGAGCGCTCTTTCAAGGTCAAGGAGCAGGCCGCCACCGACATCGCGGCCAGCGGGGACCCGCGCGCCGCGGACCTGTTGAAGGCGCTGCTCGACGGCGACCTCTATTACCGCAAGGACGACGGCCGCATCGTCCGCGCCGAGCGCACCGGCGACGGCTGGACCCTCACCGAAGCGCTCACCGGCGAGTCCCTCGGCACTGTCGGTCGCCGCGACGCCAAGAAGATCACCATCAACAATCCCATGCGCACCAAGCTGCGCGCGGACCTTGCCGCGCTGACCCTGGCGAGCCCGGATCCGGCGGTCCGATTCTCAGCGGCCAGGGAGATGCTCGGCACCGCGAATACGGCCAGCCTCGCGGCGCTGGAAACACAGCTGGCGCGCGAGGAGAATGCCCGGGTGCGCGACGCCATCGAACTTGCGCTCGCGATCGCCGGGCTCGAGTCCGAGACGCCCGCGGGTCGGCTCGCCGCGGTGGACGCCATCGGGAGCAGCCTCTATCCCGAGGCGCGCAACGCGCTGAACAGGCTCATCACGGCCGAGGCGGACGCAGTGGTGCTCGCGGCAGCGCAGGCGGCGCGTGCCGACATCGAGCGGCGGCTCAAGAACAATGCGCGGCTGGAGACCCTGTTCTTCGGGCTGAGCCTGGGGTCGGTGCTGGTGCTCGCGGCGATCGGCTTGGCCATTACCTTCGGTGTCATGGGCGTCATCAACATGGCCCATGGCGAGCTCATCATGCTTGGCGCTTACACCACCTACCTGGTGCAGCTCCTGATGCCCAATGCCATCGACTATTCCTTGTTCGTCGCCATCCCGGCCGCCTTCCTGGTTGCGGGGCTGTTCGGCGTGGCCATCGAGCGGGGCGTGATCCGCTTTCTGTACGGTAGGCCCCTGGAGACGCTGCTCGCCACCTTCGGGATCAGTCTCATCCTGCAGCAGCTGGTGCGCACCATCATCTCGGCGCAGAACGTGGTCGTCGAGAACCCGAGCTGGATGAGCGGCTCCCTGGCCATCAACCCGGCGCTGTCGTTGACCTACAATCGGGTCTACATCCTCGTCTTCGCGCTGCTGGTATTCGTGGCCTTGCTGCTGACCCTGAGGCGCACGGCATTGGGACTGCAGGTACGGGCCGTGTCCCAGAACCGGGCCATGGCGCGGGCCATGGGCGTGCGCTCGGCGCGGGTGGATGCGCTCACCTTCGGTCTGGGTGCCGGCATCGCGGGGGTGGCCGGCGTGGCGCTCTCACAGCTGACCAATGTCGGCCCGAACATGGGGCAGGCCTACATCATCGACTCCTTCATGGTGGTGGTCTTCGGCGGCGTCGGGAACCTCTGGGGCACGCTGGTAGCCGGGCTGACGCTCGGCGTCGCCAACAAGCTCATGGAGCCCTGGACAGGTGCCGTGCTGGCCAAGATCCTGGTGCTGGTGTTCATTATCCTGTTCATCCAGTGGCGCCCGCGCGGGCTCTTCCCGCAGCGCGGACGGGCGGCGGAAGGTTAGTGGCTGGCAGGAATGCCCCTATCGCACGCTCCCTAAGGCGATTGCCGGAAACAAAGATACCGAATGGCGCAGGATTTTCGCTCGCCTTCAAGGAGCGGCAGCGGGCGCATAGTCGAGCGCTGTGCCCGCTGCCGCGACGCAGCAGGCGGGCGAAAAGACAAGCCAGGCGGTCTGTGTGTTGACAGAAATCGCCTTGTGGCCGGCACGAATGCACCTTTTGCACGTTCCCTAAGCAGACCATTCATTGGAAGCGAGGCAGATGGGTCCATTGACGCCATTGAGGGGTGATTCCGGCGGGCAGGCCATGCTGGGCGTGCTGCTCCTGGTCGCCATCGTGGTGCCTGTGCTGAACCTGGTGGTGCCCGAGGGCAGCCCCTGGCACATGAGCACCTACACGGTGACCCTGCTCGGCAAGTACCTGACCTATGCGCTATTGGCAGTCGCCGTGGATCTCGTATGGGGCCATCTCGGCATCCTGAGCCTAGGTCACGGCGCCTTCTTCGCCCTCGGCGGCTATGCGATGGGCATGTACCTGATGCGCCAGATCGGCGACCGTGGCGTCTACGGCGACCCGGTGCTGCCGGACTTCATGGTGTTTCTGAACTGGCAGGAGCTGCCCTGGTTCTGGCAGGGCTTCGATATGTTCTGGCTCGCGGCGCTGATGGTGGTGCTGGTACCTGGCGTGCTCGCCTTGGTGTTCGGCTGGCTCGCGTTCCGTTCCCGGGTGACGGGCGTCTATCTCTCCATCATCACCCAGGCGCTCACCTATGCGCTGATGCTCGCCTTCTTCCGCAACGAAATGGGCTTTGGCGGCAACAATGGCCTCACCGACTTCAAGGACATGCTGGGCTTCGATCTGCAGGCGAGCTCGACCCGGGTCGCACTCTTCCTGGCCTCGGCGCTGGCGCTCGCCCTGGGCTATCTTGCCTGCCGCTGGATCCTCAGCTCCCGGCTCGGCCGGGTGGCCGTCGCCATCCGCGATGCCGAGGCCCGCACACGATTCATCGGCTACCGGGTGGACCGGGTCAAGCTCGCGATCTGGACCTTCTCGGCCATGCTAGCGGGCATCGCCGGGGCGCTCTACGTGCCGCAGGTGGGCATCATCAATCCGGGTGAGTTTTCGCCACTGAACAGCATCGAGCTGGTCGTCTGGGTCGCCGTGGGTGGTCGCGCGACCCTCTATGGAGCGGTCATCGGCGCCATCGTCGTCAACTACGGCAAGACCTACCTCACCGGCGCCTTCCCCGAGGCCTGGCTGTTCGCGCTGGGTGGGCTGTTCGTGCTGGTGACCCTGTTCCTGCCGCAGGGCATTGCCGGGCTGTTCCAGAGGCTCGGGCGGCGCAAGGCCGCCCCGCCGAGCCCGGAACAGGCAGGGGAGGCGACCTGATGAGTCCGCCCATGCACACCGAGCGCGATCTGCTCCGCCGCGATCGCGCCTTCGACTTCAGCGCCCAGCAGCAGGCCTGGCTCCAGTTCAAGGAGTCCATGCGCCGGGACCGGACCTTCGACTTCATGATCAATGTGAAGGACCTGGAGCTGGACGTCAGCCATGGCCCCATCCTCTACATCGAGGACCTCTCCGTCTCCTTCGACGGCTTCAAGGCCATCGACCGGCTCAACTTCTACGTGGACGCGGGCGAGCTGCGCTGCGTCATCGGGCCCAATGGCGCCGGCAAGACGACCATGATGGACATCATCACCGGCAAGACCCGGCCCGACGCCGGTAGCCTCTACTTCGGCCAGAAGATCGATCTGCTCCGGCTCAGCGAACCCGAGATCGCCGAGATCGGCATCGGCCGCAAGTTTCAGAAGCCGACGGTGTTCGAGCACCACAGGGTGTTCGAGAACCTGGAGCTGGCCATGGCCGGCGACAAGCGCGTCTTCCCGACGCTGCTCGCCAGGCTGTCCGGTGCGCAGCGGGATCGCATCGACGAGGTGCTCAACATCATCGGCCTCGCCGAGCAGGCAGGGCGCGACGCGGGCAGCCTGTCCCATGGCCAAAAGCAATGGCTGGAAATCGGCATGCTGCTGATGCAGGACCCGCTGCTACTGCTGGTGGACGAGCCGGTGGCCGGCATGACCCACCAGGAGATGGACCGCACCGCGGAGCTGCTCCTGTCCCTTCAGGGCAAGCACTCGGTCGTCGTCGTCGAGCATGACATGGACTTTGTTCGGTCCATTGCGAGGCGGGTGACGGTGCTGCACCAGGGGGCGGTGCTGGCCGAGGGCAGCATGGATCAGGTGCAGAATGACCCGCGGGTGGTGGAGGTGTACCTCGGCGAATAGACTCGAGGTGCAAATAGACTTGAGGAATGAGAGCGCCGCCGAGAAGCCGTCATGAGCACCGACTATGATACCGATTTCTACGCCTGGACCAACGAGCAGGCACGCTTGCTGCGCGCGGGCCGCTGCAGTCAGCTCGACCTCGTGCACCTGGCGGAGGAGATCGAGGACTTGGGCAAGCGCGAGCGACGGGCGTTGCAGAGCCGCTTGGGGGTGTTGCTCGGGCATCTGCTCAAGTGGCGCTATCAGCCCGAGTATCCCTATCGCAAGTCCTGGCGCGCGACCATCAACACCCGGCGGCGCTCCCTGATCCAGCTGCTGGACGAGAACCCGAGCCTGCGCCCAGGTCTCGACGGGGTCATCGAGCGCGCCTGCGCCGACGGGTTGGACCTGGCCGTGGCCGAGACGCCGCTCGACTACGACGCCTTCCCCGAGCGCTGCCCCTGGTCGGTCGATGAGATCCTGAGCGACCACTGGCCAGGCGGTGCACCGGATTGCTAGTGCAGCAGTGCCAATGTCCCGAGACCGTCTCAGGTCGTTGTCGTTGTCGTAATCGTTATCGTTGTCGTCACCGAGGACCGAAATGCATTGCGGACATGAGCAACGCGATGTTTACCGGGTGCCGATGCGGTACCTGGCTTGGGCGTACGCAGTGGCCAAGGGTTTAACAGGCACTGATCGCCACGCGCGCGACCAACTGCTGCGCGCCGCTCAGTCGATCCCTCTGCACATCGCCGAAGGCAACGGCAAGGGAGCCAACGCCGATCGGCGCCGGTTCTTCGAGATCGCGCGCGGTTCGGCGTTGGACTGCGCAGCGATTCAGGACGGCCTGGCAGCCTGCACAGCGATGACCGTTGCTGACCATGCGCAAGGCAAGGCGATGTCAACTCGGATCGTTTCAATGCTCACCAAGCTCGAACAACGATCCCTTGATGTGCGAGAGGACCCTATCGCCTATGGCGACTTCGATTACGACAACGACAACGACAGCGATAAGGATAGCGGATAGATGTGTTCAGGTAATTATTGAACCTTCCCCAGGTGAGCCTCGGAGGTGATCCTCGATGGTCTTCGTGGCCTTCGTGATGCAACTGCGGAATCTCGGATGATCGAGCTCACCGGTATCGCGCGCAGCTTCCGCGTCGGCGATCAGATCGTCCACGCGCTGCGCGACGTCGATCTAACCCTGGCCGACGGCGAGTACGTGGCGGTGATGGGGCCGTCCGGCTCCGGCAAGAGCACGCTGCTGAACATCCTCGGCCTGCTTGATCGCCCGGATGCCGGCAGCTACGGGCTCGACGGCTTCGAGACCACGACCCTCCCCGAAGAGCGCCGAGCGCGGCTCCGGCGTGAGCGCATCGGCTTCGTCTTTCAGGCGTTTCACCTGATCCCGAGGCTTACGGCAGCCGAAAACGTGGAGCTACCGCTGATCCTTGCCGGCAGACCTATCCGGGAACGCCGCAAGCAGGTTTCAGAGGCCCTGGATGCGCTCGGCATGATCCCCCGCGCCGGCCACCGCCCGGACCAGCTCTCCGGCGGCCAGCGCCAGCGCGTCGCCATCGCGCGCGCCACCGTCACCCGCCCGAGCCTGCTCTTGGCCGACGAGCCCACCGGCAACCTCGACCGTGCGAGCGGTGCCGAGGTCATCGACGCCCTGGAGGCCCTCAACGCGCAAGGCCTGACGCTCGTCGTCGTCACCCACGACCAGGCCCTCGGCGAGCGGGCCCGCCGCCGTATTCACATGGACGACGGCGCCGTCGTTGCCGAAGACAGCGACAGCGCGCCGCGATTGGACAGGCAAGCAGCGCATTGACTCGGATCGACATCGGTACAGGACCAGTCATGCCGGCGTCCAGGTCGCATCGGTTTCCGCCAAGCGGCTGAAGCCCCTCTGCAAGCAGCTAGCCCGCGTCCGGAGCGCCGTGACACGGAGCCCAGGGCCAGCGCCGGCAGCTTCGGCGACCCAGGCGGGCTCGCCGCCTGCGCCAGGTCGAGCCCCGGGTCCAGCACCACAACCCGGCGGATAAGGACGAGGACGAGCGCACCCTTTCCCACCTGCGCGCGCCGGCCTTCGAGGCCTTCAATGCCGTCCTCGGCGGGGACACCCCGCTGCACTGGTCCCGGCCGGCACCAGGTATCGGCCCGCCTCAACGATCATCCGCACGCAGCATGTCTCCGCAGCGCACGACGCCAGTCCCGAGCTCGCCGTGCTCCTTCTTGAGCCCAGCGCGCATGCCGTCGCAGAGGGTGTCGAGCACCTTGATGCGGGCGAATTGCTTGTCGTCGCCTTCCACCAGGGTCCAGGGGGCGTACTCGGTGCTGGTGCGGGCAACCATCTCGTTGACGGCGGCCTTGTACCTGGGCCATTTCTCCCGGTTGCGCCAGTCCTCGTCGGTGATCTTGTAGCGCTTGTAGGGGGTGTCCTCGCGGTCCTTGAAGCGGCGCAGCTGCTCTTCGTCGCTGACCTGGAGCCAGAACTTCATCAGGATGGCGCCGTTCTCCACCAACTGCTCTTCGAAGTCGTTGATCTCGCTATAGGCGCGGCGCCACTCGGCCTCGGTCGCGAAGCCCTCGACCCGCTCCACCAGCACGCGGCCGTACCAGGACCTGTCGTAGATGATCATGTGCCCGGCGCGGGGAATGTGCCGCCAGAAGCGCCACAGGTAGTGATGCGCCTTCTCTTCATCCGTGGGGGCGGCGACCGGGATGGTGCGGTAGAGGCGCGCGTCCACGGCGCTGGTGATGCGGCGGATGGCGCCGCCCTTGCCACCGGCGTCCACGCCCTCGAACACCAGCACCGTGGTGCGGCGCTTCTTGTACGCGGTCCAGGTCAGCTCGTTGACCTCCTGCTGGAGCAGCTTGAGCTTCTCCTTGTACTCGTCCTTCGGCAGGGATTGGGTCATGTCGAGCTGATCCAGGAGGGTGATCTGCGCGCTCGGCGACTCAGGTACCTGCAGTGGGTCCGGTGCTGTTGCCGGCTCGGTCACGACCCGCTGGCCGAGTCGCGCCTGAATGGCCTGGAGCAGGGTCTTGCCGAGCGTGAGGTCACGATACCGGGTGTCCTCCGCCTCCACCAGGTACCAGGGTGCGATGCCGCGGTCGCTCTGGCGGATCACCCGCTCGCCCACATGCTCGAAGAGATGGTACTGCTCGGAGAAGTTGGATTTCTCCGGGAGCATCTTCCAGCGGCTCCGGTCGTCGCGGGAGAGCTCCTTGAGCCGGCGCTTCTGGTCCTTCTCGCTCAGATGGAACCAGAACTTGACGATCAGCGCGTCGTCTTGCGTCAGCATGCGCTCGAAGTCGACGATGCGCGCGAGCTCCGCATCCAGCGCCGCGTCATCACAGTGGCCCTGGAAGCGCTGCTCGATTGGGGCCAGGTACCAGCCCCCGAACAGGATGGCGATCTCGCCCCGCGGTGGCAGGGCGCGCCAGAATCGCCAGTAGCGCGGGCGCTCGCGCTCCTCGTCGCTCAGCTCCCAGAAGGCGAAGGTCTGCACGCCGCGAGTGTCGAGCCATTCGTTGAGCCGGTTCACGACCTCGCCTTTGCCGGCGGCCTCGACGCCCGCGATGATGGCAATGATCGGGATGTTGCTCTCCTTGAGCTGCCGTTGGGCCTCCAGCAGCTCGGTGCGCAGCTCGTCGCGCTGTGCCTTGAACTCGTCTTTGCCGACCGTGCGGCCGACCTTGGTTGCCTCGAACATGGTCTGTCCTCGCGGCTTTACGTTTGAATCTGTGGCCTGGGGATACAGCGTGCAGGTGATGGCATGGTACACCCGTGCAAGATGCCTGCTGACCGGGATTGGCGGATGTGCTTCGCTGCATCGACAGAAATCGCGTTAATCCCATCGGCCTTGGCCTCCAGGTGCTCTGTCAACCTAGAGGCCACTCCGCACCGCAACCGAGCTGCGCGGCGGGTCGGGCGAGAGGCCGGCCGGCTGCCGCCGATAAGGTCCGCGCCATGGCCTGCTCCAGTTGCTCGACCGGGGTGTAGGCGTGCGGCGAAAACCTGATCCCGCCGCCGCGGCTCGCGCACATCACATCGCGCCGCATCAACCTGCGGTAGAGCGCGTCCTGGTCCACCCCAGGCACGCGGAAGGTGACGATCCCGGCGCGGCGCTCGGGCTGGCGCGGGCTCAGCAGCTCCAGGCCATGGCGGTCGATCAGCTCGATCAGGCGTCCGGCGCGCTCGGCGACGGCGGCGCCGACAGCCGCCATGCCGACCTCCAGCAGCAGCGACAGGCTCGCCTCCAGGGCATGGATACCGAGCATGTTGGGGCTGCCGGCCTCAAAGCGCCGGGCGCTCGCCGCGGGCCGCCAGTCCCGGCGAGAGAAGTCGCCGGCGTGCTCGACCATGTGCCAGCCGTACTGCGTGAGCCTGAGCGACTCGCGCAGCTCGGGACGGCACCAGAAGAGGGCGAGCCCCTCCGGACCCAGCATCCACTTGTGTCCGTCTGCGGCGATGAAGTCCGCCGGCACCTCGGCGAGGTCGAAGGGCAGGGCGCCTAGCCCCTGGATGCCGTCCACGCAGAAGAGCACACCACGCTCGCGCAGCCCCCGGCCGAGCCGGCCGAGATCCAGCCTGAGTCCGCCCGCGTACTGCACCCAGCTGACGGCGCAGAGCCGAGTGCGCGCATCGCACAGGCCCAGCAGCTCCGCCTCGGGATCGACGGCCCTGGAAAGGTCCAGCGCCCGGTAGGCGACGCCGCGCTCGGCCAGTGCCTCCCAGACGATACGGTTGGACGGGAATTCCTGCGCGATGCCCACCAGATTGTCGCCCGGCCGCCAGTCGAGGCCCTGGGCGACCCAGGACAGTGCCTCGGAGGTGCTCTTGGCCAGGGCGACGTCGTCCGTGACCGCTGTGCCGATCAGCGCCGCCAAGCGCTCGCGCAGCCGCCGCTCCGTCGCCAGCCAGTCCGTATAGCCCTTGGAGCCGAGGCTACCGCAGCCCGCCGCGAAACGCTGCACCGCGGCCACGGCGCGGCGCGGCCAGGGGGCGATGGCGGCGTGATTCAGATAGATCAGGCCGTCCGCGAGCTGAAGCTCGTCGCTCAATGCAGGGGTCAAGGTGTGCGGGTCCCGGTTGGCGACTCGGTAGGCACGGCATGATGCCAGGGAGCCGCACCGCTGTACTAGGGCTCAGCGGCCCCCGGCGCCACCAAAGACCTCCGCGAGCCGTTCCAGGTTGGCGTGCATGACGCTGAGGAAGTCGGCGTCTTGCCGGTCCTGGCTCAGGCTCCGGCCCCGGCCCCGGTCGTGGCCCTGGCCCTGGCTCGGGACCTGACCCGAGTACTGATTCGGGTCGCGGCTGTGCTCCGGCCGATTGCCGCAGGGCGCGAAGACGGCGCTCCGGATGCCGAGCGCTTCAAGCCGCCGGCGAGTTGCCGGCAGGGGCTCGGCCTCCCAGAGCATCCAGTCTGCCGGATGCGTCTCGCGCAGCGCGACGAGCGCCTGCCATTCAGCCGGCGATGGCAGTGCATCCGGTTCCCAGAGCACGCTGCTCAGCTCCAGGCCGTAGCGGCGGGCCAGGTACTGGTAGACGGGGTGGGAGGCCAGCAGCGGCATGTGCGGCTCGCGCGCGACCATTGCCGCGAGACGCCTGTCGAGGTCGTGCAGGTCGCGCTTCAGGCCGTCGAGGTTGTTCCGCAAGGCCGGCACCTGCGCCGGCAGCAACTGCGCCAGCGCATCCTGCACCGCCTGCGCCTGCTCTGCCGCCTGCGCGAAGTCCAGCCAGGTGGTAAAGGCGGTGCCGGCGTGCGAATGTGCTCCCTCGCGGCCGTGGCTGTGGGTCGGGGCTTCTGTCGTCTCGATGTACGAATCCCGAAAGCCCGCGGACGTATTCACCAGCTTGCGCCGCGGCAGGGTCACGCGGTCGAGCCACTTGGCGTAGCCGGCGCCGTTCAGCAGGATGAGATCCGCGCGCTGCAGGTCTGCGATGGCCGCGGCGTCCGGCTGCCAGAACGCCGGGTTCATGCCTGGCGGCACCGGTAATACGACCTCCGCGTGCTCGCCGGCGATGCGCTCGGCGAAGTACTGCAGCGGGTAGTTCACGGCGTAGACCGCCGGGCGCTCGGCCGCGGCGCATACCGCCCCGAGTAAGCCGGTGCTCAGAAGAACGCCCAGCAGTGTGCCTGGCACGACGACCATCCACCCTGCCTGCCGGCCATTCAGCCAGGGATTCAGCAGGATGGGCCAATGGCCAAACCGCAGGGCTCGAGCTCTCATGCTAGCTCCAGTCTGTTCGAAGCCGACCCGTTCAGCCGAAGAAGAGCCTGCGCACCAGCTCGTCGCTGGAGGCATGGACCGCCGTGAGCGCGGCGCCGCAGAGTCCGGCGCTCGCCGTAGCGATGATCGCCATCTCTGCACCGAGCAGCCTCGCGATGGTGAACCTGCTGCAGCCGATACGGAAGAGTGTATGGATCTCGCGCTGGCGAAGCCGCACGGACAGCGTGAAGACCAGGGCCAGTGCCAGCAGGGTCGCGAGGCCCACGACCCCGATCACGGCATCCAGCACGCGCTTGATGCGGAAGACGTCAGCGAGCAGGCCGTCGATGACGGCGCCCGGCAGCACCAGCTGGTGCGGGCTCTCGCCATTCAGGTAACGCCCGCGCAGCAGGGTGCCGGACTTGGCGTCCTGCGCTACGACGATGACGGCGTTTAGCGGATACCCCGCCGGGTCGCCGTGGAAATGGAAGCTCGCGATGTTGGCCTCGGTGATCTCGGTGTATTGGGCGAGCTTGGCGCTGGCGATGGTGTTGCCCTCCGTCTGCTCGATGATGACGGAGTCGTCCGCCCGCCGGCCCAGGTCTGCGTGCCCGTGCACCAACCCCTCCACCACCCAGGCGGTCTTGACGTCGACGAATACCGCCCGGTCGTCCGGGGATCGACTCGGCGCCAGCACACCGACCACGCGCAGCTTGAGCGGGTAGACGCCGGCTAGGTCGAATACCGTCTCCGGCGACGACAGCAGGCCGTCGCCCGGCGTCAAGCCCAGCCGTGCCGCGACCTCGGCACCGACCAGGGCCTCGCCGAGCATGGCGAGCGGCCGGCCGCGGGCGATCTCGAGGCCGCGAAAGTCGAAATAGTCCAGCGTGGTCCCGACGATGGGGAAGCCGCGCGCCTGAAAGCGCACATAGAGCGGGATGGGCAGCGCCAGCGCGGATGCATCGACCTGGTCCTGTGCAGCCATGGAGATCGGCGCCGGCATTGCGTCGGCAAAGTACAGGGCATTCATCACCAGGTCCAGCGCGCTGCCCTTGGCGCCGAGCAGCAGCGGCGTCGCCTCGGCGCGGGCGCGCAGCTGCCGCTCGCTCGCCTCGAGCAATACCTGGAGCGCGAGTGGTAGCGCGGCCAGCAGCGTGACGCAGGCGACCAGGGTCGCGGTGCGGGCCTTGTGGAAGGCCAGGTAGCGCCAGGCGACGTAGAAGCTGTCGAGCATGGCCGAGAGATGCCGGGGTCAGGACCTGGATTGGCCCTCGGCGATGTCCACGACACGGTCGAAGCGGGGCAGCAGATCGTGGTCGTGGGTCACCGCGAGCAGGGTCGCGCCCTGGTCGGCGACGCTCGCGAACAGCAGGTCCAGGATAAGGCCCTTGTTGCACGGGTCGAGGTTGCCGGTGGCCTCATCCGCCAGCACCAGGGCGGGCGAGGGCAGCAGCGCGCGGCAGATGGCGACCCGCTGTTGCTCGCCGTGGGAGAGCCTGTCCACCGGCCGGTGCAGCTTGTCGCCCATCCCCATCTGCGCCGCCAGGGTCCTGGCACGCTCCCGAACCTGAGGGGTCAACCGCAGTGCGCCCGTGATGCGATAGGGGTGCAGGATGTTGTCCAGCACATGGAGGTACTCGATGAGCTGGAAGTCCTGGAAGACGAAGCCGATGCTGCGGATGCGGAAGTCCCGCCGCTGCCGGTCGCCCAGGCTGCTGACCTCGACGTCCTGGCACTGGATGCGCCCGCGCTGCGGCAGCAGGATGCCCGCGACCAGGTTCAGCAGCGTGGTCTTACCCGAGCCGCTGGGGCCGATTAAGGCCAGCTTCTCGCCGGTCGCGATCTGGAAGCTCTTGACGCGCAGCTTCAGGCTCGCGTCCGGATAGCTGAACTCGAGTGCCTCGATGCGGATCATCGGGCCGGCGCGCTCCCGCTGGCGGCGACGGCAGCCGGAGTGGCCGCTCGAGTGCTGGGGTCAGATGTTTGACCGCCGTAGCTCGGGTCGATGCGCTCCTCCTCCAGTACCTCGAGGTCGGTGATCATCCAGGCATCCTCGACGGCGGAGACGGTGACGACCGCATCGTAGCGGTTGCGGCGGCTGTGCGCATGGCCCCAGTGACCGACGCTGCCCTCGGCCGTCCAGCCCGCCCGGATGGCGAAGGACAATGGGCCTCCGGGGCGGCGCTCGGCGACTGCCTGCTGCACCGCCACGGACTTGATCCTGGCCCGGGCACCACCGGCGCGCTGGATTGCGAAGGACCGCCGGTTTTGCAGGTACAGCTCCGCGAGCAGCTCGCCGCTGACGCTGATGGCGAGCTTGTCGTAGACGTCCTCCTCGTCACGGAAGTCGAAGGCGCGGTAGACGTTCTTGAGCAGCACCGCGAGCAGCTCCCGGGCCTGGGCCGGCGACAGCTCGCCGGCCAGCGGCGCGGGCCGTGCCAGCGTGAGCCGCATGGCCGGGTAGGCCAGGGCGCTGACGATGAGCAGCAACGCCAAGGCCGCGAGCGGCAGGGCGCTGCGCTCTCCACTCTGCCTGCACCTCAGCATCCACAGGACCGCCGGCACGGCCAGCAGCGCGCAGAGCAGTGTGAGCCAGGGCAGCCGCAGCTCGCCGAGCGAGCTCGCTACCGCCACGGACTGCACCCTGGGCAGCCGGTAGGTCTTGAGGTAATTGGTCCAGGTGTGGACGGGCGCGTCGGGCGTCAGGTAGGTCGGCAGTGGGCCCGCGGGATCGGTCGCGGTGGCCGGCACCCGCTGGATCTGGTCCGTGAACAGCTCCCAGTCCAGGGTCACCCGTTGCGGCAGGCCGCCGGTGCTATAGCTGATGATGACGCCGACGATGGCCGTGTCGATGTCCAGGGGCTCCGGCTGCTCGATGAGCTGAATGCCGGTCAGGCCCACCCGCACGAAGTCGATGCCAGCGAGGATCGCCTTGGCGGGCTCGCCGTCGATGTGCACCGGGTTGCGCGCCAGCAGGAAGGCGCCGATGCGTTCCTTGAGCGGCGCGAGCTCGTCTATCTCGATGATCGCGTCGCCGCGCAGGCCCAGATCCATCCAGGCCTTCAGGTCCCGCACGCGCGTCAGGATCTCGTGGCGGACCTCGTAGGGCTCCACGTAGAGGAAGGACATGAGCGCGGAGGCGTGATGGCGTTTGAGGTTCGGGTTCTCGAAGCGGGAGTACCAGGGGTCGTCCCAGTCCAGCAGCAGCTGGCTGGGCGCGCTCAGGTATCGGAAGTCGATAATGGGGACGGACTTGTGGTAGGCGATGAAGCCGATGCTGGCGAGCGGCAGGCCGTCTTGCCCTGAGGGCGGGACCATGGTCAGCGCCTGCGGCTGCCGGGCGCCGAAGGGGTAGGACAGCTCGGCGTAGAGCACGCGCTTGTCTGCGGGCGCATCGGGCAGGGGCCGGCGGGTCATGGGGTCGATCATGCCGGCGAAGGGGGATTTCCGATCCACCCGCAGACGGGGCTCCGCCAGAGCCAGCCGCGCCTGGAGCTTCTCGCCGGTGTCGGTGATGAACTGCAAGCCGGTGTCCGAGAAGCGGCGCATGCGCTCGTCCAGCGGCGGCCGCTCGATGCCAGCCTCCTCGGTCCAGGCATCGGGAATCAGGGCCTCGAAATGCATCAGGTCGCCGACATAGACCTCCAGCATCACCCGCACCCCGTCGTCCAGCACATAGATCTCGGCGATGGTCGGCGCCGTCTCGGCGCCGGTGAGGCTCATCCAGTCGGCCTGGGCTGCGGACGTCGTGAACAGCGCCGCTGTCAAGAGCGCCGCTTCCAAGATGGCGACAAAGCACAGTAATGCGCGCAGCCGCGGCGCGCGATACGCGGTCCGGGCGGCAGGGATCACGAAGACAGCGCGCTTTCCATGTCGGCAACGACCCGATGGATCGGCAAATCGTACAGGCGCACGAAGCCCGTCTGCGGCAGATCGAAGTCGAGGATCATGACCATGAGGAACACCAGGATCAGCACGAAACCGAACATCCGCCAACGGTTGATCTGCCCGCTCAGGCCGGCATTGTTGCCGGCGACGCCCACGGAGAGTGCGGCGATCGCGAGCAGCAGCAGGGACACGACACCTGGCAGTCGGTCGACGCCCGCTGCGAGCCGACGGGTATCGGCGTCCAGCACGCCCGTGACCGACCCTATCATCGACATCTCGTAGGCACCGAGCTGACTGTCTCCGATCGCTTGCTCGAGCGCGGGCCAGAGCTGCGACTGGACCTCCTTCATCCGCGCGAGCGTGGCTTGGCGCGACGCGCGATCCTTGACCAGGTCCGCGGTCACGATGCGGGCGCGCGCATGGTCCAACAGCCGCTGCTGCAGCTCCGAGCGGCCGGGCTCCGGCAGGAAGTCGGCCTTGAGGAATGCCGTTCCCAGGGCGTTGGCTTCCTCGACGACGGCGCGCTGGCGGGTGTCGGAGCGGCTCAGCGTGAAGGCATAGGTGAACGCGAGCATCAGCCCCAGCAGCGCCAGCAGTGAGCTGAGCGTCACGTCGCCGCGGGTCCTTTTCTCGGCGGTCTTGTTGAGCAGGCGGCGTTGTCGCAGACCGCCACGGTAGCCAAGCTCTACGGCGAGCAAGAGCACGGCGACGAAGGTCAGCGCGTTCAGCCAAAGCGGGAAGTCGTACAGCCAGGGGATTCCGATCTGCATGTTCTCGATGCTCTCGTCTTGATGCGATCCGGACCGAATCTTCAGCCGCCGTTCGCGCAATGGCGGCAGCAGCGCCCAGGGCACCGCGCTTGGGTTGTCCCGCGGCGACCCCTGCGGGGCGGCATCTCAGGCTCAGGCGAGCTCTGTCAACAAACGTTCCGCCTGGCTTGTCTTCTCGCCCGCCTGCTTTGTCGCGGCAACGCGCACATGGAACGACTCTGCACGCGCTGCCGCTTCGCGAAGGCGGACGAGAATCCTGCG